>CAVJGI010000095.1:0-7947 GCA_963649145.1 Ruminococcus bicirculans (ex Wegman et al. 2014) | reverse complement strand
TCCCCAGCCGAACTTGCGGGGGTTGCACTTGGTTGACTTTCTGCCGCCTTTAAACCGTGGCTTGCTGCTTCTTTTTTACCGGGAGCCAAGCGAAGGCGGTCTCTCATTTGACTTGTTTCACCCCGCACATGAACCCATCCAGTGCGGTGGAGTGGACGTCGCCGCCGATCACGGCGCCGTTTAGGACGTAGAGCACGGCGAGAACGTCGCCCTCGCGTCCGCTGTCGAGGACGCGGTAAGTGTACATCGTGACCTCCAAGCCGCAGTAGTCGCTGAGATCGAAGCCCTGCTGCTTCTGGAGCTCGTTGTACTCCTCGAAAACGGGGGAGAACTGCTTCGGGATGAGCACCGTGTCCTCACTGAGCGCCGGGGTCTCCACGGTCCAGCCGCAGTCGGCGAGATACGCCGCTCTGCCCTTTTCATTCCGGGCGGAGAGCGCCGCCTTTGCCTCGGTTTTTGCCCCGCCGGTGAACGCCCCGACGAGCAGAATGATGCCGATGAGCACGAGCGCCGCCATCGCGATGACGAAGATCGCCTTTTTCCTGTCAAATTTCAGCGTGCAGATAAACATTTTTGCCTCACCTCTCTGCGACAAGGCTATTCAAATCCGGGACAAAATATGCTATAATGCCGAAGAAGAAAACCATAGGGAGACGCAGTTTATGGCACTCACAAGACTCGACAAGCTCATCGCGGACAGTGGGCGCGCCACGCGCAGCGAGGCGAAAGCCCTCATCCGCGCCGGGCGCATCACGGTAAACGGCGCGCTGCCGCGCCGCGCGGACGAAAAATATGACCCGGACACGGATGTTATCGCCCTCGACGGCGAGGCGCTTTGCTGCGCGGCGCACACCTATCTGATGCTGTATAAGCCCGGCGGCGTGCTCTCCGCGACGGAGGACAGCCGACAGGAGACGGTGCTGGACCTGCTGACGCCGGAGCTGCGGCGGCAGGGGCTTTTTCCCGTCGGGCGGCTCGACAAGGACACGACGGGGCTGCTCATCCTCACGAACGACGGCGACCTCGCCCACCGCGTCATCTTGCCGAAAAAGCACGTCTCCAAGGTCTATATCGCCGCGGTCGACGCGCCGCTGGACGAGGAAGACACCGCCACCTTCGCAGAGGGGCTGACGCTCTCGGACGGGACCGTGTGCCTGCCCGCGGCGCTGGAGCTGCTGCGCCCGACGAAGGCGCGCGTGACGGTGTATGAGGGAAAATATCATCAGGTCAAGCGCATGTTCGCCTCCCGCGGCAAGCATGTGACGGCGCTGCACCGCGCGCAGATCGGCGCGCTCGCGCTCGACCCCGCGCTCGCGCCGGGGGAGTACCGCCCGCTGCGCCCGGAGGAGCTGGATGCGCTCTTCGCCGGAGACTGACTATGGTAAAATGACGGAAGAAAACGCCGCTTTTCTTCCGTCATTTTCGCGCGTTTTGGACCTTTGTTTTTTGCTCTCCTGCCGAAAACCACAAATCGGAAGGGACTTTTTTAATCGAAATCACGATAAAAATAAAAAAATGTAAAAAAAATCTGATTTTTCTATTGAAAATTGCACAGAAATCCTCTATTATGTCAATTGGTCGTTTTGCTGTTGGCTTTTTGCCTAAAAGCGACCGCCGATAATGTTACAAATTCCCCGCAAATATGATACAAAAATGATGTACAGGGAGGATATCTTATGTCCAGCAGAATTTTTCAGAGCGTCATCATCCAGATGAAGGACGCGACGGACCGCATCATCGGCGTTGCCGATAATCAGGGCTTCGTGGTCGCGTGCAGCGAGCTCTCCATGATCGGCTCCTATCTGGACGATATGCAGGGGATCGCCGGCGATGTGCCGGATCAGGTCCTCACCACCGCTTCCCGCACCTACAAGCTCCTCGGCGGACCGGACAGCCAGTTCGATTACGCCGTCTTTGCCGAGGGCAGCGACGCAAACGCCCGCTGTGTCTGCATCCTCGCCGCCGTCGCCATGAGCGAGGCGAAGATCTATTACGAGGAGAAGCACGACAAAGCCACCTTTATCAAGAACATCATCTCCGACAACATTCTCCCCGGCGACGTTTATGTCCGCGCCAAGGAGCTGCGCTTTTCCGCGGACGTGCCCCGCGTCGTGTTCCTTATCCGGCAGGTGGACAAGACGGACGTCACCGCCATCGAGGTGCTTCAGGGGATGTTCCCGGAGCGACAGAAGGACTTCGTCCTCAGCGTGACGGAGAGCGATCTCGTCGTCATCAAGGAGGTCGCCCCGAACACGGAGTCCCCGGAGCTTCAGGCGATCGCCGAGAACATCGAGAGCACGATGTACAAGGAGCTCGGCGTCCGCGTCGTCATCGGCATCGGCACCACGGCGCACCACCTGCGCGAGCTCGCCGACCGCTACAAGGAGGCGCAGGTCGCCATCGACGTCGGCCGCGTGTTTGACGACGACAAGACCATCATCAACTACGAGAGCCTCGGTCTCGGCCGCATCATCTATCAGCTGCCGATCACCCTCTGCGAGATGTTCCTCAGCGAGGTGTTCAAGAAAAACCCCATCGAGGCGCTCGATCAGGAGACGCTTTACACCATCAACAAGTTCTTCGAGAACAACCTCAACGTTTCCGAGACGAGCCGCAAGCTCTTTGTCCACCGCAACACGCTGGTCTACCGTCTCGAAAAGATCAAGAAGCTCACCGGGCTCGACCTGCGCGAGTTTGACCATGCCATCGTCTTCAAGGTGGCGCTGATGGTGAAGAAATACCTCAACTCCCAGAACCGCCCCGTCATCTGACGGCGGGCGGCGCCAAGACCGCGCAATCTCAGTTAAAGAAGGATAGAAACAGACTATGGTTCACATGAAAGACGTTTCCATGACGTATAAAAGCAGCGGGACCCATGCGGCGAACCACCTGACGCTGGATATCGGCGAGGGGGAGTTCGTCTTCCTCGTGGGACCGAGCGGCAGCGGCAAGACGACGATCATCAAGCTGCTGACCGGCGAGGTCCGCGCCGACGAGGGCGAGCTCGTGGTCAACGGCTTTGACCTGCGCACGATGCGCCGCCGCCAGCTCCCGAAGCTCAGAAGAACGCTGGGCGTCATCTTTCAGGATTTCCGTCTCATCGAGGATAAATCCGTTTACGAAAACGTGGCGTTCGCGATGCACGTCGTCGGCGCTGGACGCCGCGAGATCCGCGAGCGCGTGCCCTATGTGCTGAAGCTCGTCGGGCTCGAAGGGCGTGAAAAGCGCCTGCCGCAGGAGCTCTCCGGCGGCGAGCAGCAGCGCGTCGCCGTCGCCCGTGCGCTGGTCAACTCCCCGCGCCTCATCATCGCGGACGAGCCGACCGGCAACCTCGATCCGGCGCGCAGTCTGGAGCTGATGCTCCTGCTGCAGAAGATCAACGAGCTGGGCACGACCGTTCTGGTCGTCACCCACGAAAAGGAGCTGGTGAACGCCTTCTCCAAGCGTGTGATCACGCTGGAGAGCGGCAGCATCGTCAGCGACGGACAAGGCGGGTACTACGGACATGAAGCATAACAGATTCGGATACCTCATCGGAGAGGGTTTTAAAAGCATTTTCACCCACGGGTTTATGTCCTTCGCCTGCATCCTCGTGATCGTGGCGTGTCTGCTCATCATGGGCTCGTTCGCGATGCTCGCGCTGAACATCGACTACAACATCAACCAGCTTGAGCAGGACAGCGAGATCCTCGCCTTCGTGGACGAGGACCTCAGCCTTGAGGAAGCCGAGAGCATCGGCATCCGCCTCGAAGCGATCGACAACATCAAAAGCGTCGAGTTCGTGACGCGCGAGCAGGCGCTCGAAAACTGGGTCAGCCAGTACAGCGAGGAGGAGCAGGACATGTTCTCCGACCTCACGCCGAGCGTGTTCCGCAACCGCTACCGCATCTATCTGGAGGACATCTCCCGCATGGGCGAGACCAAGCACGAGATCGAGTCCGTCAGCGGCATCGCCGAGTGCAGCGCCTCGCTGGAGCTCAGTCAGGGCTTCATCACCGTGCGCAACATCGTGAGCGTCATCTCGATGATCCTCATCGTTATCCTGTTCATCGTCTCCATTTTCATCATGCAGAACACCATCAAGCTCGCAACGTTCAGCCGGCGCGAGGAGATCGGCATTATGAAGATGGTCGGCGCGAGCAACTTCTTCATCCGCTGCCCCTTCGTGGTGGAGGGACTGGTGCTCGGTCTTGTCGGCGGCGCGATCGCGTTTTTGCTCCAGTGGGGCATTTATGACCTCGCGGCGGGCAAGATCATGACGAGCTCGCTCGCGAGCCTGCTCATTATGCTGCCGTTTTCCACCCTGATGTATCCGCTGCTGATCGTCTTCCTCGCCATCGGCCTCGTGGTCGGCACCTTCGGCAGCAATATCGCGATCCGCAACTACCTGAAGGTCTGAGCGGAGCGGAACGACAGCCACCTTTTCCCGGAAAGGAGAATCCCAGCTATGTCCAAAAAAGCAACGAGACTCATCTGCATCCTGCTCGCCGTCCTGATGGTCTTCGGCGTCGCGGCTTACGCGCTGAGCGCGGGCGCCTTCGCCGTCACCCAGTCGGAGATCGACGCGCTTCAGAAGCAGCGCGACGCCATCCGCGACCAGCAGAAGGACGTTCAGGAGCAGATCGACGCCCTGAACGACGAAATGGCGGGCGTCATCGAGCGCAAGACCGCCCTCGACCAGCAGAATGAGCTCAACCGGCAGGACGTCGAGCTCATCAACGAGCAGATCGAGCTCTATGACCAGATGATCGAGGACAAGGAAGCCGAGCTTGATCAGGCGATCCAGAACGAGGAGGACCAGTTCGAGCATTACTGCGCCCGCGTCCGCACGATGGAGGAGCGCAGCACGCTCTCTTACGTCTCCATCCTGCTCAAGGCGACGAGCCTCAGCGACTTCCTGAGCCGCCTGAACGACATTATGGACATCGTCCGCAACGACCAGAACGTGAAGGCGGAGTATATCGTCGCGCGCGAGCAGGTCGAGGAGGTCAAGGCGGAGTACGAGACCGTGCAGGAAGAGCAGAAGGAAAAGCGCACGGAGCTCCTTGAGGAAAAGGAGCGTCTCGAAGAGCAGATCGACGCCGCCTGCAAGATCATCGCCCAGCTTGAGGACGACATCGAGGAATATAAGGCCATGTACGAGGAGAACGAGGCGCTCGAAGCCGAAGTGCAGGCGAAGATCGACGAGAAGGTCGCCGCCCTCCAGAAGCAGAAGGAGGAGGAAGAGCGCGCGCGTCAGGCGTATCTGGAGCAGCTGAAAAAGCAGCAGCAGACGTCGAGCGGCAGCGGCAGCAGCGGCGGCGGTACGACGAGCGCCGGCTTTATCTGGCCCGTCTCCAGCTGCACCTACATAACCTCCAAGTTCGGCTACCGCGTCCACCCGATCTTCGGCACGACGAAGTATCACTCCGGCGTGGACATCGCCGCGGGCTACGGCGCGACGATCACGGCTGCCGCCGGCGGCACCGTCACGGTCTCCGAGTACAGCAGCTCTTACGGCAACTACTGCGTCATTTACCACTCCAACGGTCTTACGACGCTCTACGCCCACATGAACGCGCTGCCCAGCGTCTCCGTCGGCGACACTGTGTCGCAGGGGCAGGTCATCGGCTATGTCGGCTCCACCGGCTGGTCCACCGGACCGCACTGCCACTTTGAGGTGCGCTCCAACGGCAGCTGTGTCGACCCGCTCAGCTATTTCAGCGGCATCAGCTTCACCTATTCCTCCGACGCCTGAGCGCGCCGGAAGATGAAAACCCTTGCAGCGGCAGAGAAAACCTCTGCCGCTGCAAGGGCGTTTTTCCGCTTTTCGGTCTTGACAGAGCGGGCGGGGAAACGTATAATAATGTTTCAGTGTATGCAATTTCTTTTTATATAAGTATTTTCCAGTATTTTAAGCAGGGAGGACCAAGCAAAATGGGTACCGAAAACCGTTATAAAATGAGTCAGGCGCGTCTGGACGAGATCCGCGAGGAGCTCGAATATCTCCAGACCGTGCGCGAAAAGGAAGTCGCGGAGCAGATCAAGGAAGCGCGCAGCTTCGGCGACCTTTCCGAGAACAGCGAATATGACGAGGCGAAGACCGAGCAGGGCAAGCTCTACTCCAAGATTGCCGAGCTTCAGGACCTCATCGACAAGGCGGAGATCGTTGAGCTCAGCACCGAGGAGGGCCGCGTGGGTCACGGGAGCCACGTCCGCGTCCGCGATCTGGAGGACGACAGCGAGGAGGAATACCGCATGGTCGGCTCGCAGGAGGCGAATCCCATGGCGGGCCTCATCTCCAGCGACAGCCCCTTCGGGCGCAGCATGATGGGTCACTGCGTCGGCGAGACCGTCACGGTCGAAGCCCCCGCCGGTGAGCTCCGCTTCGAGATCCTCGCGGTGCAGAACTGAGTTAAACTAGGAGAACAAGAAAAATGAGCGACGAGAGAAATAACGCCCAGCAGTCCGAACAGGAGCTTTCCGAGATCCTCCGCGTCCGGCGCGACAAGCTGAAGGCGCTTCAGGACGAGGGGCGCGACCCCTTTGTCCGCACGGTCTACGACCGCACGGCGTGGTCCGCCGACCTTCTGAACGATTACGAGCGCTACGCGGAGCAGACGGTCCGCGTGGCTGGCCGCATTATGTCCAAGCGCGGCATGGGCAAGGCGATCTTCTGCCACATCAAGGACGACCGCGGCCGCATTCAGGTCTACGTCCGCGCCGATGAGGTCGACGCGCAGACCTTTGCCGATTTCCGCAAGTATGACATCGGTGACATCATCGGCGTCGAGGGCATCGTGTTCAAGACCAAGACGGAGGAGATCACCGTCCGCGCCAAGGGCGTGACGCTGCTCAGCAAGTCCCTGCGCCCCCTGCCGGAGAAGTTCCACGGGCTTACGAACACGGACCTGAAGTATCGCCAGCGCTACCTCGACCTCATCATGAACGACGAGACGCGCCGCAGCTTCGAGATCCGCAGCCGCTTCATCAGCTATGTCCGCCGCTATCTGGACGCGCAGGGCTTTATGGAGGTCGAGACCCCGGTCCTGAACACCATCGTCGGCGGCGCGGCGGCGCGCCCGTTCATCACGCACCACAACACGCTGGACATCAGCATGTACATGCGCATCGCCACCGAGCTGCCGCTCAAGCGGCTCATCATCGGCGGCATCGAGCGCGTTTATGAGATCGGCCGCATCTTCCGCAACGAGGGCATGGACACGAAGCATAACCCGGAGTTCACCACCGTGGAGCTCTATCAGGCCTATGCCGATTTCCACACGATGATGGACGTCGCGGAGGGCATTTTCTCCGGCGCCGCGAAGGAGATCCTCGGCACCTACGAGGTCGAGTGGCAGGGGGAGAAGATCGACCTGACCCCCGGCTGGCCGCGCCTCACGATGGTCGACGCCGTCAAGCAGTATGTCGGCGTGGACTTCGGTGCGATCACGGACGACGCGGAGGCTGTCGCCGCGGCAAAGGCTGTCGGCGTGGAGCTCGCGGACGCCGCGGAGAAGACGTGGGGCAACGCGCTCTACGCCTGCTTCGACCAGAAGGTCGAAGAGCACCTCATCCAGCCGACCTTCATCACCATGTACCCGGTGGAGGTCTCCCCGCTGACGAAGCGCAGCCCGGCGGACCCGCGCCTCACCGAGCGCTTTGAGTTCTTCATCTGCCACAGCGAGATGGGCAACGCCTATTCTGAGCTCAACGACCCGATCGACCAGCGCGAGCGCTTCGTCAAGCAGCTTGAGCAGCGGGAGCGCGGCGACGACGAGGCGGAGATGCTCGACGAGGACTTCCTCACCGCGATGGAATACGGCATGCCCCCCACGGGCGGCATGGGCATCGGTATCGACCGCGCCGTGATGCTCCTCGCCGGGGCGGACTCCATTCGGGATGTCATTCTGTTCCCGACGATGAAGCCGTAAAGCTGTCAAACCATTGTGGCACAAGGGTTTTCAG
>CAVJGI010000094.1:0-7975 GCA_963649145.1 Ruminococcus bicirculans (ex Wegman et al. 2014) | reverse complement strand
GGCGTTGCAGCGGATGCCGTCCGGCTGATACATAAACGCCGTGTTCTTCGTCAGCGAGACGATCGCCGCCTTGCTCGCGCAGTAAGCCGCGCCCGCGACGGAGCGGAAGCCGCTGACGGACGCGGTGTTCACGATCACTCCGCCGCCGCCCTGCGCCTTGAAGGTGTTGACCGCCTTGCGCAGCGCGTAGATGGGACCGTAGACATTGATGTTGAAAACGCGCTCTAACTGCTCGTTCGTGAGATCCCCGACGGGGCTCATATCGTCGGCGACGCCGGCGTTGTTGACGAGGATATCGAGCCTGCCGAATTTTTCCACGGCGAAGTCGATCATGCCCTCGTTCGTCTCCTGCTTCGTCACGTCGCCGGGATAAACGGCGATCTCGCCCGGCTGACCGGCGAGGGACGCCGCCAGCTCCTCCAGCCGCTCGACGCGGCGCGCGACGGCGACGACCCTTGCGCCCTCGCGCACGAAGGCCTCGCAGATTGCCTTGCCGAGTCCGGAGCTCGCGCCCGTCACGACCGCAACTTTATTTTCCAGTTTCTTATTAAATCAGACTCCTTTCTTATTTTAACCTTTAACCAGCGCACCAGCCGCCGTCGAGCAGCAGCACGTCGCCGTTTACATAGCTCGCGCTGTCGCTCGCGAGAAACAGCGCAGCCTCGGCGATCTGCTCCGCCGTTCCCATCGGCGGCATCGTCGCCATTGCCTTCTGCACGCGGCCGTAGCCCGCCATGTTCGGCATGCCCATCGAGCTGCTGATCTCCGTGGCGATGCCGCCCGGCGCGATGGCGTTGCAGCGGATGCCGTCCGGCTGATACATAAACGCCGTGTTCTTCGTCAGCGAGATGACCGCCGCCTTGCTCGCGCAGTAGACCGCGCCCGCGACGGTGCGCAGCCCGCCGACGGAGGCGATGTTCACGATCGCGCCGCCCGCGCCCTGCGCCTTGAAGGTGTTGACCGCCTTGCGCAGCGCGTAGAGCGGACCGTAAACATTGACGGAGAACACCTGCTCGATCTTCTCGTCCGTCACGTCGCCGACCGGACTCATATCGTCCATCACGCCGGCGTTGTTGATGAGGATGTCGAGCCGCCCGAACTTTTCCACGGCGAAGTCGATCATGCCCTCGTTCGTCTCTTTCTTGGAAATGTCGCCGGGGTAAACGGCGAGCTCGCCCGGCTCACCGGCGAGGGACGCCGCGAGCGCCTCCAGACGCTCCGCGCGCCGCGCGACGGCGACGACGAGTGCGCCCTCGCGCACGAACAGCTCGCAGATCGCCTTGCCCATACCGGAGCTCGCGCCCGTCACGACCGCGACCTTATTTTCCAGCTTTCCCATTTTTAATTCCTCCTTGTCAGCTTTGTTTTCTGCTATCAGAATAACGCGGCGTATGCGTCCCTGTCAATGATAGATAAAATAACGATCTGAACGTTATTTTAACAACCATTGACGCGGGCGCTTTTCTGGTGTAAAGTAGCATAGAATTCGGACCGGAAAGAGGAACGCGCAATGACCCACAACCCCTATAAGACCCGCGCCGGCGGCGCGACCGTCACGGTGTTCGTGCCCTACGACTGCGACAACAACTGCCCCTTCTGCATCAACAAGCCCGAATACGCGGACTGCACCGGCTTCAGCGCCGAGCGCATCTGCGAGAGCATCCGCGCGATGGACGCCGTCACCCCGCGCTGCGACTTTGTCTTCACCGGCGGCGAGCCCCTCGCCGACCTCGACGCGCTGGACAAAATGCTCGCCTGCGTGCCGGGGACACACCGCGTCTTTATCAATACGACCCTGCCCGTGAGCCGCCGCTATTCCGAGGACGAGCTCGCCGCATTTCTGAACAGCCACAAGGATAAGCTGACCTGCATCAACGTCTCGCGCCATCTCTACCCCTTCGTCGTGGAACGCAACGACAGCATCTTCCCCCGGCTGGAGGTCCCGGCGCGCGTCAACTGCGTGCTCTTCGGCGACCACAGCCCCGCGCGGTTGCGCCCGTTTTTGGACCGTTTCGCCGCCGTGAACGTGCCCATCCAGTTCCGCTCCGACTACACGAAGACCACGCCGGAAAATCTCTTTGACGAGACGGACGACACCATCCTCCGCGACCTGCGCGCGATCCTGACGCCGACGGCGCTCTGGGGCTGCCGCATCCGCTGCAACTATGAGTTTTCCGACGGGGGACACACCGTGTCCTACCACAAGACCCTCCCCTACTCCACCATCACGGAGACCGACGCCGAAGGCAGAACGTGGGACATTCTCTACGACATCCTCATCAAGCAGACCGGCGAGCTCCACTCCGACTGGACCGGCGTAAAGCTCGACTACGAGGCGTATCGCAGCGTCACGTTTGAGCCGGATGATCTGCATAAGATATTCTGAAACCTTTAAAGGCTCCCCTGTGCAAGGGGAGCTGGCGCGGCGCAGCCGCGACTGAGGGGTTGTTACCGAGCTTCCGAAAACGCCAAGCTCGGATATTCTGGCAGCTTACACCCCTCCAGTCAGCGCTGCGCGCTGACAGCCTCCCTTACACAGGGAGGCCGTTAAAACGCACCGTCTTGGAAAAAATCTGAAAATTTCCTCTTGACAAAAGCCCATGCGGTATGATATGCTTTTTATCGGTTAGAAACCTCTAACCGATATTTTGAGTTATTGGTTAGATACTTCTAACCGCAAAAGGAGAACAAAATGAAAAAGCTTACCCGCGCGGCGGCTCTGCTGCTCGCGCTCTGCATGGCGCTCTGCTTCGCCGCCTGCGGCGAAAAGACGCCCGACCCCACCGAGGCTCCGGCGCCGACCGAAGCGCCCGCGGACACCGGCATCCTGCCGGAGATCGCCAGCGAGAGCGGCACGACCTACGCGAACCTCTTCACCATGATCCTCGACGAGCAGTACGACGAGCTCTGGCTGAGCAAGGCCGCCGCCATCGTCGGCGAGGAGAGCGCGCAGGAGAGCGTCGATTTCCTCAAGGGCTTCATCAGTGCGGACATCTACGGTCCCGACGCTGTGGAGGCTTACCGCGACGCCGGTTACTTTATGTTCGACTGCTGGTACATAAGCGGCGTGGAGTCCTTCCGCTTTGAGGGCGACAGCGCCACGACGAAGCTGACCGACGGCAGCGAGCAGACCCACACCTACGAATACCTCGGCAGCTATCAGATCGGCGAGGGCGAGACGATGGTCTGGGGCGGACTGGAGATGGACGCCGCCTTCCCCGTGGACGTCTACAAGTCCACCGACGACGCCGGTGAGTTTACCTACTTCCTCTTCCGTGACGACACCATGGCGACCACTTGGCACATCGAGTTCCGCTACGGCAGCGACCTCGACGCGCTGCTGACCTATATGGACGGTCCCTACGCCTACTGGCTCGCCGCCGGCATCGACGCCGACGCCAGCGCCGAAACGATCGACGCCGTCATCGACCTCTTCGTCACCGAAAACCTCAGCGAATAACTTCGATTTTACCCAATTCTTCTTCCTTTAATATCCATCCTTCTTCTCTTTTTCCTGCCAAAAGCCTCCCCGGGAGCGGTTTTCCGGGGAGGCTGATTTTTTTGCGCAAAGAAGGCATCAACGCGGTGGGAAACGGCTGCTTTCAAATGAGATCCGCCCCCTTGGGGGCGGATGAAATCTGCTTCGCAGATGAAATCCCCGCTGCGCGGGGAAGTTTTTTGCATAACCAAAGCCTCCCCGGAGCTTTTCCGGGGAGGCTGGTTTTTTTACTCTGTATAGCCCGCGGCGGTGTCGATCGCGATGGTCTTTGCCTCGTTGTCCCACGTCACGGCGAAGTCGAGCGCCGCGGCGATGTCGCGCAGGCGGAAATAGTTCTCGCCGCCGATGAGATAGGCACCGGCGCCGATCTCCGCGCCGCTCAGCGTCACGCGGACCGTGCTGACATAGCACGCAGTCTCCGCGCCGGGAGCGGTCTCCTCCGCCGCGGCGTAGGGCGCGCCGGCGGTGAGCGCGGCGGTGTTCGTCTCGGCGTCATACGCCACGTCGAACTGCTTTTCCGTGCCGCTGAGCGCCGCGGCGAAATCGCGCAGACGGAAGTAATTGCTGCCGTCGATGTTGTAAGCCGCGAGGGAGACCGCCGCGCCGTTCAGCGTGACGGCGGCGCTGCTGCGCGTGCAGGGAACGGTGCCGATCGTGTAATCGCGCTCCACGGTCTCCGCCGCGATCTCACCGACGGCGAGGACGCTCGCGGCGCGGACCGTGGCGCTGCCCGCCGCGCTGATCGCGCCGACCGTGCCGTTCACTTCCCCGGCGGTGAACGAGACGCTGCCGGTCTTCGCCGCCAGGTCGCCGATGACTCTGCCGCGCCCGCCGCCGGTCCAGACCGTGAAGCCCTGCGAGGCGTTCGCGCCGCCCGCGCTCGCGCCGGAGTTGACGGAGCCGACGGCGATGTCGATGCTGCCCTGCGCCGCCACGGAGCCGATGGAGCCGGTGACGTCCGCCGCCGCGCCGCGATTCATCGGGCGGATCGTGACATTGTTCGCAGCGATGTCGCCGACCATATCGAGGATGACCGCCTTCTCGGTGTTCGTGCCGATGATGACGTCGCCCTCCCCGGTGAGGAGGCTGCCGCGGGTGTTGACGGTGAGACCGTCCTTGCCGGTGTCCGCGGTGGGCATCATACCGCCGCGGGTGGAGTCCGTCGAGACCGTCACGCCGATGCGGATGTCGCCGCCGCCCGCGCCGGTGGAGAGCGTCAGGTCGCGCCCCACGCGGCCGAGGTTGGAGCCGCCCGTGACCGTGATGTCCTTCCCGTTTGTCTCAAGCACACCGGGGCGGCTTTCGAGCGGGAGCAGAACGCCCATCAGGTTATGCCACTCCACGGTCCCGTCCACCTTCACGGTGCCGACGACGAAGGTGTCGCCGCCGATCTTGTCCGCGCGCAGACCGACGCCCGCGGCGTCCGCGCCGATCGCGAGGTTATCGAGCACGACGTTGCCCTGCCGGGTCAGGAAAAGACCGTTGACGCTGCCGACGAGCGTCACGCAGGAGTGGAGCAGGTTCGGCTGTCCGCGCGTCGCGCCGTCCACCGTCAGCAGCGGGGCGCAGAGCTCCGCCGTCACCGCGGCGGTCATCTGCACGAGACCGCTCAGCGTCTTGATCTGGGAAAGGCGGCTCCCGGCGTCGAACGTCAGCTCCACGTTCCCCGCGAGGTTGCCCTGATAGCCCTCCGTGGAGCGCAGTGCGCTCGCGAGCCAGTCATAGACCGGCACGTCCGAGAGATAGAGGCTCTGGAAAAACGTCAGCGCGTCGCCGCGGAGCGCGATCGTACCGCTTTTGCCGTCCGCGCGCCACGCGAGCGTTTTTTCCGTCCAGTCGAAGCGGAGCTGCCCGTCCGCGGTCAGCTCGTCCACATAGGTATAGGTCCCCGCCGGAAGCCCGGCGAGACCGTCCGCTTCCTCCGCCGCGAACGCGCCGAAGCTCAGCACGAGCAGCAGCGCGAGCATAAGCGCTGTCGTCCGTCTTGCAAGTTTCATTTCGTTTTCTCCTTCTTTTTTGTCTTATTTCACCAGTTTTCCGCGTTGCCGCAGCTGATTTCCCGGTCAATTTCCAGTATATCAGGCGTTCTCCGGGAAATTGGGGCAGAATTGAGACAGAAGCGTGAAACGATTCCGATTTTCCGCGTGCCCCTTGCCAAGCGCGCGGCATGCGTGGTAAAATCAGTGACAGAAAAAAGACGAAGGAGGCGCGCGATGGAGACCTGCACCGTGCTCATCTGCGACGACAACCCCGCCATCCACAGCAGCCTCGGCAGCTTTCTCACCGCCGAGGGCATCGCCGTGCGCGCGGCGCACACGGGCGAGGAGGCGCTCGACCTGTTCCGCCGCGGCGGGATCGACCTTGTCGTGCTGGACATCATGCTCCCCGGCATGGACGGGCTGGACGTCTGCCGGGAGATCCGCCGCACGAGCGACGCGCCGATCCTGATGCTCTCCGCGCGCGACGAGGAGATGGACCGCGTGCTCGGACTGGAGCTCGGCGCGGACGATTATGTCGTGAAGCCCTTCTCCCCGCGGGAGGTGACGGTGCGCATCAAGAAGATGCTCCGGCGGCTCCGCACCCCGGCGGAGCCCCGCAGACTCACGCTCGCAGAGCTCACCGTCGTGCCGGAATCGTTCAAGGCGTATATCCGCGGGCGGGAGGTCGATCTGACCCACAAGGAGCTGGAGGTTCTCGCCTCCATGGTCGCCCACGCCGGTGAGGTGCTGACGCGCGAGCACCTGCTGAACGTTGCGTGGGGCTACGACTATTTCGGCGACACGCGCGTCGTGGACGCGCTCATCAAGCGCATCCGCCAGAAGATCATGGCGGAGGGCGTGCATTACGCCATCCGTTCGGTCTACGGCGTCGGCTATGTGCTGGAGTCGCAGCCATGAAGCGCCTTTCGCAGCGTCCCGGACTGCGCGCTGCGCTGCTCGCGGCGGCGTTTCTGGCGGGGCTGCTCGCGGGTGCCTTCGCCGTCGGCTATTTCCCGCTGCGCAGCAAGCTCGACTATCTCCGCACCCAGACCGCCGCCATCGCGGACGAGGCGGCGGAGGGGAAGGACGAGCGCATCGCCGCCGTCATCGGGCCGAGCCGCTATGTCCAGCTCTACGACGCCGAAGGCGCGCTCACGCGCTATGTCCCGCCGACGAGCAACCCGGAGCTGCCGCCCGTGGACGTCGCCCGCTGGCTGCCGGTGCTGCTCTCCGGGGAACGGGAAACGCTCGTGCGGCTGCGCCTGCTGGACGTGCAGGGCCGCCGCGTCGTCGCCATCGTGACCGGCGCGCCGGTGCGCACGGGCGGCGCGGCGTTTTTCTCCGTCATCCAATACGACCTCCCCGGCTCCATCATCGGCTTTGCCTGCTGCTTCACGCTCTTTTACTGGCTGAGCGTTTATCTCTATTTCAGCATCAGCCGCAAGAAAGCGCGCTTGGAGGCGACGCGCCGCAGCTATGTTGCAAACGTCACCCACGCGCTCAAGACGCCCGTCGCGTCCATCAAGGCGCTCGCGGAGACGCTCTGCGAGGGCGTGGAGCCGGACCGGAACGTGCAGAAGCTCTACTGCGGCATGATACTGAAGGAAGCCAACCGGCAGGACCACATGATCCGCGATATTCTCGCCCTCTCCCGGCTCCAGAGCCGCGCCGCCGTCTTCCATCCCGCCGCCGTCACAGCCGAGGAGCTGCTCGACCCGGTGCTGGAGAAATACGCCCTGCTCTTCGACTGCGCCGGCGTGGAGCTCACGGTCGCGCCGGAGGCGGCGTCGCTGCCGACGCTGCACACGGACGCGGCGTGCGTGTCCCAGATCCTCGGCGTTCTGATGGACAATGCGCTGAAGTTTGTCCCCGAAGGCGGCGCGGTGTGCCTTGAGGCTGTTGTCCGCCGGAAAAAAGCCGTGCTCACCCTGCGCGACAACGGCATCGGCATCACCGCGGCGGATCTGCCGCACATCTTCGACCGCTTTTACATGGGTGCGCAGGAGGGCAACGAAAACGGCAGCGGTCTCGGTCTCGCCATCGCAAGCGAGCTCGCCGCCGCCCTCGGTGAGCGTCTCTGGGCAGAGAGTGCCCCCGGCAGGGGAAGTGCCTTTCATCTGACCGTCGCACTGGCGTGAAACGAGGTTTTTGAGGGGGATTTTCTCGCCCGCAAGGGCGAGGGGATAGAATAGGTTTCGCGCCGTGCGCGGCGCGAGGATTGAATTTGTTTCGCGTCCGCGGGACGCGACCTTCTTTCCCCTTGTGGGGAAAGAAGGCAAAGGCACAGTCAGAAGGAAAACCCTTTCGATTGGGTTTTCCTCCCGACACCCTCTTTTCCTAAACGACCAAGGGGGTCTGACGACCCCCTTGGAACCCCCCTGTAGTCCAAGCATCAGCGTTTTAACTGTGGGTGAGCCGCCGGGAGCTTCAGCTAACTCGTGACACCCCTCAGTCAGCGCGGAGCGCTGACAGCTCCCCTTTCGGGGGAGCATTTTTC
>CAVJGI010000093.1:0-8117 GCA_963649145.1 Ruminococcus bicirculans (ex Wegman et al. 2014) | reverse complement strand
CGTTTCTTCCATTATACCAGAAACCGGGGCGGTTTGGAAGTTCTTTGACAAGCTGAAGCGCCCGAAACCGTCGGTTTCGGGCGCTTTATTTTCGAGCAGGCGATTTTATGATTGATTTTTCGTCGCTGCCCTGTTATAATAGCCCTGCGACGCAAGTGAATATTCAGACCACAGGAATGGTGCGCATTTTTTCCTTTCGGCAAAAATGCACACTCTGTTCTTGCATACCATTTCTGTGTGTCAATGAACTTGCGTCGCGGCAAGAGCTGTGCATTTTTCGGTACGCGGCTTTTGCCGCGTACTTTTTTTATTTTGAAAGGGGAAAAAGAGATGAAAAAGAAACTGATTGCACTGCTCCTGCTCCTCGCGCTCGCCGTTGGGCTTGCCGGCTGCGGGGCGAAAAAACAGGAAGAAACAAAAGAACCGGAAACTTTCGTTTGGGAGGAACTGCCGCTTGCCGCAAAGTTGCCGCCGTTGGATACAAATATCGGTGATGTGAGTGTGAGTAACGATTCAACCTTGCTTATCTTCGATATCGGTTATACTCAGCTACAATGGAGCGGGTATGTTGAGAAGTGTCGGGAGTATGGTTTTACGATTGATGAGGAAAAAACGGGGACAACTTTTAAAGCGTTTAACCCGGAGGGGTATATGATTTACACCTACATTTTTTCCGATGGAGAGATGAACCTCGACTTTGATGCCCCGATGGAGATGGGCGAGCTGCAATGGCCGCGGAGCGAGCTGGCGGCGTTGATCCCCGCCGTGCCGACGGACGTGGGCAAGCTCAGCACGGACAGAGCCGACCGTTTCTTCCTGTACGCGGCGAATATGGACCGCGACGCCTTCCGCGCCTATGTCGATCAGTGCGCCGAGGCGGGTTTTACGGTGGACTATGAGTCTTACGACGACTACTATCATGCCTTCAACAGCGACGGCTGCGAGCTGCGGGTGGAATATACCGGGTTCCAGATCGTTACGGTCGAGCTGGAAGCGCCGGACGAGGATTGGAAAGCGGAGGGCGCCGCGGAGACAGCCGCGCCGACGGAGGAGCCGGTGGTGATCGAGGAGACGCCGGAGCCGTCCGCACAGCCCGCCGCGGGCGTCCGTGCCGAGTTCAAGGAGGCGATGGACAGCTATGAGGCGTTCTTTGATGAATACGCCGCGTTTATGAAGAGCTATGACAGCTCCTCTGCGTCCCTTGACCAGCTCTCCAAGTATTTTACGATGCTCTCACGCTACAGCGAGGCGATGACGGCGCTCGACGAGCTGTCCGAGGAGGACATGAGCGACGCGGAGATGCTCTATTACACGGAGGCCATGTCTCGCATTACCGCAAAGCTGCTGGAAGCGGCGCAGTAAGCGCAGATTCAGAAAAAAAGCCCGGAGCACTTAGGCTCCGGGCTTTTTCCGGATGACGGCGAGGATGCATACTCCCCCTTCACATCATCTGCCGCCTGCAATTCCGGCGGAGAGACTGTATAGTAGGGGGGCGGGGCGCGAAACTTATTTAATCTGCGCCTGCGGGCGCATTCACTTTTTATCCCCGTGCCCTTGAAACGCGAAAATTAAAAAACCGCCCGCCACAGCGCATACCCCGCTGCGGCGACCGCCGCGCCGGTGAGATTTCCGAGAAAGTTCACGGCGTCGTTCGTCATCCAGCGCGCGCCGCGCTCCGGCTTGCCGGGCTCGCCGCAGTGGGCCGGCTTTTCGGTCAGCGCGCCGCAGGCAGGGCAGCGGTATTTTACCTGCGCGCAGGAGCCGAGAACGCTGTCGGCAAGGGCGGCGAGGAAGCCTGCCGCCGTGCAGGTGAGGGCGAGGGGCGGCGAGGCGCGCAGCGCGCCGTAAAGCCCGCCGATGATCGCCGCGCCGAGGGCGCTCGCACCGAGCCCCAGCGCCGTGACGCCGCCGGAGAGACCGGGTGTCACGCGCCGCCGCGTCAGGATATCGCGCGGGGGCGTGCGGCTCAGAACGCCGAGCTCGCTCGCCATGGAATCGGCGAGCGAGGACGCCATCGCGCCGCCGTAGCACCAGACGAACACCTCGCGTCCCGTCAGCGCCGCAAGCGCGAGGGAGAGCGCGCCGACAAGCACATTGCAGACGATCTGCACCGCGTCGCGCGCGCCGGTTTTTTCGTGCAGCCGCAGCCCGATCTCCGCGCCGACGGCGCCGGAAATTTTTCCCGCCGCGACCGTGCAGAGAAACGTCGCCGCTAAAACGACGAAGGCGCTGACACCGCCGCAGAAGCCGATGCAGAGCGCGAGCACGCCCGCGAGGGCGAGTCCTCCCGGCGTCAGCGCCCGCTTCCACGCGGCAAAGCCCGCGAGCGCCGCGGCGAGTGCGAGGGCGAGCAGCGCTTTCCAGAGCAGGTCCATAAAGTGATTACCCCTCAGAGCATAAAATAAAAGGTCAGCAGAAACACGCCGAGCGGCAGCGTCAGATTGTCGAGCCCCTTGAACCCGACAAACTCCAGCACCGTCGCCGCGGCAGCGATTGTGAGGCATTTCCAGAAGGGAAATTGCAGCCCGAACAGCCCGCTCATCGCGGCGGCGACGCCGAGGCAGACGACGAACACGCCGAGGCTCCCGTAAAGGCTCCGCCCGCCGGGCAGACGCACGTTGCACTTTTCAATCGAGCCGAAGATGGGCGCGAGCCCGTCGCCGAGCGCCATGCAGAACAGCCCCATCCCGTAAGGCACGAGGCACTCCGGCATCAGCAGACACCACGCCGCCATGACCGTCATGCTGACGGCATAATACACCGTGCCGAGGCTTTTTTTGCTCGCGTCCGTGCGCTCCATCGCGGCGAACAGGTTTTTCTGATACGACACGGTGTTCAGCACGATGAACACCGCGGGCGGCACGACGAGGTGCCAGCTCGCGCCGAAGCAGAAATACATCGGCACCCACGCAAAGGCGACGCCGACGTGGACGATCTTGCGCGTCAGCTCGTCGTCCGCGCCGGTCTTCCGCTTCAGGACGAGCGTCAGTCCGAGGACGAGAAAGACCCAGCCGAAGGTCAGAATATAGCCCAGTGCGATCTTCATTCGAGACTCCTTTCCGCGATGAGCGCGAGCTTCTGCGCCCGCGTCAGCTGCTTCACCGCCCACTCGCGGCGCATCGCCTCCGCCTTGTCCGCGTGCTCCTCGAACCAGACGAGCTCGACGGGCAGGCGGCTGCGGGTGTATTTTCCGCCGCGGCCGGACTGGTGGGTGCGCACGCGGGCTTCGAGGTCGTTCGTCCAGCCGGTATAGAGCGTGCCGTCCGCGCAGCGGAGCATGTAGGTGTAGTTCATCTCGCGTCCCAGTCGTCAGCGCGCAGCGGGTCGCGGCGCGGCCCCGCGAGGGCGTCGTTGAAGAACCGGCGCAGCGGCTCCATGCGCTCCGCCGTCTCCGCGGCGAGGTCGCCGAAGGCTTCAAAATCCGTCAGCTCCGCGTCGGCAAAATCGCGGCTTGTGAGCCAACTCTTATACTTCAGAAATTCCGCCGCGGGGTCCAGCGGGTCGAAGTCCGCGGGTACCTTTTTCAGCTTGTCGCCCCAGAGTGCGCAGCCGCTCGCGTCCAGCGCGTCCAGAAACTCGGCAAAGTGCAGGGAAATGCGGCTGCGCACCTGAAAAAGCTGCTCCGCCTCCCAGCACCATGCGCCGGTACCGAGATGGCTGCGTCCGCCGGGCTGGATGCGCAGATAGTAGCCGATGGGGATCTCCGTGTGCCGCCCGGCGGAGAGGTCCGCGCGCCAGCTCGGATTATAGGGCGGCTGGTTTTTGTGGACGCGCATATCGCGCGGGATGCGGTAGAGCAGCCCCTTCGCGTCCGCGAAAATGAGCCCCTCCGCGAGGTCGGGCGACGCGACGGAGGCGATGCGGAACTTCAGCAGCTCCACGAGCTCCGTGAAATCGCTCTTCGCGGCGGTATAGAGCTTATAGTTTTCCTTTTCATGAAACCACGCGCGGTCGTTATGCTGCTCCAGAAGCGCGCAGTAGCGGAGCATATTATCAAAATTCATGGGGGTTCTCCTTTGCAGATAACACCCTATTTTATCATAAAAACTGCCCGCGCGCAAGTTTACATTCCCGCGGGAATGTGGTAAACTGAAAAGCAACGATGCCCGAAGGGAGGGACGCCGCCGATGGCGAGATCGCCGCGCAACAAGACCATAGACTTTTCCGCCGCCGAGGGCGCGGACTATCTCGCGCGATGCATCGCCGTGACGGAGCCGGTGGGCGCCGACGCGGTGCGCGACCGTGTGATCTGCGGCGACAGCTTCACCGTGCTGCCCTGCCTGCCGGCGGGACTTGCCGATCTCATCGTCGCGGACCCGCCCTATAACCTCGATTATGACTTCGACGGCGCGCCCTTCCGCCGCATGGCGGAGGCGGACTATCTGGACTATACGCGCCGCTGGCTCGCGCTCGTCCGCCCGCTGCTGCGTCCCGGCGGCAGCATTTACGTCTGCTGCGACTGGCGCTGCTCCGGCGCGGTCGGCGCGGCGCTCGGCGAGCTCTTCACCGTCCGCAGCCGCATCACGTGGCAGCGCGAAAAGGGCCGCGGCGCGGCGCGCAACTGGAAAAACACCGCGGAGGACATCTGGTTCGCGACGGCGGGGGAGGGCTACACCTTCAATCTGGACGCCGTGAAGCTCCGCAAGCGGGTCATCGCGCCTTACCGCAGGGACGGTGCGCCGCGGGACTGGGAGGCGACGCCGGAGGGCAACTTCCGCCTGACCTGTCCGGGCAATTTCTGGTACGACATTACGGTGCCGTACTGGTCCATGCCGGAAAACACCGCCCACCCGACCCAGAAGCCGGAAAAGCTGCTCGCGCGGCTCATTCTGGCGAGCTCCGACGCGCGGGACACGGTCTTGGACCCCTTCCTCGGCAGCGGCAGCACCGCTGTTGCGGCGAAGAAGCTGGGGCGGCATTTTGTCGGCGTGGAGCAGAGCGCGCAGTACTGCGCGTGGGCGCAGTATCGCTTGGAGCGCGCGGAGACGGACCGGCGCATCCAAGGCTATGAAAACGGCGTGTTTCTCGAACGGAACGCGCGGAAATAAGGAGAATCTTCAAGATGGGAAAAATTCTACTCACCGGCGGCACGGGCTATATCGGCTCCCACGCCGCCGTCGAGCTTCTGAACGCCGGGCGCGAGGTCGTGCTGGCGGACGATTTCAGCAACAGCTCGCCCGACGTTGCCGAGCGCATCTCGCGCATCACGGGCAAAATGGTGGAGCTCATCCCCGCGGACGTGACCGACCGCGCCGCGGTGGAGCGTATTTTTGCGGAGGACGATATCAGCGCCGTCATGCACTTCGCCGGAAAGAAGGCGGTGGGGGAGAGTGTGAAGAAGCCGCTGGAGTATTACCGCTGCAACCTCGACGGCGCGCTGACGCTGCTGGAGGTCATGCGCGACCACGGCTGCCGCCGCTTTATCTTCAGCTCATCCGCCACGGTCTACGGTGCGCGGAATCCGATCCCTTACGTGGAGACCATGCCGACCGGCGACTGCACGAATCCCTACGGCTGGACCAAGTGGATGGTCGAGCGCATCCTGACGGACGCTGCCGCAGCGGACGGGGATATGAGCGTCGTGCTGCTGCGCTACTTCAACCCCATCGGCGCCCACGAGAGCGGGCTCATCGGCGAAAAGCCGAACGGAATCCCCAACAATCTGATGCCCTATATCACGCAGGTCGCCGCCGGTGTGCGCGATCACCTCAGTATTTACGGCGGCGATTACCCGACGCGCGACGGCACCGGCGTGCGCGACTATATCCACGTTGTGGACCTCGCAAAGGGCCATCTCGCCGCGCTCGACTATGCCGAGACCCACAGCGGCACGGAGATCTTCAACCTCGGCAGCGGCCATGGCAGCAGCGTGCTGGAGGTCGTCCGCGCCTTCGAGCGCGCGAACGGGCTGACGCTGCCCTACGAGATCGTCCCCCGCCGCGACGGGGATCTCCCGGAGTTTTACGCCGATGCGGGCAAGGCGCTCCGCGTCCTCGGCTGGAGGACCGAGCGGACGCTGGAGGATATGTGCCGCGATGCGTGGCGGTGGCAGAAGAGCTGCGGGGAGTGAGGGACCGCGGGCTGCGTGTGGATTCACTGATCCCATCCCCTAGGCGCGAAGCGCCCCGGTCCAAGTATAGACCGGGGCGCTTTGTCATTTGATATACTCACTGCGGACGGCGGGGACGTAGCAGGCGATGCAGGTCTTGAGGTCGGGGGCTTGGTTGGGGTTTTGGCTGGCGACGGGGAGATAGAAGCGGTAAAAGGGGACGAGCAGGGCATCGGTGTGTCCGCTGCGGTAGACGAGCTCGACCCGGACGGCGGCATCCGCGCTGTGAAGGCCGGTGTCCAAGTAATAATCCGTCTGGTAGTCCCCCGCGTCGAGGCGCGCCGCCGCCTCCTCGACGCTGATGATCGGGTAATTGCCGATCAATTCCGCCGTGTGCAAGCAGCCGTCCAGCCCGATCGCCCGGAGCGCGCCGTCCACGATATCAAGCCCGGCGCTGCGGAGATTGTAGCTCACGATCTGGTCCGCCGCACTTCCTGCGGCGTCGTAGACCTCGTAATGGACACACGGTTCGCCATCGTAGTGGTGATCCGTCCAGATGGCGGCGCGGGGCAAGGTGAAGCCGAGGAATGCGCCGTAGCGCGCGGCAAAGTATTCGGCGATCGCCGCGTCGTCGGCGCAGTCTTCGGGAACGGGGTCGCCGCCGTCGGGCAGCACATAGAGCAAGTCGCCGTCGGTGTCGACACGGAGCTCGCCGCCGCCCGCCGCGGCGCGGAGTCCGGCGATGCCCGTCTCCGGCAGGTCTCCGCCGCCTATCCCGGCGGAAACGCTCTTGACCTCGCCGAGCTCCAGACCGAGCGCCGCCGCAGCCTCGTCCAGCAACGCGCGCATCTCCGTTTCGTCGAGACCGGTCGGCCAGCCGCGGGGGTGATAGGCGAGATTCCGGTAAACGGGCAGGGCGGACGGGGCGCTGTCTGCCGTCCACGGATTGCCGTTTTCCAGCTCCGCGGCGTCATAATAGAGATAGCTCTCATAGCCCATTCCGCCGCTTTCAAGCGGTGGGATCTCGATTTTTTCCAGTCTTGGTCTCGCAAGCAGCAGCGCGCCCGCCGCGGCGCAGAGGCACGCCGCCGCAGCCGCCGTCCGGCGGAGCCACGGCTTCCTGCGGCGCAGCGGCGCGCGCTCCGCCTCCGCGAGATAGGCGGGGTCGATGAGCGCCATTTTGTCCAAAAGTTCGCTTCCTCTCATAGTTCATAGCCCTCCTGTTCGAGTACCATCCGTAGCCGCGCGCGGCAGCGGTGGAGCGTGGTTTTGACCTTGCTTTCCGAGACCGCAAGGCGCTTTGCAATGTCCGCAACGGAGTCGCAGTACCAGTAGCGCCGGACGAAAATGCGGCGCTTTTCCTCGCCGAGCGCGGCGAGAAAGGCGTTCAGCGTCTCCGCAAGCTCGCGCTCCCCGGCGCGGCAGGGCGTGTCGTCCGGCGCGGGGATGCACTGCTCGAGCTCCGCACTGAGCTCGCAAAGCTGCGCGCTGCGCTTTAAGCGGGCGTCGGCGCGGCAGCGGTCGAGCGCGAGGTGGCGCGTGATGCGGGCGAGGAAGGCGTAGAGATAGCTGCGCGGCTCGTGCGGCGGGATGGCGTTCCACGCCGACCAGTAGGCGTCGTTTTCGCACTCCTCGGCGGTCCCGCGGTCGCCCGCAATGCCGAATGCCAGCGCCCGCAGCCGCGCGCCGTATTTCGCCGCGCTCTGTTCGATCGCCGCCTCATCGCGGCGGAGGAAAAGGTCTATGATCTGTCCGTCGTCCATACTGCGGTGGCTCCTTTCTTTTTTTGCGGTTCTACTTGGGTAAGCGATGTTTTTGGGGGCGGGGTTACAGGGGAAATGAAAAAAGATGTCAAAAAATTGAATGCGCCTGCGGGCGCTAAATTCAATATGTTTCGCGTCCGCGGGACGCGACCTTCTTTCCCCCTGTGGGGAAAGAAGGCAAAGGCACAGTTAAGGAGGGACCCAATCGAAAGGGTCCCTCCTGTTACAATATATTTGCCTCGGAAAAGTTGCAGCCAGCAACGAGCCGAGACATCTCGTTGCCTAAGCTGTTAGAATGGGAAGGT
>CAVJGI010000092.1:0-8197 GCA_963649145.1 Ruminococcus bicirculans (ex Wegman et al. 2014) | reverse complement strand
GCCGCTTGACTTTGCATAGTTGGTCTCAGTCGTGCTTCGCGCGCCAGCTCCCCTTTCAGGGGAGCCAAGAGTTCGTGCGTCGAATCCTGCTGCCGCCGAGAAGAACCGTACCAGCCCTTGCCTCCCCTGAAAGGGGAGGGGGACCGCGAAGCGGTGGAGGGGTTCCTGCGCCAGCTCCCCCAGAGGGGGAGCCAAGAGCGCGTGCGGGCAAGCGGCTTTCCCACAAAAATCCCCCAAAACGAAAGGAGGCGCGCGCCCTATGCGCAGCCCCGAACAGCTCCGCGGGATCTTGGACTCGCTCGCGGCGGAATATCCGGACGCGGCTTGCAGTCTGGAGTATGAAAAAGACTATGAGCTGCTCTTCGCCGTGCGGCTCGCCGCGCAGTGTACGGATGAGCGCGTGAACCGCGTGATGCCGGCGCTCATCGCGCGCTTCCCGACGCTGGAATCGTTCGCCGCCGCGGAGCCGGAGGACGTGGAGCCTTATGTCCGCTCCTGCGGCTTTTTCCGCGCCAAGGCGCGCGACATCGTGCTCTGCGCGCGGATGCTCTGCACCCGCTTCGGCGGCAGCGTGCCGGGCACGATGGAGGAGCTGCTGACGCTCCCCGGCGTCGGGCGCAAGACCGCGAACCTCATTTTAGGCGACATTTTCGACCGCCCCGGCGCGGTCGTCGTGGACACCCACTGCATCCGCCTCAGCAACCGCCTCGGCCTTGTCGACGGGCTCAAAGAGCCGGAGAAGATCGAGCGACAGCTGCGCGCGGCGCTGCCCCCGGCGGAGACGAACGACTTCTGCCACCGGCTCGTGCTCCATGGCCGCGCCGTCTGCACCGCACGGAAGCCAGACTGCGGGCGCTGCTGCTGCCGGATGTTCTGCAAAACGTTTATCGGAGACTAATAAAATATGATAGAACAAAACGCAAAAAAGATCGAGCACGCCGCGCTCTGCGGGCTCGCGGCGGACTGCTTCGCGCCCGGCGAGAGCTCCACGGAGGTCAGCATGGCGGAGCTGCGCGCGCTGGTGGAGACCGCCGGCGGCGTCGCCGTCGCAGAGCTGATGCAGAACCGCGCCACGCCGGACCCCCGCAGCTTTATCGGCGAGGGCAAGGTCGCCGAGCTGGGGGAGATCGTGCAGAATAACGACTGCGACCTCGTCGTGTTCGATAACGAGCTGTCGCCTTCTCAGATGCGCGTGCTGAGCGAGGATCTCGGCGTGAAGGTCATGGACCGCAGCGGGCTCATTCTGGACATCTTCGCCCAGCGCGCCCGCACGCGCGAGGGCCAGCTTCAGGTGGAGCTCGCGCAGTATAAATATCTGCTGCCGCGTCTGCTCGGTATGTGGACCCACCTCGAACGGCAGGAGGGCGCGATCGGCACCCGCGGTCCCGGCGAGACCCAGCTCGAAAGCGACCGCCGCCACATCCGCCGCAAGATCCAAAAGCTCGAGGAGGAGCTCGCCGAGGTGCGCAAAAACCGCGCGACCCAGCGCCGCCGCCGCGAGAAAAACGGCGTGCCCGTCGTGGCGCTCGTGGGCTATACGAACGCCGGAAAGAGCACGCTCTTAAACCGTCTCACGGGCAGCGACATCCCCGCGAATGACCGCCTTTTCGACACGCTGGACACCACGACCCGCCGGTTGATGGTCGACGAGGTGCAGGAGGTCCTGCTCTCGGACACCGTCGGCTTTATCCGCAAGCTGCCGACCCATCTCGTCGAGGCGTTCAAGGCGACGCTGGAGGAGCTCGCCTTCGCCGACGTGCTGCTCCATGTGATCGACATGAGCTCCGACGAGTGGGAGAGTCAGGCCGCCATCGTGGACGACCTCATTGCCCAGCTCGGCGCGGAGGGCACGCCCTGCATCCGCGTTTATAATAAGTGCGACCTCTGCCCCGGCGTGCTGCCGCGGGAGGCGGACGCCGTGTGCATCTCCGCCCGCACGGGCGAGGGCACGGCGGAGCTGCTCGAAAAGATCAGCGCCGCCCTCGGCCGCGGCAAGCGCCGCGCCGTGTTCTGCATCCCCTTTGCAAAAGGCGCGCTCGTCCAGACGCTCCACGACGAAGCCGCGGTGCTCTCCGTGGATTACACGGAGACCGGCACGCGCGTCGAGGCGATCGTGAAGCCGGAGCTCTGGGCAAGGCTGCGCGAATATGCGGAGGGGGAGGCATGAGCGATTTTCTGGTGCCCGCCGGTTTCGGTGAGGCGGAGCTGACGGAAAAGCGCTCGCGCTTTCTCGCGCGCGTCTGGCACGTGGAGACGGAGGCCGAGGCGCTTGCCTGCATCGAAAGGATGAAAAAGCAGCACTACGACGCGCGGCATAACTGCTTCGCTTACGCCCTGCGCTCCGGCGCGATGCGCTACGGGGACGACGGCGAGCCGCAGGGCACCGCGGGTCAGCCGATCTTAAACGTCTTCCGCGCCGGCGGCGTGACGGACTTCTGCTGCGTCGTCACGCGCTATTTCGGCGGCATCCTGCTCGGTGCGGGCGGGCTCGTGCGCGCTTATTCCGGCGCGGCGAAGCTCGCGCTGGACGCGGCGGGGCTCGCGCGCTTGGCGCGCTGGGAGGCGCTGGAGCTCGCCGTGCCTTACCCGCTGCTCGACCGCGTCCGCCGTCTGGCGGAGACGAGCGGCGCGGCGGAGGAATCCGCCGACTACGGCGCGCTCGTCACCCTAACGCTCCTGCTCCCCGCCCCCGCCGTCCCCAATTTCACCGCCGCCCTCCGAGAGCTCACCGCCGCCGCAGTAGAGCCGGTGCCAAAGGGCGGGCGGTGGAGGAGCGAGGCGGTCAGATAAAAACCAGCCCCCGTGCGGGGGCTGGTTTTTTGGTGGTCAGTGGTCAGCGGGGTCCCTTGGCTCTCCCTCTGGGAGAGCTGTCAGCGAAGCTGACTGAGAGGGCTGCGAGCCTCCGAAACCGCCGAGCTTGGAAATTTCGTAAGCTTACAACCCTCTCAGTCAGCGCTTCGCGCTGCCAGCTCCCCCAGAGGGGGGAGCCAAGGGCGCTTTGCGCCGGGGACGCCCTTGCGCTTCGGGAGCCTTTAGCTTACGCTGTCCGTTAATTTTCCCACTGCCGAAAGCGGCGGCGCGATTTTGTGCGTTTTCGATAAATTGCACATTTTGCTTGACGAAGGATTGTCCGAGTGCTACAATCAACGTAGTGCTTTATGCACAAGATCAAGAAAAAAGAGGGAGATCGAGAATGAAAAAGATCCTGTCAATTCTTCTTGCCGCGCTGCTCGCTGCGTCTCTTGCTGCCTGCGGCGGGACACAATCCGGCGAGGTGAAGAGCCCGTCGACCGTTGCGCCGAGCGGGTCTTATAACGCCGTGAGGACCGACGCGGAGCCGACCGAAAAGCCCGCGGTGGACCCGACGCCGGATCCGACGCCGGAGAGCGCGGAGGCGACCATCGAGGAGACGGTCCTGCTGGATGAGGCGGGCGTGAAGATCACTGCCAAGAGCCTGAACACCGATTCGCTTTTCGGACCGGAGCTGAAGCTCCTGATCGAAAACAACTCCGGCAAGGACCTCATCGTCCAGAGCCGCGATACCTCCGTGAACGGCTACATGGTGGACACACTGATGAGCGTTGACGTCGCCAACGGGAAAAAAGCGAACGACACGATGACCTTTATGAGCTCCGATCTGGAGCTCTGCGGGATCGAGACGATCGCCGACATGGAGTTTTCCTTCCATATCTACGAGTCCGACGGCTGGGACACCTATCTGGATACGCCCCTCATTTCGCTGAAGACCTCTGCGGCGGACGGCTATGCTTACAGCTATGACGACAGCGGCGATCTCGCCTACGAGGGCAGCGGCGTGAAGATCGTCGTCAAGGGGCTCTCGGAGGACGATTCCTTCTTCGGCCCCAGCGTCATCGTTTATATCGAGAACAGCAGCGACCGCGCCGTTACGGTCCAGACGCGCGACACCTCCGTGAACGGCTTTATGGTCGACTCGATCTGCTCCACGGACGTGACGCCCGGAAAGCGCGTGATCGACGGCATCACCTTTATGTCCTCCGATCTGGAGGAGAACGAGATCGAGAACATCGAGGACGTCGAGCTCTCCTTCCACATTTTCGACTCGGACAGCTGGAACACCATCGCGGACACGGAAAAGATCACCATCACCTTCGGCTGAAGCCGGGCGCGGTGATACTATTACAAAAACGGGCGGCACGGAAGTGTCG
This sequence comes from Ruminococcus bicirculans (ex Wegman et al. 2014), assembly GCA_963649145.1. Classification (GTDB taxonomy): domain Bacteria; phylum Bacillota; class Clostridia; order Oscillospirales; family Oscillospiraceae; genus SVKR01. Next base: position 4,010 of record CAVJGI010000092.1, on the reverse strand, counting down.
CCCGTTTTTTGGCGTGCCAAAGAACTTCCGCGCGCTGCGGTTTTAAAGGCCTCCCTGTGTAAGGGAGGCTGTCAGCGCGAAGCGCTGACTGGAGGGTTGTAAGCTTCCGGAATATCCAAGCTCGTCGTTTGCGCAAGCTCGGTAACAACCCCTCAGGCGCGCTTCGCGCGCCAGCTCCCCTTGCACTTCGGGAGCCTTTAAAGCGGTGCGCCTACGGCGCATTGATAAAAATCCCCAACATCCCTCTTGACAAACGCCCCCGCATGCTGTATAACTGTATTAACACAGCTAATACAGCTGCAACACTTGAGCGAGGTGAACGATGCGTGTTTGCGGTCAATTACCGGGATCCGCGGCCGATCTATGAGCAGATCAAGGATGAGCTGCGGAAAATGATCATCTCCGGCGTGTTTGCGCCGGACGAGAAGCTGCCGAGCGTGCGCGAGCTGGCGCAGCAGCTCGCCATCAACCCGAACACCATCCAGCGCGCTTACCGCGAGCTGGAGCAGAGCGGCTACATTTACTCCGTGGCGGGCAAGGGCAACTTTGCCGGGGCACACAGCGAGGTGGACGCGGAGCGGCGGCGCGAGCTGCTGGGCGTTCTGGCGGAGACGGCGCGGGAGCTGCGCTTTTTGGGCGCGAGCGAGGCGGACATCGCCGCGGCGGTGAAAGCAGAAGGAGGAGAGAGAGCATGATCGAAGTAAAAAACCTGACGAAGCGCTTTGACGGCTTCACGGCGCTGGACGGGCTCACGATGACCGTGCCGACCGGCTCCGTTTACGGGCTCGTCGGACCGAACGGCAGCGGCAAGAGCACCGTCATCCGCCACATTATGGGCATTTTCCGCCCGGACAGCGGCGGCGTGTTCATCGACGGCGCGCCCGTCTATGAAAACCCGACGGTCAAGTCGCGCATGGCGTATATCCCGGACGATATCTTCTATTTCGTCCAGTCGAGCGTGCGCGATATGATGCACTATTACCGCGGCATTTACCCGACCTTTGATATGGAGCGCTACGAAAAGCTCCGCGAGGTCTTCGGGCTGAACGAAAAAATGCCCATCCGCCGGATGAGCAAGGGCATGCAGAAGCAGGCGGCGTTCTGGCTCGCGATGTGCCTGCGGCCGGAGGTGCTGGTGCTCGACGAGCCGGTGGACGGGCTCGACCCCGTGATGCGGCGGCAGGTCTGGAGCCTGCTGATGTCGGACGCCGCGGAGCGCGGCGTGACCGTGCTCGTCAGCAGCCACAACCTGCGCGAGCTGGAGGACGTCTGCGACCACGTGGGCATTTTAGACCACGGAAAGCTGCTGCTGGAGCGCTCGCTCAGCGAGCTTCAGGAGAACATCACGAAGGTCCAGCTCGCGCTGCCGGACGAGCGGCCGCTGCCGGAGGGCTTGCAGCTCGTCCACGAGACGGTGAACGGCAGACTGCGGACGCTGATATTGCGCGGCGACCCGCAGGAGACGCTGGCGCAGCTTCAGGAGCTTCAGCCGCTGTTCCTCGACGCGCTGCCGCTGACGCTGGAGGAGATCTTTATTTACGAGCTGGGAGGTGCCGATTATGCGGTCAAGGATATCCTGCTTTAACAAAACCCTGTTTTTCAAGAATGTCAGCCGTTTCTGGCCGCTCTGGGGCGCTTATCTCGCGATCTGGTGCCTCGTGCTGCCGCTGCCGATCCTGTCCTCGCGCGGCTATTACGGCGAGTATCCGATCCGCGCGGAGAGCTATGTGCTGAACACCTCGCTCTATGGCGGCATTGCGATGACGGCGGTCTTCGCCGTGCTGATGGCGATGGCGGTCTGGAGCTTCCTCTATAACGCCCGCGCCGCCCACGGCGCGGCGTGCCTCCCCGTCCGGCGCGAGGGACTTTTCGTCTCCGAGGCGCTCGGCGGCTTTGTTCCGCTCGCGGCGGCGAACGTCGTCGTGTTCCTGCTCGCGCTCGCGGCGGAGGCGACGGCGGGCTGCCTGAACCTCGGCGTGCTGGGTCAGTGGCTCGGCGCGGTGACGCTGATGCTGGTGTTTTTCTACGGCTTCGCCTGCTTCTGCGCCCAGCTCACGGGCAGCATCGTGATCCTGCCGCTGCTTTACGGCGTGCTGAACTTCGTCGTCTGCGGCGTCGTCCAGCTGGGGCGCGCGCTGCTGAGCCTGTTTCTTTACGGCGCGGACTCCAGCATGAGCTTCGACCTCAGCGGCTATTTCTCCCCCGTCGTCGCGATGATCGCGCGCCTGAGTGCCGACGACATCCAAGTGCGGGACGCTATGACCGGCGAGTGGATCACCACGGGCTACACCTTCTCCGGCTTCGGACTGCTCGCGGTCTATGCCGTCGTGGGCGTCGCCTTCGGGATCGCGGCGCTGGCTCTCATGCGCCGGCGGCGCATGGAGTCGGCGGGCGACGTCGTCGCCGTGCAGGTACTCAAGCCCATCTTCCGCTGGTGCATGGCGCTCGGCTGCGCGCTCGGCTTCACCTGCCTCATCCTCGTCATCGTCTGGAACAGCGGCGAGATGCGGCATCAGATGACGGTGTTTGTCCTCGTCGTTCTGCTGCTGCTCGGCGGCGCGTTCATCGGCTGGTTCGCCGCGGAGATGCTCATCCGCAAGTCCTTCCGCGTGTTCCGGCGGCACTGGGGCGGCTTCGGGCTCTGCTGCCTCGCGCTCGTGGCGCTGATGCTCTGCACGGAGCTGGATGTGTTCGGCTATGAGCGCCATATCCCCGCGGCGGACGAGATCGAGGCGGTCACCATCGTCGGCAGCGGCGAGGGCGTGACGCTCATCGAGCCGGAGTCCATCGAGCTCGTCCGCGCCTTCCATCAGGGCATCGTCGACCATAAGCCCCAGCAGGATCAGGGCAGCGGCACGCTCTATTTCAACTATTACGCCCGCAATCTGACCCAGTGCAGCTTGCACTACCACCTCAAAAACGGCGGCAGCGTCACCCGCAGCTATTCGCTGCCCTACGACCCGGAGGACGCGAGCGGCAGCGACGCCGCGGCGATGCAGGCGCTGATGAACTGCCCGGAGGCGATCGCGGACCGCAAGCAGACCAACATCGAGATCACGGAAAAGACCCTCATCGCGGGCTCCGTCAGCGCCGTCATGAGCGCCGAGGAGTGCGCCGCCGCGGAGGGCTACGCCGACGGCGCGGAGTATATCCTCTGCATGGCGTATGGCTTCACCCCCGAAGAGGCAGCCGCGCTCAGCGAGAGCGAGCGCAACCAGCGCGTGAACGGCTATGTGCTCGACTGCGCGTGGAATTCCGGCGTGTTCCTGAGCACGCTCTCCGAGGGCGGAGACCCGATGACCTACCGCGAAGGAGACGGCGTCGACATCGCCCCGCGGGACTATATGTTCAACCTTGCAAACGCCTATTTCTACTATAGCTTCGAGTTCTCCGCCCGCGAGCTGCTGGATCTCTACCGCACGGCGGTGGAGCCCGACATCGCCGACGGCACGCTCGGCCGCGTCTGGATCCTCGACGGCGATCCGAGCTACGACGCCGGCGTCTATCAGGCGAACATCGACCTCTCCCTCCGCGATATCCTCCCCGACGGCAAGGAGGTCTACGAGACCTTCTCCACCACCCCGACGACAGACGCCGCCCGCACCGCCGCATGGCTCACCGCCCACGGCGTCCGGCTCCACACGGTGGGGGAGCTGCGGTGAATATCTGCAAAAAGAGACCGGATATCCGGTCTCTTTTTGCGTGAAGATCAATGCGGCAAAGGCGCACCTCTTTAAAGCCTCCCCTGTGTAAGGGGAGGTGGCTGCCGCGCAGCGGCAGACGGAGGGACTGCTGCGGAAAGCTAAAAGTCTTGTCAACCTTGCCGGCTCCACCACGGCTATTTGACCTTGGTGCGAATCCAAGCTGGCATGACAGTCCCTCAGTCAGCCTTCGGCTGACAGCTCCCCTTACACAGGGGAGCCGGCATGCTATCATCTGAAGTGCAACCCACCGAAAAAAAGCGGGACAATACGCCTTCCAAAGTGTATAATGTAGATACCACTCAAAAA
>CAVJGI010000091.1:0-8203 GCA_963649145.1 Ruminococcus bicirculans (ex Wegman et al. 2014) | reverse complement strand
CTCATCTGGTAGAGCGCCACCTTGCCAAGGTGGAGGTAGCGAGTTCGAGCCTCGTAGGCCGCTCCAGAAAAAAGAACCCCTTGTCCGTTTTGGACAAGGGGTTCTTATTTAGTGAAGAGCGCCTTGCGGCGCGGCAAACTTCACCCGTTTCCGCGCGATTTTCTTTACAAGCGGCGCAAAATACTGTATAATAGTTTGATTTCAAAAATTTTTTCGGGAGTTGGAGAAGATACCATGATCGAATTTGACGAATACAAGGGACGGCTCAACAGCCTCAAGCCCGAGCTCGCGGAGCTGGGGGAGGCGCTGAAGCTGGACGACGCGCGGCGGGAGCTGGAGGAGCTTCAGGCGGCGACGGAGGCGGAGGGCTTCTGGAACGACGTCGCCGCGGCGCAGAAAAACCAGCAGCGCACGAAGCAGCTGCAAAATAAGTTAGACGGCTACGCAAAGCTCCAGAGCAGCTGGGAGGACCTCTACACCATCTGCGAGATGGCGATCGAGGAAAACGACGCCAGCATGCTCGACGAGCTGAAGACCGGTTTCGACGAGCTCAGCGAAAAGCTGGAGACGATGCGCCTCCAGACGCTCCTGACCGGCGAATATGACGCGAACAACGCCATCCTGACGCTCCACCCCGGCGCGGGCGGCACGGAGGCGCAGGACTGGGCGAGCATGCTCTACCGCATGTATACCCGCTGGACGGAGCGCCACGGCTTCAAGTACACCCTGCTCGACTGGCAGGACGGCGACGAGGCGGGCATCAAGTCCGCCACCATCAAGATCGAGGGCGAGAACGCTTACGGCTTCTTAAAGAGCGAAAACGGCGTCCACCGCCTCGTGCGCATCTCCCCGTTTGATGCCTCCGGCCGCCGCCAGACGAGCTTCGCCGCCGTGGAGGTCATGCCGGAGATCACGGACACGAGCGAGATCGAGCTGCGCGACGATGACATCAAGATGGACGTTTACCGCTCCTCCGGCGCGGGCGGCCAGAAGGTCAACAAGACCTCCTCCGCCGTGCGCCTGACCCACCTGCCGACCGGCATCGTCGTGTCCAGTCAGGTGGAGCGCAGCCACTTCCAGAACCTCGAAAACTGCAAGGAGATGCTGCGCGCCAAGCTCGCCGAGATCAAGGAGCGCGAGCACCTCGAAAAGATCAGCGACATCAAGGGCGTGCAGATGAAGATCGACTTCGGCTCCGCCATCCGCAGCTATGTTTTCATGCCCTACACGCTCGCGAAGGACACGCGCACCGGCTATGAAAACGGCAACATCGGCAACGTCATGGACGGCGACATCGACGGCTTCATCAACGCCTACCTGAGCCAGAACGCGAAGAAATGAACGGACGGAAAGCAGCGGAAAAGCTGATTTTGCTCCTGCTGGTGATCGCGCTGGGCGCAGCCTGCTTCGTGCGCGCCCGCGCCGAGCGCGCCGCGGCGCAGCCGGACCCCACGCCGGAGGTCACGCAGACCCCCGCGCCGACCGCGGCGCCGGAGGAAACACCGGAGCCGACGCCGGAGCCGACCCCGACACCCGAACCCACGCCGACGCCGGAGCAGGAAACGTTCACGCTCCACTTCATCGGCGACTGCACCCTCGCCTCCGCCATCGGCTTTCAGGGCGGCGCGAACGGCTACGACACCATCACCGGCGGCGACTTTGCCTATCCCTTCGCTAAGACGGTCGACATTTTCCGCGATGACGACTTCACGATGGCGAATCTGGAGTGCTGCCTCACGACCTCGACGGATATGCGCGCCAAGACCTTCACCTTCAAGACGAGCGCGGACTATGCGCAGGTGCTGAGTGAGGGCAGCGTGGAGTTCGTGACGCTCGCGAATAACCATGTCCTCGATTACGGGCAGCAGGGCTATGACGACACGAAGGCGGCGGTCGACGCCGTCGGCGTCGCTTATGCCGGGCGCGACGAGTGGACCGTTTACGAGACCGAGCGCGGGCTGCGCATCGGCGTTTACGCCGTCTCCTTCGGCACGGACGAGCAGATCCGCGCCGGGATCGCCGCCGTGAAGGACGCCGGGGCGGACTTCATCATCGCGGCGCTCCACTGGGGCGACGAGGGCAGCTACCGCGTGAACGACACCCAGCGCGCGCAGGGCCACCTCGCCATCGACGCGGGCGCGGACTTCGTCTACGGCAGCCATCCCCACACGCTCCAGCCGAGCGAGGAATATAACGGGCACTATATCTATTACAGCATGGGCAACTGGACCTTCGGCGGCAACACCAACCCGCGCGACAAGGACACCTTCATCCTCCGCCTGACGGTGGAGCGCGCCGCGGACGGCACGGTCTCCGTCACGGAGCGGGAGGAGATCCCCTGCGCGTGCAGCGGCGAGACGGGCTGGAACAACTATCAGCCTGTGCTTTACGACAAAGACAGCGAGGGCTATCAGCGCGTGCTGAGCAAGCTGAACGGCACATTCAGCGGCAGCGACCTCTCCATCGGCTATAACTACTCGAACAACGAATAAGACTGCGATATGAAAAAGCTTGTTACCGCCATCACGCTCGTGATCTTAGTGCTCGCCGCAGCCGCGGCGATCGCGCTGCTCCCGCGCACCGCAGCGGAGCCGGAGCCGACGCCGACACCCACCGCCGCGCCGACCCCGACCCCGACGCCGACGCCCGAACCCACGCCGGAGCCCACCCCGACGCCGACGCCGGAGCCGGAGCCGGAATATTTCACGCTCTCCTTCGTCGGGGACTGCACGCTCGCGAGCAGCCAGCACCACAAGGGGCTCTCCGTCGCCTTCGAGAGCGTCGTCGGCGACGATTACGCCTATCCCTTCGCGGCGACGGCGCAGTATTTCGCGGACGATTATCTCAGTATTGCGAACCTCGAAAGTGTGTTCACGACCGCGGAGCAGAGCTCCGGCGCGACCTTCGTCTTCAAGTCCGACCCCGCGCTGGCGCAGATTTTGCCCGCGGGCGGCATCGAGTTCGTAACGCTCGCGAATAACCACGCGAACGATTATCTGGAGCAGGGCAAAGCCGACACGCGCGCGGCGCTGGACGCCGTCGGCGTCGCTTACGCCGGGGACGGCGAGAGCTATCTCTACCGGAGCGGCGACGGTCCCACCGTCGGCATCTACTGCGCGCTCTACCCGGAGCTCGGCAGCACCGAGACGGTCACGACCGCCATCGCCGCGCTGCGCGAAGCCGGGGCGGACATCGTCGTCTTCGCGCCCCACTGGGGTCTGGAGGGCAGCTATCAGGTGACGGCGGGGCAGGAGACGCTCGGACGCGCCGCGATCGACGCCGGAGCGGACATCGTTTACGGCTGCCATCCGCACGTTTTGCAGCGCGCGGAGAGCTATAACGGCGGCTGGATCCTCTACTCCCTCGGCAACTGGAGCTTCGGCGGCAACACTGCCCCGCGCGACCGCGACACCGCCATCGCGCAGGCGACCTTCCGCCGCGACCCGGACGGGACCGTCACGCTCGATTCCACGGTGCTCATTCCCTGCAAGCTTAGCGGCGCGGACGCCTATAACGACTACCAGCCCCAGCCGCTTGAGGAGGGAACGGAGGCGTATGACCGCGCGATGAGCAAGCTGGACGGGACGTTCGCGGGGCCAGACCTTTCTATTGATTACAGCGCGTTCCACTGAAAAAACACGCAAGTTTGATGCATTTATCCTTTAAACTACCCACACAAAGCAAAAAAGAGAGGGTGACTTGATTTGGCGAAATACTGCGCAAAATGCGGCAAGGCGCTGCCGGACGGTGAGGAGCTCTGCCCGGACTGCCACGTTCCCGCACAGGAGACGGACGCCGCGCTCTTTACCCGGATGACCGCCGAGACGGAGGTCTGGAAGGAGGAGGGGGACGGCAAAAAGCCCAAGCGCGTCCGCCCCAAAGCCACGCGCAGCCAGAAGCAGAAACTGTTCTACGGCGCGGCGGCGCTGCTCGCCGTGCTCGTCATCGCGGCGGCGATCTTATTCGTCCAGCCCGGCGCGCGCATCGGCCGCGCCATCCGCGCCGGCGACTATGACCGCGCGCTCACGATCTACTGGAACACCACCGACGCCGCCGCGGGAACGCGCTCGGCGCGGCTGGACAGCCAGATCCGCAAGGCGGCGGAGGGCATCTGCGCCGCATTTTCCGCCCACGAGGTGGACGCCGAGACCGCGGCGCGCGAGCTCTCCCAGCTCGGCTCCTTTGGCGAGGGCGCGGCGGATATGCTCGAAGACGTTTACGCCTCCTTCCGCGCGCTGACCGCCTCGCGCGACCACCGCGACGCGGCGGACAAGCTGTTTTTAAACGGCGAATACCTCGCCGCGCGCGAGGAGTTCCTGCTCGTCATCGAAGCCGACGGCGACTATGAAAGCTCGCAGGAGCAGGCGGAGGTCTGTCTCGACAAATACGCCGAGAGTGTGCTCTCCTCGGCGGACGTCGCCATCCAGACCGGCGATTACGGCGCGGCGGTGCTCGCGCTCGAAGCCGGGCGCGACACGCTGGAGACCTATGAGACCTTCAGCGAAAAGCTCGACAGCAAGCTGCTCGCCTGCTACGAGCTTTTGGAGCGCAGCACGCTGGAGGAGGCGGAAAACCTCGCCGCGCTCGCCGATTATCAGGCGGCGGCGGAGCTCCTACGCCAGACGATGGAGCGCTATGACCACGAGACCGAGGCGATGCAGACCGCGATGGACGGCTATCTCGATGCCGCGGAGGACAAGCAGGCGAGCGACGCCGTGAAGCGCGCCGACGAGCTCTATGCCGGCGAAAATTACGCCGACGCCTTTGCGCTGCTGGAGGACGAAAACACCGCCCTCGGCGGCGAAAACGCCGCGCTCACCGCTGCGATCGAGGCGCTGGAGAAGCGCTTCGCGGAGGATAAGGAGACCGAGGCGCGCGAAAAATATGACCACGTGCGCGACAACCTGCCGGACGCCATCGCCATTCTGGACGAGGCGATCAAGGTCCGCGCGCTGCCCGAACTTGAAGACGTGCGCGACGAGCTGCGCGCTTACCTGCCCGTCTCCCTCGCGGAGATGGACTATACCGAGAAGGACGGCACGATCTTCCGCAGCGCCAGCACCTTCGAGAGTCTGGACGGCACGGAGTTTACGGACGGCTGGATCTTCGGCGCAAACGGCGCGAGCCTGACCTTCGACCTCGGCGGGAACTACGATCTCTTTACCGCCTCCCTCGCCGTGCGCCGCGAGGACACGGCAAATGCCAACGCCAGCTTCGAGCTCTGGCTCGACGGGGAGCGCATCTATAAGTCCGAAACGCTCTACCACTGGCAGACCGACCCCATCGCCGTAGAAGCCGACATCTCCGGCGGCAAGGAGCTGAAGATCGTCTTCATCGCCGACTACAACATCAGCACCCTCGACAACGGCTACTGCTACCACGGCCTCTGCACCCCGACGATCACGAAAGATTTGGATTCGCCTTACGAGAAGGCGGAATAAGCAGAGCTCAACCGAGACCCGCTTCGCTGGGCTCTCGGTTGAAAAGGATTCACTCCGCTCAGCGCACGCCCCTCCGGGGCGCACGTTCGCTCCGCGCAGAGTATTTTTCGGCAGGTACACGCCCCGCCGAAAAATGGATTTGACTTTATTCGCGCCTGCGGGCGCGAACTCTGCGAGGCTTTTTGACAAATTGAAGGGTCCCCCGATGGGGGACCCTTCCCTCTTTTTAAAAAGAAACTCTTGTGCTTTTCCCGGCTTTATATTATAATACCATGTCTGAAAGTGTACACGAACATCCGTAAGGAGGTTTTTTCATGGTCAAAATCGTGAATCGCAGCGGCTCTGTCAGCATTTCCAACGACGTGTTCATCCTCATCGCGGGCAACGCGGCGACGCGCTGCTTCGGCGTGAAGGGCATGGTCGGCAAGGCGAAGGAGACCGGGCTTTATCAGCTGCTGCGCCGGGAGAGCATGTCCCGCGGCGTGTCCGTCGCCTTCAACGACGACAGCACCGTTTCCATCACGCTCCACATCGCGGTGGATCAGGGCGTCAATCTCGCCGTGATCGGCAGCAGCATCATCAAAGAGGTCAGCTACAAGGTCAGTCAGGCCACGGGCGTGACCGTCAAGAGCGTGGACGTCTTCATCGACTCCATGCTCATCGGCTGAAAAGCCTTTATTCTCGCCCGGTATGGGCGCTTTCTTTACAAGCGGGAGGTAATCAATTTTGAGAGATCACATCGGCGGCGCGGAGCTGAAGGAGATGCTCCTCTGCGCATACGAGGCTCTGGAGAGCAATAAGCAGTCCATCAACGAGTTAAACGTCTTCCCCGTCCCGGACGGGGACACCGGCACCAATATGACGCTGACCGTCTCCGCTGCTGCGGCGGAGCTGCGCAAGAAAGAGCGCACGGGCGTCTCCGCGGTCGCGGACGCGGCGGCTTCCGCCATGCTGCGCGGCGCGCGCGGCAATTCCGGCGTTATCCTGTCCCTGCTCTTCCGCGGGCTCGCCAAGAGTCTGAAGGGCAAAGAGACCTGCACAGCCGCGGAGTTCACGGCGGCGATGCAGGAGGGCGTCGACGCGGCGTATAAGGCCGTCATGAAGCCCGCGGAGGGCACCATCCTGACAGTCTCCCGCGTGGCGACCGCGGCGGCGGCGGACTATGCCAAGACCGAGCGGGATCTTGAGCTCGTGCTCGCCTGCGCGCTCGCGGAGGGTCGCGAGGCGCTCGCCAAGACCGTGGAGCAGAACCCCGTGCTCGCGCGCGCCGGCGTTGTGGACGCGGGCGGCAAGGGCTATCTCTGCATTTTAGACGCCTTCCTCGCCTCGCTTCAGGGCCGCGTCTATTCCGGCGCCGTCACCGGCGCGGAGGACGACGAGGAGGACGACTTCGACCACGCCAACTTCGGTGAGTTCGACACCGCCGAGATCACCTACGCTTACGACACGGTCTATATCGTGCGCAAGACCGTCGACAAGCCGCTCGACCTCCTGCGCGCGTATCTGGACAGCATCGGCGACTCGCTCGTCATCTCCGAGGACGACGAGGTCTTTAAGGTCCATGTCCATACCAACATCCCCGGCGAGGCGCTGACCGAAAGCCAGAAATACGGCACGCTGGAGACCGCGAAGATCGAGAACATGCGCACCCAGCACGACGAGCTGGTGGGGAGCAAAGCCCCCGCCGCGCCCGCCCCGGAGCCGGAGTTCGCCGCGCCGGAGAAGCAGTACGGCTTTGTCGCCGTCTGCGCGGGCGAGGGCCTTGCCCAGACCTTCCGCGAGCTCGGCTGCGACCGCATCGTCACCGGCGGTCAAACGATGAATCCCTCCACGGAGGACATTCTCCGCGAGGTGGACCGCACCCCGGCGGAGACCGTGTTCGTCTTCCCGAACAACAAGAACATCATCATGGCGGCGGAGCAGTGCGCCCCGCTGACAGAGAAAAAGGTCATCGTCGTCCCGACGAAGACCGTGCCGCAGGGCATCTCCGCGCTGCTGAATCTGGACCTCAGCGCCGACGAGGAGACCATCCTCGCCACGTTCGAAGACGCCATCGCGGGCGTCCACACCGCGCAGGTGACTTACGCCGCGCGCGACAGCGAGTTCGACGGTCACGCCATCCGCGCCGGGGAATACCTCGGTCTGCTCGACGGCGCGCTCCTCGGCAGCTGGGACAGCCTCGATGCGCTCACCGCGAAGCTCTGCGAGGCGGCGGAGGAGATCAGCCCGGAGTTCATCTCCCTCTATTATGGCGAGGACGTCTCCGAGCCGGAGGCGGAGGTCCTTGGCGAAGAGCTCGCTGAAGCCTTCCCCGACGCGGAGCTCACCGTCGTGAACGGCGGTCAGCCGGTGTATTATTATCTGATCTCGATCGAATAAGATGACTCGCCCCGCCGCTCCCGGCGGGGCGGGGGCGTTTTAAACGGGGGGGTTCTCGCCCACAAGGGCGAGGGGTTTCAAATTTGAATGCGCCTTTGGCGCAAAATTTAATTTGTTTCGCGTCCGCGGGACGCGACTTACTTTCCCCCTGCGGGGAAAGTAAGCAAAGGCGCAGTTAAGGGAAAAACCTTTCGAATGGGTTTTCCCTTAACAATCCCTTTCCTGAACGACCAAGAGGGTCTTCGACCCCCTTGGATTCCCCCTAAAGTCGGGGGCTGGTTCGGTTTTACTGGGGCAGTAGACACAACCCATGCAAGCCCCGGTTCCACGCCCTCAACCAAAAAGTCAAAAAATCAAATCCGCGGCGAAGCCGCGACCTTAGA
>CAVJGI010000090.1:0-8240 GCA_963649145.1 Ruminococcus bicirculans (ex Wegman et al. 2014) | reverse complement strand
TCGGTGGGTTGCACTTCAGATGATAGCATGCCGGCTCCCCTGTGCAAGGGGAGCCTTTAAATTTGTGCGCTTCGCGCGCCGGGGTGTTTTAAAAATGCACACCGGCTGCACGGGGGGACGTGCAGCCGGCGGCATGGAAGAAGAAGGAACAAAAAAGGCTTGCTTTGAGAAGAAGTCAAAGCAAGCCATAGAGAAAAAACTCTGTCATTCGCGGCACCAGCCTTTTTTCAAGGGGACCGCAGGCTCTTTTCCTTTCTCAAATACGGAGTACCGCGCCATTTCTGGCTCTTGCGGTATGGAAGCCGGGGGTCCGGCTTCGGCGCAGGCGTCCTTGGCGGTCAGGCTTTAGGGCGCTTGGCTTCGGAAAAACCCTATTCGATTGATGCAAGCATACCACGCTTTTTATGTTATGTCAAGCATTTTTTGAAAAAAGTTTTTTTGTAGCGCAAAAAACACAAAAAATGACCGAACCTTCAACAACATCTTTCAAAACCATCTTTTGTTCTTGACATATCCCGAAAAAGCCCCTATAATGGACCCGTCTTCGAGCCCCGACGCCTAACGCGAACGCTACGGTTTCGGGCGCCATGCCGGAAAAAAAGAGCCGGCGTCAGGGTCGACCCCGGAAACGGGGCGGCCTCCCTTATTGAAAAGGAGACGGGTCTCGTCGCGCGCTGTTGGGGCTTGGGCAGTCCTTTGCGGTCAGCTTGTGTTATCCGTCTTGAAGAAGACGGATTTTTTTATTTTTCAGGAGGAAAAACACAAAATGAAAAAACTGATCGCCCTCTGCCTCGCGCTCTGCCTCTGCCTGTGCTTCTTCGCCGGCTGCGGCAAGACCGAGGACCCCGCCACCGGCTCCGACGTCACCGCCGAGCCGACCCAGACCCCCGTTGAGCCCACCGAGACCCCGGTCGAGGAGACCGAGGAGCCGGAAGCCGAGCCCGTTGAGCTCATCGTGTTCGCCGCGGCGAGCATGAAGGAAACCATGACCGAGATCGCCGAGCTCTACAAGGCCGTCGCTCCGAACGTCACCATCTCCTACAACTTCGATTCCTCCGGCAAGCTCCTGACGCAGGTCAAGGAAGGCGCCGACTGCGACATGTTCATCTCCGCCGCGCCCAAGCAGATGAACGCCATGGACGGCTCCCTCAAGGACGATGCCGACAAGAACCCGGACGGTCTCGACCTCATCGTCACCGAGAGCCGCATCAACCTGCTCGAGAACAAGGTCACGCTGACCGTTCCCGAAGGCAACCCCAAGGGCGTCGAGAGCTTCGACCAGCTCGCTGAGCTGCTCAAGAGCGGCGACATCCTGCTCGCGATGGGCAACAGCGACGTTCCCGTCGGCCAGTACACCCAGAAGATCTTCGCTTACTATGAGCTCGACGAGGAAGCCCTCGCCGCGAGAGGTGTTCTGACCTACGGCAACAACGTCAAGGAAGTCACCTCTCAGGTCTCCGAGGCGAGCGCCGACTGCGGCATCATCTACGCCACCGACGCCTTCTCCGCCGGTCTGACCGTCGTGGACAGCGCCACCGCCGAGATGTGCGGTCAGGTCATCTATCCCGCCGCCGTCATGAAGGGCGAGCACGAGGCCGCGGCGCAGGCGTTCCTCGACTACCTCCAGACGGAGGAAGCCGTCGCGGTGTTCGAGTCCGTCGGCTTCTCCCCGGCGTTCTGAAACAACAAATAACCGACATAGGGCAGGGCGCATCGCCCTGCCCTATCCCCCATTTTCCGGAGGTCAAGCTTATGGATTGGTACCCCTTATGGAACTCGCTGCGCATCGCGGCGATCTCCACGGTCATCATCTTTTTCGTCGGCATTTTTGCCGCTTATTACATTGCGAAGCTCCCGCGTCTGGTCAAAGGAGTTCTCGACGTGATCCTGACGCTGCCGCTCGTGCTGCCGCCGACGGTCGTCGGCTATCTGCTGCTGCGCGTGCTGGGACCGAAGCGCGTCATCGGCGCATGGGTGCTCTCCACCTTCGGCGTCAAGATGGTGATGACGTGGTGGTCCGCCATTTTCGCGACGGTGGTCGTCATCTTCCCGCTGATGTACCGCACGGTGCGCGGCGCGTTCGAGTCTTTTGACGAAACGCTGGCGTATTCGGGAAAGACGCTCGGTCTTTCCAACACCTATATCTTCTGGCGCGTGCGCATGCCGAGCTGTCGGCAGGGCGTGCTCGCCGGAACGGTGCTCGCCTTCGCCCGCGCCCTCGGCGAATACGGCGCGACGAGCATGATCGCGGGCTACACCCCCGGCAAGACCGCCACGATCTCCACGACGGTCTATCAGCTCTGGCAGACGAACAACGACGCGCTCGCGATCAAATGGGTCGCCGTGAACCTCGCGATCTCCGCGGTCGTGCTGCTCGCCGTAAACCTGCTGGAGAAAAAGACGCGGCAGGTCCGCGTCCGGGAAGGGGGCGACGACTGATGGCGGTCTCCGTCGACATTGAAAAGCGCATCGGCGATTTTCACCTGAAGGTGAAGCTGGACGCCGGGAACGAGGTGCTCGCGCTGCTCGGTGCCTCCGGCTGCGGCAAGAGCATGACGCTCCGCTGCATCGCGGGTATCGAGCGCCCGGACCGGGGCAGAATAGAGGTAGACGGCGTGACGCTGTTCGACAGCGAAAAGCATATCGACTTAACGCCCCAGAAGCGCCGCACGGGGCTGATGTTCCAGAACTATGCGCTCTTCCCCAACATGACCGTGCTCCAGAACATCCGCTGCGGCACCCGGCGCGAGCCGGACAAGGAAAAGCGCCGCCGCATGGTGGACGCGCTGATGGAGAGCTTCGACCTCACGGCGCTCGCCGACCGCCTTCCGAGCCAGCTCTCCGGCGGTCAGCAGCAGCGCACCGCGCTCGCGCGCATTCTGGTTTCCGACCCGCGCATCCTGCTGCTCGACGAGCCCTTTTCCGCGCTGGACAGCCACCTCCGCTTCCGCCTTGAGCGCCGCCTCCGCGAGGTCATCCGCGAGTTCGGGCGCTCCGTCGTGCTCGTGAGCCACGACCGCGACGAGGTGTTCCGGCTTTCGGACAAGATCGCCGTCATGAGCGGCGGGCGCGTGGAGTGCTTCGGCCCGCGCTCGGAGGTCTTCCGCGACCCCGAAACGCGCACCGCCGCGCTGCTCACCGGCTGCAAAAATATCTCCCGCGCCGCGCCGTCGGGTCCGTCCCGCGTCCGCGCGGAGGACTGGGGCGTTGAACTCGACACCCTGCCCGTGCCGCCCGGCACGGCGTTCGCTGGAGTTCGCATGCACGATATCACCGCGGGCGAGGGCGAGAACACGCTCCGCTGCGCCGTTGCCGAGGAGATCGAAAACCCGTTTTCCGTCACCGTCATGCTCCGCCCGCTCTCCGCGACCGGCAGCGAGCTGATCGGCTGGGAGCTCGAAAAGCCGCTCTGGGCGTCGCTCCGCGCGCCGGAGGTGACGGTGCATATCCCGAAGGAAAAGATCAACCTGCTGAAAGGGGACTGACACATTTTTATGGAGAAGCGTATGGACTATCTCGCCGCGCGCGAGCTGCTGCTCAACCGCGCTGCGCCGGTCGGGACCGAGACCGTTTCGCTGACGGACTGCTTCGGGCGCGTGCTCGCGCAGGAGCTCCGCGCCGCGGAGGACGTCCCCGCCTTTGACCGCTCGCCCTACGACGGCTACGCGCTCCGCGCTGTCGACACGTCGGACGCATCCGCCGAGCATCCCGTGACGCTGCAAATTTTAGAGGAGATCCCCGCCGGCGCGGTGCCGACCAAGGCGCTCACCGCCGGGACCGCCGCCAAGATCCTCACCGGCGCGCCCATCCCGCCGGGGGCGGACGCGGTCATCAATTTTGAAGCGACGCGCTTCACGGCGGAGACCGTGACGGTCTTCGCGCCCCTCGCGCCGGGCAAAAACGTCGTCCGCGCGGGCGAGGACGTGAAGCGCGGGGCACGGCTCGCCGCCGCGGGGACCTTGATCGACGCGGGGCTTTGCGGAACGCTGGCGGCGCAGGGCATCGCCGCGCCGGAGGTCTACCGTGTGCCGCGCGTGGCGGTGTTTTCCACCGGCAGCGAGCTCGTCGAGCCGGACGAGGCAGTCCGCCCCGGCTGCATCCGCAACACGAACGCCTATTCCCTCTGCGCCGCCCTGCGCGGCGCGGGACTGGAGCCGGTCTACCTCGGCACGGCGGGCGACCGCGTGGAGGACATCGCCGCGCTTTTGGAGCAGGGGCTGCAAGACTGCGACGCGGTCGTCTCCTCCGGCGGCGTCTCCGTCGGGGACTATGACCTGACCCCGGACGCCATGGAGCGCTGCGGCGTAGAGCTGCTGCTGCGCGGCGTTGCGCTGAAGCCCGGCATGGCGTGCGCTTACGGCGCGCGGGACGGAAAGCTCGTCTGCGCGCTCTCCGGCAACCCGGCGAGCTCTCTCATCAATCTTTACACCGTGGCGCTCCCGGCGCTGAAGACCCTCGCGGGGCGCGCGGACGCGGTCCCGGCGGAGATCGAGCTCACGCTGCGGGACGGCTTCCCGAAAAAGAGCGGCTCCACCCGCGTCCTGCGCGGACGCCTCGCACTGGACACCGGGCGCGCCGAGCTCATCCTCCCGCGCGATCAGGGCAACGTTGTCCTGAGCAGCACCGTCGGCTGCGACGCGATGGCGATCGTGCCCGCAGGCAGCGGTCCCGTCCCGGCGGGAACAACTTTGAAAGGCTTTTTAATTTAAAGGAGAAACGCCATGAAAAAGCTTTCCGTGCGCGACGCCGTCGGGCAGACGCTCTGCCACGACGTCACTGCGATCTTCGACGGCTTCAAGGGCCCGCTCTTCAAGCGCGGGCATGTGATTGAGGAAGCCGACGTCGAGCGGCTGCTCGATATCGGCAAGACCAGCATCTATGTCTGGGAGGAGAATGCCGGTGAGGTCCACGAGGAGGACTGCGCCCGCCGTTTTGCCGCCGCCGTGCCCGTCGCGGGCGCGCACTATAACGGTCCCGCGGAGGGCAAGGTCATGCTCTTAGCCGACGAGCGCGGGCTCTTCCGCGTGGACACCGCGCTGCTGAAGGAGATCAACTCCATCCCGGACGTCACCGTTTCCGCCCTGCCGGACCATTACCCGGTCGAGCCCGGCGCGCGGCTCGCGTCCATGCGCATCGTCCCGCTCGTGACGAAGGAAGAGAACATCGCGCGGATGGAGGCGCTCTGCGCCTCCCGCCCGCTGCTGCGCCTGCTGCCTTACCGCAGCCGCCGCGTCGGTGTCATCATCACCGGCTCGGAGGTCTATTCCGGGCGTATCCAGGATAAATTTGAGTCCGTCGCGCGCGAAAAGCTCGCGCGGTACCCCGCCGAGATCGTGGACGTCGCCATCTGCGACGACGATCTCGATATGCTGACCGGCGCGGCACGGCGGATGCTGGACGCCGGGGCGGATATGCTGCTGTTCCACGGCGGCATGAGCGTCGACCCGGACGACCTCACCCCGACCGCCATCCGCGCGCTCGGCGCGGAGATCGTCACTTACGGCGTCCCCGCCCAGCCGGGCAACATGTCCCTTGCGGCTTATCTCGGCGACGCGGTCATCCTCGGCGTTCCGAGCAGCGCCATCAGCAACCGCACCTCGATGCTCGACGTGATGCTCCCGCAGGCGTTCACGGACGAGCGCTTCACAAAGGACGAACTCACAAACCTCGGAGCGGGCGGGCTCTGCCAGCAGTGCAAGCCCTGCCACTTCCCGAACTGCACATTTGGACGGTACTGAAGCTTATGATCGACACATTCGGGCGCAGCATTACTTACCTGCGCCTTTCCGTAACGGAGCTCTGCAACCTCCGCTGCCGCTACTGCATGCCCGCGGACGGGCTCTGCAAAAAGCGGCATGAGGACATGCTGACTGAGGAGGAGATGCTCCTCGCCGTCCGCGTGGCGGCGGACCTCGGCATGACGAAGCTCCGCATCACGGGCGGGGAGCCGCTCGTGAAGAAAAACATCCTCTCCATCTGCCGCCGCGCCGCGGCGACGGAGGGCATCCGCGAGGTCTGCCTCACGACGAACGCCACGCTGCTGCCGCCGCTCGCGGCGGACCTGCGCAGCGCCGGGGTGAGCCGGCTGAACATCAGCCTCGACACGCTCGACCCGGAAAAATACGCCCGCATCACCCGCGTCGGCACGCTGGAAAGCGCCCTGCGCGGCATCGAGTCCGCGCTCGACGCGGGCTTTGACCGCATCAAGCTCAACGCCGTGCTCATCGGCGGGTTCAACGACGGCGAGATCCCCGCGCTCGCGGAGCTGACGCGGACTTGGAGCGTGGACGTGCGCTTTATCGAGCTGATGCCGATGTATGAAGGCGAGTTCGGTCCCGCGGCGTTTCTGCCGAATTCCGCCGTGCTGGACGCGCTGCCGGACTTGGAGCCCCTGCCCGGCGACGGTGGCGTCGCGCGGCTTTACCGTCTGCCCGGCGCGGCGGGGCGCGTGGGGCTCATCAGCCCGCTGAGCCAGCATTTCTGCGGCAAGTGCAGCCGCCTGCGCCTCACGGCGGACGGCAAGCTGAAGCCCTGCCTCCATTCCGACGCGGAGATCAGCATCAAGGGCCTTGACTACGACGGGATGCGCGCGCAGTTCCTCGCCGCGATTGCGGCGAAGCCCCGCTGCCACGGCGCGCTCTCCAGCACGGAGCTGAGCGAGGCGCACCGCACGATGAACGAGATCGGAGGATAAGCAAAAAATGGCTGATTTTACCCACTTCAACGACGAAGGCCGCGCCCGCATGGTGGACGTCGGCGAAAAGGGCGTCACGCGCCGCCGCGCCGTCGCCGCCGGGCGCGTGAACGTGAATGCGGAGACCTTCGCCCTCATCCGCAGCGGCGGCGTCAAAAAGGGCGACGTGCTCACCGTGGCGCAGGTCGCGGGCATTATGGGCGCGAAGCGCACGCCGGAGCTCATCCCGATGTGCCACCCCGTCGTGATGGACGGCATCGACCTCTCGCTTTCGCTCGACGAGGCGCGCTGCTGCGTGGAGATCACCGCCGCCGTCACCTGCGACGGGCGCACCGGCGTGGAAATGGAAGCGCTCACCGCCGTCACCGCCGCGGCGCTGACCGTTTACGATATGTGCAAGGCGGTGCAGAAGGATATGACCATTACCGACGTGCGCCTGCTGGAAAAGACCGGCGGCGTCCACGGCGCATTTCACAGGGAGGAATGATCTGATGAATTATAAAGCAGCAGTCATCACCGTCAGCGACAAGGGCTCCCGCGGCGAGCGGGTCGACACCAGCGGTCCGGCGCTCTGCGCCATTTTGCGCGAGCGCGGGCTGGACGTCGCTTACACCGCCATCGTCCCGGACGAGGCGGATCAGATCCAAGCCGAGCTCATCAGCTGCGCGGACGAGAGAAAGCTCCACCTCATCCTCACCACCGGCGGCACGGGCTTTTCGCCCCGCGACGTGACGCCGGAGGCGACGAAGGCGGTCATCGAGCGCGAAACGCCGGGCATTCCGGAGGCGATGCGCGCGGAGAGCATGAAGCTCACGGTCCGCGGCTGTCTCTCCCGCGGCGCGGCGGGCATCCGCGGCGGCAGCCTCATCGTCAACCTGCCCGGCAGCGAAAAGGCGGCGCGCGAGAATCTGCTCGCCGTGATGGACGCGCTGGAGCACGGGCTCGATATGCTCGCCTCCTCCGGCTCCGCCGACTGCGCCGGGACGGAGGACCACCACCATCACCATCATCACCACGCCGACCGCGCGCCGAGCCTCGACGCTTGGCTCCGCGAGGCGAAGGCGGACCCCTCCGCCGAACGCTGCGGCATGTATCTCGCCCATAACGGCACCGTCCGCCGCAGCGCCAAGGCGCGCGTCCGCGCCGGCGAGGACGCCCCGGACGTGAACGGCATGGAGTTTGACTACGACGAGGCGAAGGTCGCCGCCGCCATCGAAATGGCAAAAGCCCTCCCCGGCATCGCCTACGTCCGCGTCTGGCTCAGCCGAGGCCACCTCGAAGTCGGCGACGACATCATGTTAGTCTTAGTAGGCGGCGACATCCGCCCCCACGTCATCGACGCCCTCCAAGCGCTCGTCGGCGAGATCAAGACGAACTGCGTGGTGGAAAAAGAGCTGAATTGAAATATGCAAAAACCGCCCGGACACTTGAGTGTCCGGGCGGTTCAGCCCGTCAAAGAACCCCCGCTTTCATGCAGCGAAGGCGGGGGTTCTCTTGCAACTTAGCGAAAAACAAGCGAATATGGGCTGGAAAATGGAGTTATCCC
>CAVJGI010000089.1:0-8356 GCA_963649145.1 Ruminococcus bicirculans (ex Wegman et al. 2014) | reverse complement strand
CAGCCTTCGGCTGACAGCCTCCCTTGCACAGGGAGGCCTTTAAATTGTGCGGCTGCGCCGCGTTGATAAGACTTTTTTGACAGCCTGAAGCGCCCCTGCCGTTCGGCAGGGGCGCTTTTTCCGTTTTTTTACTGTTTTATTTTCCTTTGAAGAATTCTTCAAAATAGTCCCGATCTGCCTTATCAGCGAAGAGCGAATCGGTTTCCTGCGCTTCGTGGACGGGTTCGGGCTGTTCTGGGGCGGGGGGCGTTTCCGGGGCGGCGTAGTCGTCGGTGAAGAACTCGATCGGGGTCTCCTCCGGCTCTGGGGCTACGGGGCGCTGGGGGGCGGCGACGTGGCGGCCGGCTCCGGCGCGGACGGCGCGGGTGTATTTCCGGCGGCGGGAGCGGTAGAGCACGACCCAGACGACGTAGACCACGACGAGCAGGATCACGCCGAACAGGATAAGCTTGAACGCCGTCGTCTGCGTGGTGCGGTGCAGCTCGCTCTTGATATACTCCCAGCGGCTGAGCTCCACGCTGGAGGCGGCGAGCAGCTTCACGGTGCCGCAGGTGCGGCCGTCCCGCATGACGCTGACCTCGCCGAGCACCTCGCCGGCGGTGATCGGCGCGGTGAGCACCTTGCCGTCGCGCAGGGCGTAGACCACGATGTCCAGCGTGAAGTCGTTGGGGTCATAGTCGTTCGCCAGCAGCATCGTGATGTCCCCGGCGGGGCGGAGGTTAACATAATCCGTATCCGTGCCGAGCGAGACGTCGACGGAGGCGATGTTTTCGTCGGAGCGGAGGACGTTCTGGTAGCTGTAATTATCGAGCGCCCAGTCGAGCAGCGTTTTGCTGTCCGTGAAGCAGGCGGAGCTCGTCGCGTCGCCGTAGACGACGCAGAGCAGCTCGCGGTCGTCGCGCTCGGCGGTGGAGACAAGGCAGTAGCCCGCGGCGCTCGTGTGACCCGTCTTCATGCCGGACACGCCGTCATAGAGGAAGCCCGCGCCGTACATGGACTTTTCGGTCAGCAGGGCGTTGGAGTTCGTGAGGGAGCGCGCCCCGGCGAGATTCGTCGCGGGGACGGTGTATTCCGCGGTGCCGCAGAGCGTCATGAAAAGCGGGTGGTTGGACGCCTCCAGCGCGATGAGACCCATGTCGCGCGCCGTGGTGTAATGATTGCTGTCGGTGAGGCCGTGGGTGTTTGCGTAGTGCGTGCCGGTGCAGCCGAGCTCCGCCGCGCGCTCGTTCATGCGGGCGACGAAGGCGCTGACGGAGCCGCAGAGGTGCTCGGCGATGATGTTGCACGCCTCGTTCGCGCTGGAGAGCATCGTGCAGTAGAGCAGCTGCTCAAGCGTCATCGTCTCGCCGCTGCGGATGCCGGCGGTGCTGCCGTCGGCGGAGAGCCCCTCAAAGGCGGTCGCGGAGGCGGTTACCTCGTCCGTCAGGGCGGCTTCACCGTTCTCAATCGCCTCCACGGCGAGGAGCACGGTCATGATCTTCGTCGTGGACGCGGGGTTGGACTGGGTGTCCGCGTTCTTCTCATAGAGCACCTCGCCGGTCGGACGGTCGAGCACGAGCACGGCTGCCGCGCCGGTCTCCGGCTCCGTCAGCGCCGCGGCGGGGACGGCGAGCAGCGCCGTCAGAAGGCAGACGAGCAAAATTATCGGAAAAAACTTGATTTTTTTCATGTCATTCTCCCGCAAAGTATGGTATGATGAAAAAAGATACGCGATAGCTGCATCATTTTATCATCTTGATTATATGAAATTTTCTTCGGAAAAGCAACCATAAAATAGGGAACGGATATGAAACTGCAAAAAAGCGAGATCTGGGCGGTCGGGATCACGGCAGCGCTCTTTCTGCTTCTGCTGGGATTTCAGTACGGCGCACGCCGCGCTCCGGCGGAGATCACTGTGACGGAGCTGGGCACGCCCGCGCCGACGGCGGCGGCGGAAACGGCGGAGCCGGAGCCGTCGGCGGACGCACCCGTCAACATCAACACTGCGGACGAGGCGGCGCTGCGGACGCTTCAGGGCGTCGGCGAGGTGCTGGCGCAGCGCATTCTCGATTACCGCGCCGAGCACGGGGCGTTCCAGACCGTGGACGAGCTCACGAACGTCAAGGGCATCGGCAGCGGCATTCTGGAGGCCAACCGCGCAAGACTGACCGTCGGGGAGGAGACACCATGAAAATTCTGGTCGTGGACGACGAGCAGCTGCTCGTCAAGGGGATCAAGTTCAACCTCGAAAACGAGGGCTATCAGGTGGACACCGCGTTCGACGGCGCGGAGGCGGTCGAGCGCGCCGCGGCGGTGGACTATGACCTCATTATTTTAGACCTCATGATGCCCGTGATGGACGGGCTGGAGGCGTGCATGCGTATCCGCCAGCGCTCGAACGTGCCGATCATTATGCTGACGGCGAAGACCGAGGACACGGACAAGCTCATCGGCTTTGAATACGGCGCGGACGACTATATCACGAAGCCCTTCAACATTCTGGAGCTGAAAGCGCGTGTGCGCGCGCTGCTGCGCCGGAGCGGAGCGGGGGAGCGCGGCGGCGAGCGGGAGGACACGCGGCTCATCTGCGGCGGCATCACGCTCGACCCGGAGCGCCGCACCGCCTTCCGCGGCGAGGACGAGGTGGACCTCACGGTCAAGGAATTTGACCTCATGCAGCTGCTGATGGGCGCGCCGGGCCGCGTGTTCAGCCGGGAAAACCTGCTCGACCTCGTCTGGGGTGCGGACTATATGGGCGATATCCGCACCGTGGATGTCCACATCCGCCGCCTGCGCGAAAAGCTGGAGGCGGACCCCGCGAGCCCGGAGCATATTGTCACCAAGTGGGGCGTGGGCTATTACTTCAAGGACTGACGGAGGCGCACTATGACGGCAGAAAAGCCGAAGATCCGCACGAGCGTGCAGGGCACCTTCGTGCTGCTGTTCTCCGTGTTCATCGCGGTGACGCTCGTGATGCTCAATACGTTCCCGACCGTCTCGTCGCGCGACCTCGTGTTCTCCGCGAAGCGCAGCGCGCTCGTGAGTCAGGCGGGGATCATGTCCTCCTCGCTCTCGGCGCTCGAACGGCTCAGCGCCGACGGCGTGGACGCCGTGATGACGCTCGTGGACGTCAACGAATTTGACCGCGTGCTCGTCACGGACGGGAGCGGCAGCGTGCTCTACGACACGGCGCGCCAGAATAACGCCGAGGGGCTCGTGTGCAGCTTTCCGCAGGTGCGCTCTGCCCTCACGGATGTCAGCGCGGAGTTTTATTGCAACTATGACGGCGATGCATTTTTGAGCCGCTGCGCCGTGCCCGTGATGAGCTACGGCCGCGTCATCGGCGCGGTTTATATCTCCGACCGGGACGCGGATCAGGCGGCGCTCATCGGCTCGATCCGCAGCCGCCTCGGTTACGGCTCGCTCATCGCCGGCGCGCTGATGCTGCTCGCCGTCGCGGTGTTCTCCCGCGCGCTGACGCGGCGCCTGCGCGAGCTTGTCGGCGCGATGCGCTATGTGCGCGAGGGCAACTATGCCCACCGCGTGCCGCTGCGCGGCAGCGACGAGGTGACGGAGCTGCAAAGCGAGTTCAACGACATGACCGCGCGCTTGCAGTCCACGGAGGAGCTCCGCCGCCGCTTCGTCTCCGACGCGAGCCACGAGCTGCGAACGCCGCTGGCGTCCATCCGTCTGCTGAGCGACAGCGTGGTCCAGAACGCCGACATGGACGAGACGACGATGCGCGAATTCGTGACGGACATCGGGCAGGAGGCGGAGCGCCTGCAGCGCCTCACGGAAAAGCTCATGATGCTGACGAAAAAGGACGGCGGCGTCCAGAGCGAGAAGGAGCCCGTGAACCTCAAAAAGGTCGCCGAGCGCGCCGTCCACCTGCTGAACCCCCTCGCCGAAAAGCGCGGCGTCCGCATTTTCACGGAGCTCGCCGACGACTGCGTGATCTGGGCATCGGCGGACGATATCTATCAGATCATCTTCAATCTGGCGGAAAACGCCATCAAATATAACAGCTTCGACGGCAACGTGTTCCTCCGGCTCGAACGCCGGGGGGAGGAGGCGCTGCTGACCGTGGAGGACACGGGCATCGGCATTCCGGAGGAGGACTTACCGCGCATCTTTGACCGCTTTTACCGCGTGGACAAGGCGCGCAGCCGCGCGAGCGGCGGCGCGGGACTCGGACTCTCCATTGTCCACGACGCCGCGGAAGCCAACGGCGGCGTCATCCGCGCCGAGCGGCGCGAGACCGTCGGCACCCGCTTCACCGTCGCCTTCCCGCTCTGGACCGACGACGAGAATACCGCAAAGGAGCCCGATGCATGAGCATTTTCCCCGTCCCCGACGTGATGAAAAACAATGTCTACGAGATCCCCGCCCGGCTTTTCACGAACCGGGGGATCTCCCATATCTTCCTCGATATCGACAACACCGTCGCACCCTACACGATCGACGAGGCGACGCCGCGGATGTGCGCGTGGGTGCAGTCCTTGCGCGACGCGGGGCTGGAGCTTTTTATCCTCTCCAATAACCGCGGCGAGCGGCCGGAGAAATTCGCCGCCGCCTTCTCCCTGCCTTACCGCAAGCGGGCGTGGAAGCCGTTCACGAAGATCGCGAAGGAAGTGATGGCGGAGCGCGGCTGGCTGCCGGGCGACACGGCGTTCATCGGCGACCAGATCTACACGGATACCGCCTGCGCCAAGTGGTGCGGCGCATTCGCCGTGACGGTCCATCCCATCCAGTTCAGCCGCTTCGTGCTGCGCCTGCGCTACTGGCTGGAGTTTCCCTTCCGCCTGCGCTACCGCTGGAAGCATTCGAAATGAGGGGAGAACACATGGAGCTTTTTGTCCCCGGACGCACCGAGCTCATCGGCAACCACACGGACCACCAGCGCGGCCGCGCCGTCGCCGCCGCGGTGAAGATGGGGCTGTATGCCGAAGCCGAGCCCTCCGCCGCGCCGCGTCTGCGCGTTTTCAGCGAGGGCTTCGCGCCGATCGAGGTTGACCTTGCCGACCTCGCGCCGCGGGAGGCGGAGCGGGGGACGAGCGCGGCGCTCGTCCGCGGCACCGCGGCGGCGCTTGCCCGGCGGGGGCTGCCGCTTCGGGCTTTCACCGCGCACTTGCGCTCCACGCTGCCCGTCGGCGCGGGCTTAAGCTCCTCCGCAGCGTTTTCCGTGCTCATCGCGCGGCTGCTCTGCCCGGATGCCCCGGCGGAGATGCTTGCAAAATGCGCGCAGGAGGCGGAAAACGGCTATTTCGGCAAGCCCTGCGGCCTGCTCGACCAGATGACCGTCGCCCTCGGCGGCGCGGTCTATTTCGATTTTCTGACCGGCGAGGTGCAGCCGCTGCGCGCCGACTTTTCCGCGATGGGGCTCGCCCTCTGCCTGACGGACACGGGCGGGAGCCACGCGGACTTGACGGACGCTTACGCCGCCATCCCCGCCGATATGCGCGCCGTCGCGCGCGAGCTCGGCGGCGACGTGCTCGACTGCGTCCCGGAGCCGGAGACACTGCCCGCCGGACGGAAATATGACCGGGCGCGCCACTTTTTCGCCGAAAACAGGCGCGTTCCGCGCTTTCGCGACGCGCTTGAACGCGGCGACGCGGCGGCGTGCATCGCGCTGATGAACGAGTCGGGCCGCTCGTCGGAGACGCTGCTGCGCAATATCACGCCCGACGGGAACGAAAACGCGCTCAGCCGCGGCCTCGCCCTCAGCGCGTCGATGCTGTGCGGCGTCGGCGCGTGGCGCGTCCACGGCGGCGGCTTCGCCGGCTGCGTGCAGGCGCTGCTGCCGGAGGAGCATCGCGCGGACTATACCCGCGCGATGGACACCGCCTTCGGCGCGGGGCGCTGCCGCCGCGTGCTTTGAGATCAGGAGGAAATGACCATGCCCAGAAAAACCCAGCGCAACACAAAAGGAAAGATCGTCTCCGCCGCGTGGAAGCTCTTTTATGAGCAGGGCTACGAGGACACGACGATCGAGGACATTCTGGAGCTCTCCGGCACGAGCAAGGGTACCTTTTACCACTATTTTGAGGGCAAGGACGCCCTGCTCGGAACGCTCTCGGTGCTCTTTGACGAGAAATACGAGTCGCTGCTGCCCGGCATCCCGCCGGAGCAGAATTCGCTGGAAACGCTGGCGTACTTAAACCGCGAGCTTTTCACGATGATCGACGCGAGCATCTCGCTGGAGCTGCTGGCGCGCCTGCTCTCCACCCAGCTCGTCACCCGCGGCGAAAAGCACCTGCTCGACCGCAACCGCGTCTATTTCCGCCTCCTGCGCGACATCATCACCCGCGGTCAGGAGCGCGGCGAGATCCGTAACGACCTCACCGTGAACGAAATCACGAAGGCTTACGCCATGATGGAGCGTGCCCTGCTCTATGACTGGTGTCTCTGCGGCGGGGAGTATTCTCTCAGTAAATACGGTCCGGATATGATGGAGATATTCCTGCGCAATTACCGCCCGGAAGCGGAGGAAAAATAAATTTTATTTTTTCGTATATTTTCAAGTATAGACTGTGGTCTAATCGCAAAATCAAGAAAATTCAATAAGAATGACGAGATAGAGAACAAATTGTATGCACTATGGTATATAATTTGTTCTCTATTGCGGTCTATTAAAAAGTGTGCTATCATTCCGGCATCGAAATAAAAAGAGAGGTCACACATGTTATGAAATTCAGTGCAGAGAGCGTTGTTTTTGTTATCTATCTGCTGTTTATGCTCGCCATCGGCTTCTGGTTCTTTTTTAAGGACAAGGACGGCGGCGAAAAGAGCTATTTTCTGGGCGGTCGACAGATGGGCGCGTGGGTGAGCGCGCTGAGCGCCGGCGCATCGGACATGAGCGCATGGGTCCTGATGGGACTTCCCGCCTCGATCTACGCCGCCGGGCTCGGACAGGCGTGGATCGCCATCGGGCTCGCCATCGGCTACGCGATCAGCTGGATCGTCGAGGCGCCGCGGCTGCGCCGCTTTTCCATCGTGGCGGACGATGCCATCACGATCCCCCAGTATCTGACGAACCGCTTCCGCTCCGCAAACAAGGGGCTTCAGATCATCAGCGCCGTCATCTTCCTCGTGGCTTACACGGTCTATACCGCATCCTCCATCAAGGCATGCGGCACGCTTTTCCACACCGTCATCGGCATCGACGCCACCGTCGCGATGTATATCGCCGCGTTCATCATTGTTGGCTATACCTTCCTCGGCGGCTTCTCCGCCGTGTGTTGGACGGACTTCTTTCAGGGTCTTCTGATGCTTGCCGCGCTGCTCGTCGCACCGATCTTCGCCCTCGCGCTCGTGCAGGGCGGCGCGGGCGCGGAGAACGCCTCCGCAATGGCGGCGGGCTACTGGGATCTGTTCCCCGACTGGAAGACCGTCGTCTCCGGACTCGGCTGGGGGCTCGGCTACTTCGGCATGCCCCACATCATCATCCGCTTCATGTCACTGAGATCCGACCGGGAGCTCAGAAAGAGCGCCAAGATCGGAATCACGTGGACAACGCTCATTGTCATATTCTCCGTCGCCGCCGGCTGCATCGGTCACCTGTTCCTCGGCGAAATCAGCGACAGCTCCACCGTCTTTATCCAGATGGTGCGCAAAATTTTCCCCGCGCTCATCTCCGGCGTGCTGCTCTCCGCCATTCTGGCGGCGGCAATGTCCACCGCGGATTCCCAGCTCCTCGCGAGCGCCTCCGCCTTCGCGAGCGACGTTTACAAGCCCGTCATCCGCAAGGGACGCAGCAGCGACAAGGAGATGCAGTGGGTCGGGCGCATCGTCGTGCTGGTCATCGCGGTCGTTGCGGTCGTCATCGCGTCGGACCCCGGCAGCGGCACCATTATGAGCCTTGTGGAAAACGCATGGGGCGTGTTCGGCGCGGCGTTCGGTCCCGCGATCATGCTGAGCCTGTTCTGGCGGCGCTTTACCTTTGCGGGCGCGGCCGCCGGCATCGTCGTCGGCGCACTGGCGGATATCCTCTGGCTCGTGTTTCTGTCCTCCACCGGTATTTATGAGATCATCCCCGGCTTCGCCGCGGGTTTCATCGCCGCCGTCGCCGTGACGTTGCTCGGCAAAAAGCCCTCCGCCGAGGTCGAAGCCCTCTTCGACAAGGCGGTCGCGTATAAAGACTGAAAAAAGGCAATCAGAAGCCCCGGAGCATCCGCTCCGGGGCTTCTGATTGTCAAAAAATGCCGCAAAGCGGCACAATTTAAAGGCCTCCCTGTGCAAGGGAGGCTGTCAGCGCGCAGCGCTGACTGGAGGGTTGTAAGCTTCCGAAATGGCCAAGCTTGGCGTTTTCACACGCTTGGCAACAACCCCTTGTATAATACCCAACGAAGGAAAGGTTGGATAAAAGATGTATAATGAG
>CAVJGI010000088.1:0-8468 GCA_963649145.1 Ruminococcus bicirculans (ex Wegman et al. 2014) | reverse complement strand
GGGGCGCACGTTCGCTCCGCGCAGAGTATTTTTCGGCACGCACGTGTCGCGCCGAAAAATGGATTTGACTTTCTTCGCGGCGTGCGCGCCGCGAACTCTGCGAGGCTTTTTTTACCACACTATGACTTTCAGGAGGTACCCTACCATGAGCCACACGCTTCGTCATTTTATCGACACCAGCGACTTCACGAAGGAGGAGCTGCTGGACATCATCAACCTGTCCCTTGAGATCAAGAAGTGCATCAAGGCGGGCTATTATCCCCCGCTGATGAAGAACAAGACGCTGGGCATGATCTTCCAGCAGTCCTCCACCCGCACCCGCGTCTCCTTCGAGACCGCGATGAGTCAGCTCGGCGGCCACGCCCAGTATCTGGGACCCGGCATGATCCAGCTCGGCGGCCACGAGACCATCGGCGACACCGGCAAGGTGCTCAGTGAGCTCATCGACATCGTGATGGCGCGCGTCATTGAGCACAAGACCGTCGTCGAGCTCGCCAACAACTGCACCATCCCGGTGCTCAACGGCATGAGCGACTATAACCACCCGACGCAGGAGATCGGCGACCTCTGCACCATCGTGGAGCATCTGCCGCGCGGCAAGAAGCTCGAAGACTGCCGCGTTGTCTTCACCGGCGACGCCACGCAGGTCTGCGCCTCCCTCGCCATGATCACGACGAAGCTCGGCATGCACTTTGCCCACTACGGACCGGTCGGCAAGCTGCTGCCCGACTCCCCCTCCGCCGCCTGCATGGACGTCATCCGCCGCAACTGCGAGCAGTCCGGCGGCACCTTCGAGGAGGGCGACGACCGCGAGATAGTCCGCGGTGCGGACTTCATCTACACCGACGTGTGGTACGGTCTCTATGAGTCCGAGATGCCGAAGGAGGAGCGTGTCGCGCTCTTCGGCAAGTATCAGGTCAACCGCGAGCTGATGCAGCTCGGCAACATCGGCTGCAAGTTCATGCACTGCCTGCCCGCCACGCGCGGCGAGGACGTCACGGACGAGGTCGCGGACAGCGAATCGAGCCTCTGCTGGCTGGAAGCGGGCAACCGTCTGACCGCCATGCGCGGACTGCTGGTCTATTTCACCCAGTATCAGCGCGAGGCAGCCGCGACCGAGCTGCGCATCGCCGCCGCGAAGGAAGACCTCGACCGCTTCATGGCGGATCGCGGCATCGTCTGAAAGCGCAATGGAGGCGTCATCCATGGCAAAGATCGTGATCGCGCTGGGCGGCAACGCCCTCCAGAGCCGCGACAGCGCCCCCACCGCGGAGGCGCAGCTTGAGGTCGTCAAGCAGACCGCAGAGCGCATCGCGGAGCTCAGCGCCGCGGGCCACCAGCTCGCCATCGTCCACGGCAACGGTCCGCAGGTCGGCAGAATCGTGCTCGCGAGCGAGACGGCGAAGGACGTCGTTCCGCCCATGCCCTTCGACGTCTGCGGCGCGATGAGTCAGGGCTATATCGGCTACCACATTCAGCAGGCGCTGCGCTACTCGCTCGCGCGCCGCGGCATCGACACGCCCGTCGTGAGCCTCGTGACGCAGGTCGTCGTGGACCGCGATGACCCGGCGTTCCAGAATCCGACGAAGCCCATCGGCGCGTTTTACGGCAAGGACGAGGCGGAAACCCTCGCCCGGACAAAGGGCTACGCGATGAAGGAGGACGCCGGACGGGGCTACCGCCGCGTCGTCGCCTCTCCCTTGCCGCGCCGGATCGTGGAGATCGACGCGGTGCGCCGGCTGATGGACAGCACCATCCCCGTCACCTGCGGCGGCGGCGGCATTCCCGTTGCGGAAAACCCCGACGGCACGCTGGGCGGCGTGGCGGCGGTCATCGACAAGGACTTTGCCGCGGAGCTGCTCGCCGAGCAGCTGGACGCCGACATGCTCGTCATCCTCACGGAGGTCGAGAAGGTCGCCGTCAACTGGGGCAAGCCGGAACAGCGGGACCTCGACCGCATGACGCTCGCCGAGGCGGAGCGCTACGTCGGCGAGGGTCACTTCGCCCCCGGCAGCATGCTGCCGAAGGTGCGCGCTTGCATGGCGTTCGTGCGCGCCAATCCCGGCAAGAAGGCGGTCATCACCTCGCTCGACAAGGCGATCGACGCCCTTGAGGGCAAGACCGGCACCGTCGTGACCGCATAAACTGAACACATTCCGCAAAAGGGCTTCCTGTTCCGAAAAAAGTGAATGGGAAGCCCGGTTTTATCCCGGCAGTCAAACAGGAAAAGAGATGATTCCACCATGCCAACCGGACTTTGGGCAATCTTAATCCTCGCGGTCATCATCGCCGGTGCCATTGCGACGCGGCGGTGTACGGAATTTCTGCTGCTCGGCTCCGTTCTGGGCTGCATCGTGCTCTACCGCACCCACGCGCTCCCGGAGTGGATCGCGATCGTGCAGGACGTCGTGGGCAGCAATGCGTGGCTCTGGCTCGTCTGCGGGCTCTTCGGAAGCCTCATCGCGCTGCTTCAGGCGTCGCGCGGCACCTTCGGCTTCTCCCGCGTCGTCTCGAAGCTCTGCACGAACGAAAAGCGCACGCTCCTCACCGCTTACATCATGGGCATTCTGCTCTTCGTGGACGACTATCTGAACGTCCTGACCATCGGCGCATGCATGAAGGGCGTGTTCGACCGCAAAAAGCTCCCGCGCGAGTCGCTGGCGTTTATCTTGAACTCCACCGGCGCGCCGGTCTGCGTGCTGCTGCCGGTGTCCACCTGGGCAGTGTTTTTCAGCTCGCTTTTTTATGAGGAGCATATCATTTCCAGCAATTTTCCCTCCGCCATGGACGCTTATGTCCACGCGATCCCCTTCAGCTTTTACCCGATCATCGCACTCATCGTCGTGCTGCTGTTCTGCCTCGGCGTCGTCCCGAAGCTCGGCGGCATGAAGACCGCCTTCCGCCGCGCGGCGGAGACCGGCAAGGTCTACAGCGACGCCTCCCGCCGCTTCAACCACGACGACCCCGCCGCCGCGGAGACGGACGGCAACATCTGGTATTTTCTCATCCCCATGCTCGTGCTCGTCGGCGTCGGCGTGATCACGATGGACATCCTGCTCGCCGTCGTTGTCGCGCTCGTCGTCTGCCTGCTGCTCTATGTACCGGCGAAGGTGCTCAGCATGGAGGAGTTTTTCAACAAGACCGTTTCGGGCTTCTGCGACATGATGAGCATCTTTTTCATGCTCGTTGCGGCGTTTTCGCTCAAGGAGATCTGCGACCGGCTCGCGCTCACGGAGTTTCTCGTGGCGCTCGTGGGACCGATCCTCTCGCCGAAAATTTTCCCGCTCGCGGCGTTTCTGCTGCTCAGCGTGCTCGCCTTCGTGACGGGCTCGAACTGGGGCATGAGCGCCGTCGTGACGCCGATCCTGCTGCCGATGTGCGAGGCGCTCGGCGCGAACCCCGTGCTGACCATGGCGGCGATCATCTCCGGCGGCACCTTCGGCAGCCACGCCTGCTTTTATACGGACGCGACCATTCTCTCGGCGAACTCTGCCGGGATCGACAATATGGAGCACGCACTTTCCCAGTTGCCTTATGTCCTGATCGCTGCTATACTCTCCATGATCGGCTTCGTGATCGCAGGCTGTCTCATGTGAGCCGGAGGGGAGGATAACGCGATGAATGAAACGAAATTCGTGGTGACGGTAACGGACCAGTTCGCGAGCAACGGGCGCGTGATCGCGAAACGGCTCGGCGCGCTGCTCGGCGTGCCCTGCTACAGCGAGGAGATCGGGCAGGAGGCGGGGCGGACGCTCGGACTGCCGAAGGGCGTCGTAAACGCGAGCGAGGAGCGCTCCCGCCGCCCCGTGGGGGACACGTTTTTCCCCTTCCTCATCCAGAGCCGCGGCAGCCGCGCAAGCGACATGCAAAACCGCATTTTTGAGACGCAGGAGACCATCATCCGCCGCCTTGCCGCGGAGGGCAGTTGCATCCTCGTCGGACGCTGCGCGGACTTTATCCTCGCCGACGAGCCCGACGCGATGCACATTTATATCTACGCCGCTTACGCCGACCGCCTGCGCCACTGTATGCGCTGGAAGGACGTGGACGAGGACGCCGCGCGCCGCCTCATCCGCGAGCGCGACGAGGAGCGCAGTGCTTACCACCTCAACTTCGCCGGCTATACGCCGGACGACAAGGCGCACAAGGACCTGCTCATCAGCTCCGGTCTGCTCGGCACGGAGGGCACCGCCCTGCTCCTTGCCGAGGCTGTGCGCGCCCGCTTCTCCCGCGCCGACGCGGAAGCGCGCGCCGCCCACCGTCTGCCCCGCCAGCACAAGCCGGGGCGCTGAAAAATAGAACTCTCCCCCGCTTGATGTTTCCGTTCCGGAAACTTCGGCGGGGGATTTTTCACCGCCAAGCCCTTTGACAAATCGCCATGCGCCGGATTAAAATAGAAGAAAAAAGCGAAAGAGGTTCGGTTTTCCATGCTGCGATATCTGAAAAAATACTGGCATCTCTGCCTGCTCTGCTCGCTGATGATGCTCGGCGAAACGGCGGTGGACCTGCTCCAGCCGGACTATATGGCGCGCATCGTCGACGAGGGCGTGCTGCGCGGCGACATGCCGCTCATTTTGTCCCTCGGTCTGCGGATGATCCTGCTTGTGGCGCTCGGCGGCGCCTGCGGCGTTGCGGGCGGCGTGTTCGGCAATCTCGCCGCCCAGCGGCTCGGACGCGACCTGCGGCGGGAGGTGTTTGACCGCGCCGTGCGCCTCGATTTTCAGCAGACGGACGCCTTCACGCCCGCCTCGCTGCTCAACCGCGTCTCCGGCGACGTCGATCAGGTGGCGAACGCCGTCAAGGTCGCGTTCCGCGGCGTCGTGCGCTATGTGATGATGGCGGCGGGCGGCGTTTTCATGCTCTGGCGGCAGTCGCCGCGCTTTGCGGTCATCTCGCTCATCTCGCTGCCGTTTCTCGTGCTTTTCGTGCGCTTTTTCCTCCACCGCGCCGCGCCGCGCTTCGCGCTCGTCCAGAAGGGGCTCGACCGCGTCGGCGCGCTGCTGCGCGAGGACATCGCCGGTGCGCGGGTCGTGAAGTCCTGCTGCCGCGAAGCGGACGAGACGGCGCGCTTCGGCGGCGCGAACGACGCGCTCTGCACGGCAAACCTGCGCGTGCAGGAGCTGCTCGCGTGGATGTCGCCGTGCATGAACATCGTGCTCAATCTCTGCGTCCTCGCGGTGCTCTATGTCGGAGGCTATGAGTCCCGCCGCGGCGCGGTGACGCCCGGCGCGGTCATGGCGGCGATCACGTATCTCGCGCAGGTGATGACCGGCGTGACCGTGCTCGGCAACCTCTCCCAGAGCTTCACCCGCGCCTCGGCGTCGTGGGCGCGCGTGCGCGAGGTGCTGGAAACCGCGCCCGCCCTCGCGGACGGGACGGAGACCGCCGGTCCCGAACCCGGCGCGGTGGAGCTCCGCGGCGTCAGCTTCACTTACCCCGGCACGGCGGAGCCTGTGCTGCAAAACGTCTCCCTCCGCGTTGCCCCCGGCGAGACGCTCGCCATTTTAGGCGCGACCGGCTGCGGCAAAACGACGCTGCTGGACCTCATCCCGCGCTTTTATGACGCCGACGGCGGCGCGGTGCTGGTCGACGGGCTGGACGTCCGCCGCTGGCGGACCGACGCGCTGCGCAGCCGCATCGCCGTCGCGTTCCAGCGCGCGGAGCTCTACGGCCGCACGGCGGCGGAAAACCTCCGCTGGGGCAGCCCGGACGCGACGGACGCCGAGGTCCGCCGCGCCGCGGAAACGGCGCAGTGCGCGGAGTTTTTAGACGCCCTGCCCGACGGCTGGAGCACCGTTCTCGGCGAGGGCGGGCGCTCGCTCTCCGGCGGTCAGCGCCAGCGCGTCGCGCTCGCCCGCGCGCTGCTGAAAAAAAGCGAAATTCTCATCTTGGACGACGCGACGAGCGCGCTCGACCTCGCAACCGAGGCGGTGTTTTACGACGCGCTCGCGAAAAATTACCCCGGCACGACGAAGATAGTCGTCGCCCAGCGCATCGCGACGGCGCGGCGCGCCGACCGCATCGCCCTGCTGAGCGGCGGCACGATCGCGGACGTCGGCACGCACGCCCAGCTGCTCGCGCGCTCGGCGCTTTACCGCGAGATCTGCGAAAGTCAGGAAGGAGGCGAGGACCTTGGCTGAAAATAAACCCCAGCGCGAGCTGAACTTCGGCGGCGGACGCCGCGATAACCACGGGCTCACGGAAAAAGCCCGCGACAGCCGCGGCACCCTCCGCCGCCTCGCGCGCTATTTTGCCGGCGAGCGGCGGCGCTTTGCGCTGCTCGTGCTCGCGGTGCTCTGCGTCACGGCGGCGTCCGTCGCGGTCCCGGCGCTTCAGGGCGAGGCGATCGACGCCATCCGCGAGGGCGGGTCCCTCACGGCGCTGCTCGCCGCCCTCGGCGCGGCTTATCTCGTGAACGCGGCGGGCTCGCTCGCGCAGGGAAAGCTCTCCGCGCGGCTCAGCCAGCGGATCATCCGCCGTCTGCGGCAGGACCTCGCCGCCGCGGTCAACCGCCTGCCGGTCGCCTATCTGGACCGCCACCCGGCGGGCGACATTTTGAGCCGCATGACCGGCGACGCGGAAAACGTCTCCGCCGCCGTGTCCCAGAGCCTCGGCGCGCTCGTCTCCGGCGTTCTGACCATCGCGGCGACGACCGTCATCATGCTCTGCTACTGCTGGCAGCTGACGCTCGTGACGCTGCTGACCGTGGTGCTGACCGTGGGCTCCACCCGCGCGCTCTCGCGCGTGATGGCGAAGCAGTATCGCCGCCGCGCCGCCGTCTCCGGGGCGATGAACGCCCGCGCGGAGGAGGTATTGAGCGCTTACCGCGCCGTCGCCGCCTATAACTGCGCCGGGCGCGAGTGCGAGGCCTTCGCCGCGCGTGCCGAGGAGCTCTGCGCCGTCAGTATCCGCGCCGAGAGCCTCAGCAACGGCGTCGGTCCCGTGCTGGACTGCATTGCGAACATCGGCTTCGTCGCCGTCGCCGTCGCGGGCGGCTTCTTCGCGCTGCGCGGCGAGATCACCATCGGCGTCATCTCCGCCTTCCTCATTTACGCCAAGCAGTTCACCCGCCCGGTCAACGAGGTCGCCCAGCTTTACGGCACGCTCCAGACCGCCGTCGCGGGCGCGGAGCGCGTGTTCGACCTGCTCGACGAGCCCGCCGAGCCCACAGGCGGTGCGCTGCCCCTCCCGCCGGAGGGCAGCGGCGCGGTCAGCTTCCGCCATGTGAACTTCTCCTACGTCCCCGGAAAGCCGGTCCTGCGCGACTTTTCCCTCGACATCCAGCCCGGCCAGAAGATCGCGCTCGTCGGCGCGACCGGAAGCGGCAAGACCACGGTCGCGAACCTGCTGCTGCGCTTTTACGATGCCGACTCCGGCGACATTACGGTCGACGGCGTGAGCATCTATGACCTCGACCGCACGGCGCTCCGCCGCGCCGCCGCCATCGTGCTTCAGGACACCGTCCTCTTCACCGACACGGCGGCAAACAACATCCGCTTTGCCGACCTGGACGCGGACCTCGACCGCGTTCACGCCGCGGCGGAGACGGCGCACGCGGACGGGTTTCTCCGCCGTCTGCCGCAGGGCTACGACACCGTGCTCACCCGCGCCGGGGAGTCGCTCTCCGTCGGCCAGCGCCAGCTGCTCGCCATCGCCCGCGCCGTGCTCGCCGCGCCGCGCATCCTCATCCTGGACGAGGCGACGAGCTCCGTCGACACGCGCACGGAGCGCGCCGTGCAGGACGCAATGGCAGCGCTCATGCGGGGCAGGAGCTGCCTCATCATCGCCCACCGGCTCTCCACCGTCCGCGACGCGGACGAGATCGTGGTCCTCGATAACGGCGCCGTCGTCGAGCGCGGCACCCACGGAGAGCTCCTCGCCCGCCGCGGGCGCTACTGGACGCTCTACCAGACCCAGTTCGCCGGGCAGGAGACTTGACGCGGCATGGTAGAATAAAGAAAAAACGAAAGAAGGCTTTTCCGATGGCAACAACGGAGGATTACGTCGAGTTCGTCTGCTCCCAGCTCCCGGACGACGGCGCGACGACACGGAAAAAGATGTTCGGCGAATACATGGTCTACCGCAGCGGCAAGCCCGTGCTGCTCGTCTGCGACAACACGGTCTACGTCAAAAAGCTGCCGGAGCTCGCACCGCTGCTGCCGGGCGCGGAATGCGGCGTCCCCTACGGCGGCGCGAAGGAGCACTACATCCTCGACATCGAAGACCGAGACCTCACCGCCCGCGTCTGCGCACGCTTAGAGGAGCTGACACTCCTCCCGAAGCCGCGGCGGAAAAAGGCACTGTGAATAGGAAACGAGCGTCCCTCGCGAGAGGGGCGCTCTTTTGGTCTATCAAAAAGTTTAATCAACACGGCGAAGCTGCACCGCTTTAAAGGCTCCCCTGTGCAAGGGGAGCTGGCGCGCGAAGCGCGACTGAGGGGTTGTTACCAAGCTTCCGAAAACGCCAAG
>CAVJGI010000087.1:0-8498 GCA_963649145.1 Ruminococcus bicirculans (ex Wegman et al. 2014) | reverse complement strand
CTTTCCCCACAGGGGGAAAGAAGGTCGCGTCCCGCGGACGCGAAACAAATCAAATTTTAGCGCCGCGCACGGCGCGTTCAAATCGAACTCCCCCCGCACCATCAGGGCGCTTTTCATTCCTCTTTTTCAAAACGATACCGCTGGTTCGCATCCGGATACTTCTCCCGATCCACCTCAGAGAGAAACATCGCGAGCGGGCGGGCAAAGAGGCGCTTGTCGCCGTAGCGCGGGCGGTAGATCATGAGACGCTCGCCGGTCTCGGTGTGCTCGGCGACGCCGATGATGTCGTAAAGATAGCGCTCCGGCTCGGCGGCGAGCTCTTCGGGGCTCAGCAGCCCGCGCTTGAAGTGGCGCGCTATGTCGCCGGGGCGGAAGGGATCATCCCGCTCCATCGCGCTCACTCCGCGTGGAGCGCGCGGTGGATATAGGGTCCCACCTCGTCGCGCGTGATGTTCAGCGCGGCGGCGAACTCGCCGAAGAGCAGGTCCTCCGCCTCCTTCATAAAGCGCTCGTCCACGGCGCCGAACTTTTTCTTCTGCGCCAGCGCCTCCTTGCGCTTCAAGTAAATAGATTTCGTCATCCGGATGAGGTCGCGGCAGCAGTGGCTTTCCATGCAGCTGCGGTAATGCTCGCGGAGCTGGTTCAGATTGCGGTTATGATACGGCTCCGCCTCCACCTCCGGCATGCCGCGGATGAGCTCCTCCGCCTCCGCGCGCGAGATGATCGGGCGGGAGAAGACCTTGCTGTTCACCGGGATGGTGATGCTGCAGCTCTGATAGAGCGGCTGGAGCGTATAATACTCCTGATCCTCCGCACCCGGCTGGATGCTCTCCACGCGGCAGACGCCCGTTCGTCCGTATAAAATCAGTTCTCCGATCTTGTACATTTTCCTTCTCTTCAAGCTCCTTTTCCATATTCACACACTCTTTTGTATAAATATACCATAAATTTGCGCAAAATGTAAGCCCCATTTTTCAAAAAATCCCGCTGTTTCCAGCGTTTTCAGGCGGCAAAAATGATGCAGTTTATGCTATAATGGTGGAAAAGACCTGAAAAGGAGCGACCGCGAATGAAACGAAAGCTGACCGCGCTGCTGCTCGCCGCTGCGCTGGCGCTCGCGCTGAGCGCGCCCGCCGCAGCCGCGGAGGATGCGCGCATCGACACCGCCTCCGCCCTGCTCACCGACGGCGCGGAGCTGACGCAGAATACATACTGGACTGGCGGCGACTACCGCACGGAGACTTACGCCGCCGTCGCCCCCGGCGCGCTGCGCCCCGTGGTCGTAAGCGGAGAGACGCTCTGCTCCGCCGGCTCGCTCGCCGCAGCCGCGGCGCGGTTGGAGGCACAGACGGGGCTGCGCACGCTCGCGGGCGTGAACGGCGGGTTTTACAACACCGCCGACCTCTCCCCCGTCGGCGTGGTGGTCTCCGGCGGCGCGCTGCGCAGCGACGACGACGGGCTCTATGCCGTCGGCTTCCGCGCCGATGGCAGCGCCGTGATCGGCAAACCGCAGGTGAAGCTCTCCGTGGCGCAGGACGGCGACGCACTCTTCCGCCTCGCCGCGCTCAACCACACGGGGCGCGCCGGCGTCTCGCTCTTCACCGCGGACTACGGCAGCGCCGTGCGTCTTTCCGGCACGGGCTGGTACGCCGTCTGCACGATCGACGGCGAGATCCCGCTCTCCGGCGAGCGGACGCTGACCGTCACGGAGACGGGGACCTACGAGGACCGCCTCGCGCTGCCGGAGACCGGCATCGTGCTGACGCTGCCGGGCGAGACGGACTCCGACGCGCCCGCGCCCTTCTCCACACTGGAGCCGGGGCTGGAGCTGACGCTCACGGCGGAATGCGCCGAGGGCTGGGAGGAGGTCGAGAGCGCGGTCTGCCTGCTCTATAAGCTCGTGACGGACGGCAAAGCCGAGTCCGGGCTCGAACGCTCCGCCGCGCCGCGCACCGCCGTCGGTCTGCGTGCGGACGGCACGCTCATCGTCTACACCGTGGACGGCAGGCAGAGCGGCTACAGCGTCGGCAGCGGACTCGACCGCGTCGCGGCGCGGCTCATCGCGCTCGGCTGCGTGGAAGCCGGCGCGCTCGACGGCGGCGGCAGCACCGTGTTCTCCGCCGTGCTGCCCGGCGACACGGCGCTCACGCACCAGAGCAGTCCCTCCGGCGGCAGCGAGCGCGCCGTCGTGAACCACCTGCTGCTCGCGACGGACGCGGAGCCGACGGGCAGCGCAGCGCGCCTTGCGCTCTATCCGCTGGACATCGACGCGCTCGCGGGCGCGGAGACC
Source organism: Ruminococcus bicirculans (ex Wegman et al. 2014) (assembly GCA_963649145.1). Taxonomy (GTDB): domain Bacteria; phylum Bacillota; class Clostridia; order Oscillospirales; family Oscillospiraceae; genus SVKR01. The sequence continues at coordinate 6,208 of CAVJGI010000087.1, read as the reverse complement.
GCGCTCACGGTGAAAGCCGTGGACGAAAACGGCTTCGCCGCCGCAGCGCCGGAGAACGTGACATTCTCGGTCACGCCCGGTCTCGGCGAGGTGCGGGACGGCGTTTATTACGCCGCGGGCAGCGGCGAGGGGACGATCACGGTCTCCGCGCCGGGGCTCCGGAGCGTCAGCATCCCGGTCTCCGTCGCCGCGGAGCCGGACGAGTGGGCGCTTTACGGCGAGAAATACGGCAAAAAAACCGAGTCGCTGACGCTGGAGCCGGGGCAGGAGGTCGATCTGACCGTCCGCGCGTGGAAAAACCATCTGCGGCTCGAAACGGCGGACACGGCGTTCACTTGGACGCTCGACGAAGCCGCGGGCACGGTCGACGAGACCGGTCATCTCATCCCGGCGGAAAATAGCGGCGAGGGCTTCCTCACCGTTTCCGTCGGGGCGCAGAGCCTCTCCATCCCGATCCGCATCCGCGCGGAGCTGCCGTTTTACGACGTGAAGAAAGCCGACCGGCACTATGCGGCGGTGAAATACGTCTACGAAAACAATATCTTCCTCGGCACCTCGGACACGACCTTTTCGCCGGAGGTCGTCATGGACCGCGCGATGCTCGTGACCGTGCTCTGGCGGCTGAGCGGCGAGCCGGAGGCGGCGTCCCCCGCCGCGTTCGCCGACGTTGCGGAGGATGCGTGGTACGCCGCCGCCGTAGCTTGGGCGGGCGAGGCGGGACTCGTGCAGGGCTATTCCGCGGAGCGCTTCGCCCCGGCGGACCCGCTCACGCGCGAGCAGATCCTGACCATTCTCTGGCGCTGGGCGGGCTCCCCGGAGCCGGGCGCGGACGCCTCGCTCGCCGTCTTCCCGGACGCCGCCGACGCCGGAAGCTGGGCAGAGCCCGCGCTCCGCTGGGCGGTCAGCGAAAAAATGCGCCTCACCGACCCGGACGAGACCGGCGCGCTCCTCCCGAAGGAGAGCATGACCCGCGCCGCCGTCGCGGAGGTTTTGATGCGATATCTGACGGCAAGCGTGGAATAAAGGATCGGGTCCCGACCGGTTTTGGTCGGGACCCGATGTCAATATATGCGAAAACCTTATCAAGGCGGCGAAGGCGCACAGTTTAAAGGCCTCCCTGTGCAAGGGAGGCTGTCACGGCAAAGCCGTGACTGGAGGGTTGTAAGCTTCCGGAATATCCGAGCTTGGCGTTTGCGCAAGCTTGGTAACAACCCCTCAGTCGCGCTTCGCGCGCCAGCTCCCCTTACACAGGGGAGCCTTTAAAATCTCCGCTCGCAGGTTTTTGACACGCTCATCGGGACCCGACCGGTTTTGGTGGGGTCCCGATGTCTTTTTTCACTTTTTCAGCCGCTTCACGGTCCCTGCCACGACCACCATTGTCACAACAAAGGTCACGACGTCGGAGATCGGCATGAACCAGAGCACGCCGTCGAGCCCCATAAAGATGGGCAGGATCACCGGCAGCGAGACGCCGAAGACGATCTCGCGCAGGACGGAGAGCCCCGTCGCCGCCTTGGCGTTGCCGACCGCCTGCTGGAAGATGGCGGCTCCCTTGTTGACGCAGGAGAGCAGGCTCGCGCCGAGGAAGATGCGGATGCACTTGACGGCGTAATCCATATAATAAACGCTCTCCTGTGCGCCGCCGAAGATACCCATAATCTGGCGCGGGAGCAGCAGGAACGCCGCGCTCGCGATCGCGCCGACGGCTGCCTCCGTCCAGAGCAGGCGGCGCTGGAGCGCGAGCACGCGCTCCGGCTTTTCCGCGCCGAGGTTGAAGCCCGCGATGGGGATGCAGCCCGTCGCAAGCCCGATGGCGACGCTTATCACGATCTGGAACACCTTCATCACGATGCCGACGACCGCGGTCGGGATGTGGGCATACTGCTCCTGCGAGAAGATCGCGTCCAGCGCGCCGTATTTTTTCAGCATATTGAGCACGACCGCCATCGAGAGCACGATGGAGATCTGGACCAGAAAGCTCGCCGAGCCGAGCGGCACCGTCCGCCGCAGAACGCTCCCGCGGACGCGGAAGGCGTCGCGGTCGAGCCGCATGGTCTTCATCTTGAAGAGATAGCCCGCCATCAGCAGCGCGGACAGGATCTGCCCCAGAATGGTCGCGATCGCCGCGCCCGCCATACCCCAATGGCAGGCGAAGATGAAGATGGGGTCGAGCACCACGTTCGTGAGCGCGCCGGCGACGAGCGCGATCATGGCGAAGCGGGGCGAGCCGTCCGCGCGGATGACGGGGTTCATCGCCTGCGAGAACATGTAAAACGGGATGCCGAGCGCGATCCAGAAGAAGTATTCCTTCGCCATCGCAAAGGTCTCCGGGTTCACGTCCGCGCCGAAGAGCACCAGAATGGGCTCTGCAAGCACGAGGTAGACTGCCGTGAGCACGACGCCCGCCGCGACGAGCAGCGTGACCGTGCAGCCGACGGTGCGCCGTGCCTCGTCCTGCCGCTCCGCGCCGAGCGCGATGCTCACCGCGGCGCAGCAGCCGTCGCCGAGGAGCATCGCGAGTCCCAGCGCCGCGACCGTCAGCGGGAACACGACGGAGTTCGCCGCATTGCCGACCGCGCCGAGATAGTCCGCGTTTGCGATAAAGAGCTGGTCGACGATGTTATAAAGCGTCGCGACGAGCAGCGAGATGACGCAGGGCACGCAGTATTTCGCCATCAGCCGGCCCAGCGGCGCCGTGCCCAGCAGGGCGTTTCCTTTTTCTTCCATAAGCTTTTCCTCCTGAAAACAACATGAAAAAAGCGCATACCCCCGTATGCGCAAAAAAATAACGGCGCAGGGAGAAAATCGCATCCCTGTACCGTTCAGAGGCTCACCGCCCCCTGTGTCGTGTTCGAATGAAATCGCTTATGCACTTTTTTATTGTGGGACTATTTTACCAGACAAGCCCCGGAAAAAGCAAGCGGCAGTTTCGATAAAAAAGCCCCCGCCCCGGCGTCCGGGTTTTGGTGAAAAAACTTGAAAGGAACGCATGAGTGTGATAAAATGTCAGGCGGGGAAAAGGGGACTGGTTTCTTGTCCCGATCGCGCTTTTCCTCGAATCAGACGCGAAACAGAGGTACCGGCATGGATGGATATCAATATGAACACGCTTGTTCGAAATATCTCGATGAGTCCGGCTTTACCGATATCACCGTAACCCCCGGAAGCGGGGATCAAGGCATTGATATCACAGCACATAAAGACGGCAAAAAATATGGAATCCAGTGCAAGTACTATACAGGCACTGTGGGAAACAAAGCGGTTCAGGAGGCCTATGCAGGTGCTGCGTTCTATTCGTGTGATGTGGCTATGGTGATCACAAATGCCGCCTTCTCAAAATCTGCCGCCGCGCTTGCCCAGAAGCTTGGCGTTGAACTGCTGGATGGGATAGACGCGATAGTCCTCTTCGAAAGCGCCAAGGCCGCCGGCGGGAATTTGACGGATGAAGAGCGCGAAAAGGCCGAGGTGGAGCGCCTTGAAAGGTTGGTTCAAGAGCACTACCGCAATCTCCGATCAAAGTATCCGGAGAACGCCGCAAAGGATGCCGATGTGCTGCGATATGTCAAACACACGAAAAGCTGCGCGGCTGATCTGGCTGACGAATTTGAAAAAAGCAGCAATTCGATCTACACCCTTATGCGCTCCCAAAGCTATCGCAGCGTTCGAGATCCGGATTTTGTCCGGTACAAGAACAGCCTCAAAAGCACCGGCGCAAATTATGGAGCAGCATTCACCCAAATGCTTGAGAGCGCCGACCGGAAGGCAAGCCAGTACTTATCCGGCGGGATCTCGGAGAAATCTGTCAAGCCGCTTGTCTCTCTGATGAAAGAAATTCGATCCAAGGGGGAACTGGAGATCGTTTTGAACGGTCAGCTCCTCGCAAGGACCCGTTGGACCGCAAAGCACGAACGAATCATCGAAAAATGGGTCAGCTTGGAAAAGCAGCTGCCCTCCGCCTTAGAGCGGCAGCAAAAGGCGGATGAAGCGCGGGAGTCCCGCTATGCCCGCGAGAATTTGAATACACACAAGAAAAAAATCAAGCAGATCAAGGAGCAAATTGCTCTCTTGCAGGCGAACATCCCGGTTCGGGCAGAGAGGATCGCCGCCCTGCGCACACAGCTGGCGGAAGCCGGGCGCAAAAAAGAAGAATGTTCTGCCGCGCTGGAGCGGGAGAAACAGCAGATGTCCGATGAGCTGTCTCCCGTTCAGTACAGCTTATCGGATACCGAAACGGAATTGGCCTCCGTGGTCAAGCTGCTCGACGATGCGAAAACGGCGCTCGGCAGTCGATCTTGGTTTGCTTTCCGCGTCAAAAGAGCGCTGAACCTGAAAACCGCCGAGCTTGAAAAGCAGCGGGATACACTGGGCGAAAAGCAAAAGGAGCTTCTTCGCCGCGCGAATATGATCTCGGAAAAGCATCAGGTGTCTCTGGATAAACTGGCACGTACAAAGAAAGATCTGGTCGAGGAGCAGGCGGCGCTTGAAAGCGAGATCTCCGCATTGGAAGCGGACATCGCAAATCAGTCCTCGGAAAAGCAGCTCAGGCGGAAGCGTTCGGAGCTGAAGCGGTTCGAGGCAACGCTGCCGGAGCTTAGTGAGAAGGTCCGAAATGTCCACAAAGACTGTCTGAAGAGGATACTGCAAATGTAGCCGCTGCGGATTCCGCTGTCTGACACAAACATCTGTGGTTTTGACAGCCGCAAGGAGGGAAAATCTTGCCGAAACGCTCGAGTAAATGGACCAAGGCGGAGGAAGCCGGCTTCGTGATCGAGAGAGCAGAGCTTATCCGATATGACGGCACAGAAATGGACGTGACCGTTCCGTCCGGGGTCAAAAAGATCAGGAACTCCGCATTCCGCGGCAACGGAAACATCAGATCGGTCGTTTTGCCGGACAGCGTTCAGTTTATCGAGTATAACGCCTTTGAGCGGTGCAGCGGACTGGTCCGCACCGTACTGTCCCCGGCACTGTCTTCCATTGAAAGCGGTGTCTTCTCCCAGTGCAGCAGCCTTGCGGAGATCACGATCCCGGAAAGCGTTCTGGAGATCGGACCGGCGGCGTTCCAAAAGTGCGGAGATCTGCGTTCCGTGATATTGGAGGGCTCGGAAAAGATCCTGACCGTCGGACCCGGCGCGTTCGCAGAGTGCGGAAATCTGTCGCGGATCACGAACTTTGAGCACATCCGCTGGATGAAGGACGACTGTTTCCGGGACTGTGCGCGCATTTCCCCGGAGCTTTACCGCTACGCCGCAGAGACCGGCTGCTTCAGTCAATTTGATTTTCCGTTCCGAAGGTGCACCGGTCTTGCCGACAGGGACGGATTTCTGATTTATGGCGGCGTGCTGTATGCCTGCAAGCCGAAGTCCGCCGAGGTCATCGTCCCGGAGGGCGTGACCGCAGTCGCCGATGAAGCGATGGCGCATTGCTGCGGCATAGAAAAGGTGATCCTGCCCGGTACGCTCGAAAGAATAGGCTCCGGCGCATTTTCCGGGTGCAGAGCTCTGAAAGAGCTCCGCCTTCCGGACAGCATAAAGAGCATCGGGGCAATGGCTTTTATAAACTGCGTGAGCTTGGAGAGGATCGCGCTTCCCGACGGACTTGCAAAGCTCGACATGCTGCTGTTCGGCGAATGCAAGCGCCTGAAGGAGATCAACATTCCGGACAGCGTCACGAGTATTTCCGTGGGTGCCTTCCGCTTCTGCACGTCTCTCCGGTCCGTAAAGCTCGGAAAAGGCGTGGAGACGATCGAGGCGCAGGCGTTCTGGGGCTGTGAGTCCCTGAAGGAGATCCGCATTCCCGATTCCGTCGCGGAGATCCAAGACGAGGCGTTTCTGGACTGCAAGGCGCTGAAAACCACGGTGATCGGGACCGGGGTGGTCAAGATCGGGGAAGCGGCATTCCAAGGCTGTGTGGCGCTGGAGCAGCTGACAATATGCAGCGGCATCCGTAAAATTCCCGCCGATGCGTTCGCCGGCTGCGAAAAGCTGCCGTATCTCCCGGCGGCGGAAAACCTGAGCAAATACCGGCAGAGAAAAGGCAATGCTCCGGGCTGAGCTTTTCCCTTCCTGTCCTCATGCGCGGGGGCGGTTCAGAAGGAACCGCCCCCGCTCTTTTTGTAAAGTCTCTGTAAAAAAATCCCAACCGGCGGCGGAGATGTAAGTTTGTCAAACAAATTGGACAGCGAACTCGACAGGGGAAAGCAAGTGGA
>CAVJGI010000086.1:0-8504 GCA_963649145.1 Ruminococcus bicirculans (ex Wegman et al. 2014) | reverse complement strand
GGGATAACTCCATTTTCCAGCCCATATTCGCTTGTTTTTCGCTAAGTTGCAAGAGAACCCCCGCCTTCGCTGCATGAAAGCGGGGGTTCTTTGACGGGCTGAAAACAGGAAGGTCTGATGACCTTCCTGTTTTTTTAGCTAATTTCTTATTTCTCCAGCGTGATGACGCCGAGATCGGTCGCCTTGTCGAGCTTGACCTCGACGGTCTTGGGCTGGTAGCCCTCGACCTCGGCGGTGATCTCATACTTCGCGCCCGCCTTCAGATACTTGAACTGGAAGTCGCCGAAGAAATCGGTCTCGGTGGTCTCGGTGCAGCCGCAGTCGAGGCAGTGCAGCGTGACCTTCGCGCCCTTGACGCAGTCTTCGCTGTCGCAGACCATGACCTCGCCGGTGATGAAGGGCTTCGGGAGCTTGTAGTAGCGCACGACATAGTCCGCGCCCTCTTCCGGCATATAGTCCTCGATCTCGCCGGGATGCTCGGCGATGAACTTGCTGACGTCGCTCTCCGGGTCGTTCAGATCGCCCCAGTGCATCGCCTGCGTCGGGCAGCTCTCCACACAGCGCGGGAGCTTCTCGCCCTCATCGAGGCGGTGGGCATCGAGGGTGTAGATCTGGGGGAGCTGGAGCTCCTCATTCCAGAAGATCGTGCCGTCCTTGCAGTTGTCCACGATCGCCTTGCAGCCCTTGGCCTTGACCGGGTCGATGATGGTCAGACCGTCCTCGCGGACGTACATCGCGCCTTCGGGAACGCCCTCAGGCAGGACGAGGTTGCGGTTATGCTTATACATCACGGGGATGTAGTCCAGCTTCACCTTGAAGCCCTGCCCCTGCTCGACCTCTTTCAGATCGAGCCAGTTCTGGCCGTTCATGGGCTGGGGAGCGGAATAACCGGGATAGTTGTTGCCGACATATTCATCCTTGACGGCGAGCAGGCAGGAGCCGCAGCCGTCGCAGCGGGTGACGTCGATGACGAGGCCCCACTTCTTTGCTTTATTCTCAGCCATAATTACTTGCCCTCCCAAACACGAATTTCACACAGGCAGGAGTTCGGGGTCATGCCCGGAACGTTGCGGCCCATCATGGTGGATGCGGTCAGCAGGTTGACGCAGCCGGCGCGGTCGGTGCTTCCGGCGATGCCCGGCTCAAGCGGAGCGTACCACGCGGAGCAGCCGTAAGAGTGCATCACGCCGACGGGGACGCGCTCGGTGACGGAGGCGATGCAGAGGACGCTGCCGCGGTCGTTATAAAGCTCGACGATGTCGCCGTCCTTGATGCCGCGCGCCTCGGCGTCCACCGGGTTGATGCGGCAGGGCCAGTACGGGAAGCCGTCCTTCATGACTCGGTGCATCGGGATATCGTTCAGCCAGCTCTCGTGCTTGTCGTAGTGGGTGTGGAACGAGAAGCGCGGGTGCGGGGAGATGATCTGGAGGGGATACTTATACCACTGGGCGCTCTTGTAGCCTTCCCAAGAGGGGATGAAGTGCGGCACGACGGGACGCTCGCAGTCGTGGGGGAGATTCTCCTCCAGAGACTGGGACGCGAACTCGATGAGGCCGGAGTAAGTGCCGAGCTCGGCGGGCTTGCCAGCCTTGACCTTGACGTTGCCGGGATCCGGAGTGTCCGCATCGCGACCCTCGGCAAACCAGCGCATCGCGACGTTGCTGTTGCGCTCCGGCTTATCCGGGCAGGGAACGATATAGTAGCCCTTGCGGTTGAACTCCTCCCACGTGATGTCGCCGTCCTTGGCGATCTCGGAGGCGTCGAAATAGAGCTTTGCCCAATCGTCCTCGGTGTTGCCCTCGGTGAACTCCTCCTCGCGGCCCAGCGCGCGGGCGATGAGGGTGAGGATCTCATAGTCGCTCTTGCTCTCGCCGAGCGGCTCGATCGCCTTCTGCTCGCGGACGATGACACGCCAGTTGTTGCCGATGTGCGCCATGGTGGTGTAGCCGCCGCAGGTAGCCCACTCGCCGATGTCGTTGCGCTCGAAGTTGGTGCAGGCGGGGAGAATGATGTCCGCCATGTTGGTCTCGCTGGAGAACCAGCAGTCCTGATTGACGACGCACTCCAGCTCCGGGGACTGGTACATCTTGACCCACTTGTTCGTGTCGCTCATGGTGCCCATGAAGGAGCCGCCGTAGCGGTACCACATATGGACCTTGGCCTCGACGGGATACTCGTTCTGGGTGAACTGCTGATCGAGGCTCTGGCCGCAGAAGCCTTCGCCGCGGAAGTGGTCGTGACCGGTGAGGATGGCATCCGGCAGGGTCAGGCGGAACAGGCGCTGCTTGGTCGGGTTCTGGAAGCAGAGCTTGTTCTTCGCGACGCTGGAGCGACCCATCTGTCCTTCGGGCTCGGCGTAGCCGGGGAACCACTTATAGCTCGCCGGAGCGCCCATGGTGGTGCCCCAGATGCTGATGCCCGGCTTGCCAAGGCCCTGCATCGCCTGAAGCAGGACCATCATGCGCGCCCACTCGGTGGCGTAAGCGGCGCGGCAGGCGCTGCCCTGACCGCCGCGGCAGCCGCTGGAGAGGCAGGTGCGACGGCTTGCCCACTCGCGCGCCAGCGCGCGGATCTTGCGGGCGGGGATGCCGGACTGGGCCTCCGCCCACTCCGGGGTCTTCGGATACATATCGTCCGTCTCGCCCATGATATAGGCGCGGAACTTCTCAAAGCCGACGGTGCGGTCGGCGACATACTGCTTGTCGTAGGTGCCTTCCTCGATCCATGTGTAGGCGATCGCCATGGCGAGCGCGGTGTCGCTGCCGGGGCGGGGACCGAACCACGTGCCGTCCATAACGGCGGCGGTGTAGTTATAAAGAGGATCGATGAAGACGGTCTTGATGCCCATTTCCTTCAGCCAGACGCGCCAGATGTGGCTCTCCTGACCGGAGTAAGTGCCGCGGGTGGAGTCCGGGTCGTTGGACCAGAACACGATCATCTCGGTGTTCTGGAGGCAGTCCTCGAGCAGGTTGAACTGCTCCGGCATGCCGAGACGCCACTGGAAGCCGTAAGTGTGGGTCGCGCCCCAGTGCCAGCCTTCCCAAGAGTCCGGGTTATCGTAGACCGGGGTGAAGTGGAGCATGTGCATAAAGCGGTGGAAGGGTCCCATCTTGTAGCCGACGACGCCCCAGTTATGGTGGGAGCTCGTCATGCCGGAGAGGGAAGCCTCGCCATAGGTGCTCTGCACGCGCTGGATCTCGCTTGCGATGATGCTGATCGCCTCGTCCCAGCTGATGCGCTCAAAGCCGCTCTTGCCGCGGTTTTCCGGATGGCGCTCGCCGTTCGGATCCCAGTCAACGCGCTTCATCGGGTAGAGGACGCGGTCCTCGGAGTAGACACGGTTTTTCTCGCCATGGACCGGGGGGCTCAGGCGAAAGGCCTTCGGCGGAGTATAGGTCTTTCCGTCGCTGGCCTCGATGGACCACGGCTTCGGGAAATCCTCCTCCGGGATCTGCAGGGGACGGACGCGGGTGATCCGTCCATCTTCCACATAGACAGATACCGGGCCGCCGCCCGTCATATTCGTGAACATTTTTTCCACGATGCTTGTTCCTCCTTCTTCTGTGTGTATGCTTCCATTGTTCTGCCGGAAATGCAGCCGTTTTTTGTCTGGTCGTAATCCTGTCTATTTTACGGCGATTTCCCGCAAAAAGTCAAGTGTATTTTCTGTTATCGTCAGTGAACCTTATGGTTATAATACGTGATTTTTGCTCTTGTCTGGTACAGGGAACGCCGCGGTGCGGCGTTCCCTGTACGGTTTTGGACATTGGGTTTTCTCAGGACCATTCCTTCTCGATCTCCTCGGCGGTCTCGGTGTCCCAGATCGCCATGATCGCCTTGATTGCGTCACGGAGCAGGACGACGGAGAGCAGCGCCAGAGAGATGAACTCGAAGAGGTAGAAGGGCCAGTAGGGGATCAGCAGGTTTGCAGTGCACTCGCCGCTGGCCTTGACGACGTTGATCTGGAAAAACGCTGCGTAAGCGCCGAATGCCATGGTCGCGACGGAGAGCAGAGAGGTGAAGGCGAAGAGAATAAACTTCGGCTTCTGGTGCATCTTGCTGACAAACATGGTCACGTGGATGTGACCGTGGACGCACTGGGTGTAGGCCCAGGTGGAGAAAACGAAGGCACAGAGCGCCATCTGAACGATCTCGTAGCAGCCCTTGATGGACCACGCGTCGCCGAACAGCGGGGTGACCTTGCGCAGGATAACATCGGCGGTCAGAAGGACCACCATCAATACTGTGACTATCATGCTGATGTAACTGAACCACCAGCAGAGCTTGTCAGTTACAACAGTGACATCTTTCATCGCCTTTTTCACAGCATGACCTCCTTGTCTTTAACATGATCAGATATGGGAAATTTGCTTTTTCTCCGTGCCCTCCGTTTCCCGCGGGGGACGCGGCCGCTTGGTCTTACCACTTGGGCTGGTAGCCCTCGACCTTGGAGGTATCCCAATCCGTGTAGTTGAACTCGCTGTCCCAGACGTTGGCATACTCGGGAGCCAGACGATCCACGATCGCCTCGCACTGCTCGACCAGAGCAGCGCCGTCCAGGTTCTTGCCGTTCAGATAGTCGATATAGCCCTGGCGCACGGTGGAGAGAACCTCATCGGAGAAGAGGTAGTTGTTGAGCTCCTCGCTCGGCTCATAGACCTCGACGTTGTTCTCGCGCATCTTGTCCGCGACCCAGTAGCGGCAGGAATCCCAGTAGTAGCCGGCCATATCGGCAGCGTAGCCGCTGTCGAAGTACTTCACGAACAGAGCCTGCAGATCCTCGGGCAGAGAATCATACTTGGCCTGGTTCATCAGGACGAAGGACGCGGTCATGTTGGTACCGACGTCGAGGCAGTACTTGATGGGCTCGTAGAGACGGAAGCAGTCGATGTTGTGCCAGTCGTTGAGCATACCGTCAAGGGCGTTCTTGGAGAGGTTGTCGTAAACCTCGGAGGTCGGCAGAGCCACGGCGGTGGCGCCGAGGGCGTTGACGTACATGGTGGGGATGGAGCCGGCGGCGCGGAGACGGAGACCTTTCAGATCATCGGGGGTCTCGATCTTCTTGGTCGCGGTGGAGATCGGGGACAGGGAGGTGCCGTGCAGGGCGAGAACGTGCCAGTTCTTGAACTCGTTCGCGACCTCGGGGATCTCCTTGTACATGGTGTTCAGAACGGCAGAAGCCAGCTGGCCGTTGTCGATGCCGTTGCCGACGAGGTTGATGAACTCGGTCACGGGGAAGATGCCGCCGTAGGTGCCGGTGGTCGCCCAGCAGATGTCGGCAGCGCCGTCCTTAACGGCGTCAATGGTCTCGGAGGCGCCGAAGAGGGAGCCGCCGGCCTGATAGTTGAACTGCAGACGACCGCCGGATTCCTCGGAAAGGGCGTTCAGCAGACCCTCGAGCCACTGCTCGCCGAGGGAGGAGGCGGAGTCATGGTTGACGACGGTGAGGGTATAGACCTTTTCATCGGTCGTGGTCGTATCGCCGCCGGTGGTGGAGCCGCCGGTGGTGGATCCGCCAGTGGTGGAGCCGCCGGTGCCGCCGCAGCCGGCAAGCAGCGCAAGGCACATGGCAAGCGTAAGGATGAGAGCCAGAGTCTTTTTCATCTTAAAATTCTCCTTTTCATTCTTTCTTCTTGATGTTTGTCCTCTTAGAATTTGACCATGTCTGCAAGGAAGAGTGCTGTCTGCGGGAAGATGATGGTGATGATGATGGAAACGATCATCGCGACGACCATCGGAACGAGGCCGGCGAAGATCTTTTGGAGCGGAACGTCCTTGGCGACGCCGCAGATGATGTAAGCGCTCATGCCGACCGGCGGGGTGATGAGGCCGAGCTGCATGACCATGACCATGATAACGCCGTACCAGATGCCGTCGAAGCCGAGGCCGGTGACGAGGATGGGATAGAAGATGGGAACGGTCAGCATGACCATCGCGAGGGAATCCATCAGGCAGCCCATGATCGCGTAGATGACGAGGATGACGGCGAGAATGACGTAGCGGCTGACGTGGAGCGTATCAACGAACGCCGCCAGCGTGGTCGGGAGGCGCGTGACGGTCAGGAAGCTGCCGAACACGTAAGCGCCGATGAGGATGAGGAAGATCATGCCGGAGGTCTTGACCGTGTCGACAAGGCAGTCTTTCAGGATCTTGAACGTGAAGCGACCGCGGATGACGAGATAGAGCCATGCCATAACACAGCCGATGGCGGAGGCCTCCACCGCGGTGAAGAAGCCGGTCAGAATGCCGCCGATAACGACGACGAACAGAACGACCATCGGAAGACCGCCCTTGAGGGAGATGATCTTCTCCTTCATGGTGAACTTCATATTGCCGGGCGCCTTTTCCGGATGGCGCGCGACGATGATCGCGATCGCGACGCAGAAGCAGACCGCCATGATGATGCCGGGGATGATGCCGGCGGCGAAGAGCTTGCCGACGCTCTCGCCGGCGACGATGCCGTAAAGGATGAAGCCCGTGGAGGGCGGGATCAGGATACCGAGCGTGCCGCCGGCGGCGATAGAGGCGCAGGCCAGGCCATCGTCATAGCCGTGCTTGCGCATCTCGGGCAGCGCGACAACGCCCATGGTCGCGGCGGTCGCCGCGGAGGAGCCGCAGATGGCGCCGAAGCAGGCGCAGGCGGCGACGGAAGCCATCGCCAGACCGCCGCGGAGGGAGCCGAGCAGCTTGTGTGCCATGTCATAAAGTCCGCTGGACATGCCGGAATAATAGGACAACTGTCCCATCAGCACGAATAGCGGAATGACGACGAAGGAATAGTTCGTCGCCTGGGTAAACGGAATTCTGCGGAATACGATAAACGCGGCGTTCAGCGCTGCGGAAAACTCCAGCCCCTGCGCCATGTAAGCGACAAGGCAGCCGAAGAAGCCTACAGCGAACATGCTGGTACCGATGTTCATACCCATAAACAGCAGGATCAGCAGGACGCCGACACCGATGAGTGCGATCGTCATAGGACTGACAGCCATGGAATGTCCCCCTTCTTCTTAAACAGATTTCTTTTTTTGGGTCTTTGCTTTTGCCGGGAATAGGGTCTTCGCGCTTTGCAAGGGTCGGTTCTCTCTTTTTTCCTCCTTTCCTGCGTAGGGCCTGCGGGTCGATGCGAAAAGGACATTTTGCACAAAACCCACAGTCCTCCGCGCCCTTTTCCCGTTTATTTTACTATTCCTCCCCGCATTTTGTCCAATATAAGTTGCTTCATTAAAAGATAACTATTTACTCATAGCATTTTTTGTGTTATGATGATTCGGAAATAATGAAAACAAAGAAGCGGAGGGTGCAGACGATGACGAACGCACAGATCCAGAGCTTTATGGCAGTTGTCCGGTATCAGAGCTTTTCCCGCGCAGCGGAGCATTTGTTCATATCCCAGTCCGCCGTGAGCAAAAATGTAGCCCAGCTTGAGCGTGACCTCGGCTATGTGCTCATCGACCGGACTTACGGCTCCGTGCGCACCACGGAGGTCGGCAAACGCTTTTATGAGTTTTTCTGCGACAGCGAGCGCCGCTTCGCCGCGCTGCGCGAGGAGGTCCGCATGCTGACGAGCGGACACGCCGGCGATCTGCGTCTCGGCTGTCTGGACGGCTGGGACCTCTCCGAGTTTTACCCGGAGCTCCAGCGCATGTTCCGCGAGCGCTTCCCCGGCATCCGCCTGCGGCTCGACGGCTATAACCATATGCGCATTTTGGACGCCCTTGCCTCCAGCGAGATCGACATCGCCATCACCCTCGGCATCACCCTCCCGCGGCAGGACAAGCTCGTCCGGCGCGAGGTCGCGAAGGCACCCGCCGTGCTGCTCTTTTCCGCCATGCACCCTCTCGCAGGCAGGGAGGACCTCCGGCTGGAGGATTTCCGCGACGAGCCGTTTTTCGTCATCGCGCCCTCGGCGCAGAGCATCAACCCGATGGAAACGCTGACTCTGCGCCTCTGCCGCGCCGCGGGCTTCGAGCCGCGCATCGAGCGCATCTCCAGCTCCGTGTCCATCCTCATGTGTCTTCAGAGCGGCACCGGCGTCCAGCTCACCTGCCAGTGGACCAGCGCCGGACGTCTCCCCCTCTACCGCATGCTCCCCCTCGACCACCAGCTCTCCATCTGCGCCGCATGGCTCGACGACGACGCCCAGCCCGCCAAGCACATCTTCGTAAACGAGCTCCTGCACCTGCCGATGAATGAAAAGTGATACTATTTAATTTAAAGACTGTCCTTTTGCGGGACAGAGAAACATCGACGATCGTAGAAAGAGCAAAAGAAAAGAGCTGACACGCTTCCGAGCCTCATTTCTGAGACTATGGCGGACGCGACCAGCTCCTATAACAATTTACCACAATTTTGAAGAATATACAAGAATAGAAAAGCCCGATAGGGACCGTAAATAAAAATATCGCCGCGAAGCGGCACAATTTAAAGGCTCCCCTTGCACAGGGGAGCTGGCATGCTATCATCTGAAGTGCAACCCCCCGAAAAAAGCGGGACAATACGCCTTC
>CAVJGI010000085.1:0-8743 GCA_963649145.1 Ruminococcus bicirculans (ex Wegman et al. 2014) | reverse complement strand
AGTCTATTCACCATTTTATCCGCTTCTTGCCGCTTGACTTTGCATAGTTGGTCTCAGTCGCGGCTTCGCCGCGCCAGCTCCCCTTGCACTTCGGGAGCCTTTAAAATCGCAGCTCGCAGGTTTTTGCTTTTTTGGGGAGTCGGCGGCTTTGTGTGAGATCCGCCTTACTCCAGATAAAACTCCCGCAGGGCGGCGATGTCGGTGCGGTCCTTGCCCTGCGTGCAGTGGAAAAGCACTGCGCCGTCCCGCCGGAGCAGGACCTCGAAAAACGCGCGGTAAGCGCGCTCGGCGTCCTCGCCCTCGGCGAGCAGGCGGTAAATTTCGCGGAACATGCTGCGGAAATCCGGGTCCGGGTCGCGCGCCGGGTCGGGCCGCTCCTCCGGCGGCAGCCCCGGCAGCGCGGAGAGCGCATGATACTCCGCGCCGGGGATGGGCTTGTCCGGATGCGCCGCGCGCTCATACTCGTCGCGGAAATCGACGACGTGGCGCACGAAGGAAAGCCGTGCTAAGTCCGGCTCGCTCGCGCCGCCGAGCTTCGACGTGCGGAGCAGGAGACCGGGCTTCACGCGCCGCCCGTCCGCGGCGGGGAGCCCGCCGAGGTCGCGCGCGTTGGAAATGTGGTCAAAGGTCAAAAACATGGTGAATTCAATACTCCAGTAATTTTTCAGTGGGTCCCGCCGTGAACACGGCGCGGTAGCTCTCGCGCAGTGCCGCCGCAGCGGGCTTTGCCGCCGCCGCGGTCGGGAAAATACCGAACACGGCGCTGCCCGTGCCGGTCATCACCGCGCCGAGCGCCCCGGCGTCCAGCAGCCGCTGCTTGATGCTCAGGATCTCGCGCCCGCGCTGGGGCGGCAGCACGTCCTCAAACACGTTATACATCCGCCGCGCCGCGCCGCGCAGGTCGCCCGCAGCCGCGGCTGCGATGAGTCCGTCCGTGTCCGGTCGGACGCGGCTGCGCCGGTCGTCGATGCGGGCGAAGAGCTCCGGCGTTTTGATGGAAAAGCGCGGCATGCAGATGACGACGCCGCAACGCGGAAAGGCGGCGAGGTCCGTGAGCTTTTCGCCGCGCCCGGCGGCGAGCTGGGTGCCGCCCGCGATGCAGAAGGGCACGTCGCTGCCGAGCGTTCCGCCGAGCGCTTCGAGCTCTGCGCGGGAAAAGCGCGTGCCGAGCAGACGGTCCAGCGCGCGCAGGACCGCCGCGGCGTTCGTGCTGCCCCCGGCGAGCCCCGCGCCGACGGGGATGCGCTTGCGCAGCGTGATCTCCATGCCGAGCCCCGGCAGCCCCGCCGCGGCGCAGAAGGCGTCCGCCGCGCGGAGCGCGATGTTGCGCCCGTCGCGCGGGAGAAAGCCGTAATTGCTGCGCACGCTGCGCCCGCCGCCGCCCGTCAGGGCAATGTGAACGTCGTCATAAAGCGAGACGGTCTGCATGACCATCCGCATCTCATGGTAGCCGTCCGGCATCGCGCCCAGCACGTCGAGGCTGAGGTTCAGCTTCGCATAGGCGCGCTCGTGGGTCTCCTTCATAAGCCGAACAGCAGCTTCATGCAGCTCGCCGCGCCGTCCGGGTAATAGGTCCCCTTCAGCCCGTTCGCCTCGCTGAAGGCCAGACCGAGCCCGGTGTCGACGGTGCTGTCATAGAGCAGGAAGGGCACGGGGTCGCCGTCGTGACCGCGGGTGCTCGTCAGCGTTTTGTGGTCGCTGAGGAACAAGATGCGGTAATCCCAGCCGCGCGCGGCGAACGCCTCCGTCAGCGGGTTCATGCAGCGGCTGTCCAGCCACTCGATGGACTGGAGCTTGCCCTTCAGATCGCCGTTATGCGTACACTCGTCCGGCGCTTCGACGTGGAGCGCGGCGAAATCGTGGATCTCCAGCACGCGCAGCACGGCGGCGACCTTGTTTTCGAGATTCGTGTCCAGCTCGCCGGTCGCGCCCTCGACGAAGATGGGCTCCAGCCCCGTGAGCGCGGCGATACCGTGGCAGAGCGGCACGGCGGAGACGACGCCGCCGTTGTGACCGAAGGCTTTTTCAAAGCTCGGCAGCTCCACGGCGGTGCCCTCCGCCCAGAACCAGATGCCGTTCGCGGGAAGCTTGCCCGCCGCGCGGCGCGCGGCGTTGATCGGGTGGCGGTCCAGCTTCTCGAAGGCGAGCGCCATCAGCGCTTTCAGCGTCTCCGCGTTGGCGCTGCCGCTTGGCAGGATGGGACCGATCGGCTCGCCGAGGTGGTCGTGGGGCGGGATGAGCTTCATCCCCGCGGCGTCCGCGCCGTGCTGGACGGCGATGTGGCGGAAGGAGTGGCCCGGCTCGACCGTCATACCGGCTTTTTCCGCGGCGGCGGCGAACTCCGGCTCGGCGAAAAGCCACGCGATGAGCGCGTCGGACTCCTCCGCGCCGATGCTCCCGGCGGAGTGGGACAGGATGCGGCGCTCGGCGAAGGGCTTCTCCGGCGCGTCCTTGTAGGCGACCATGTTGCAGCGGTAAGCGATGTCGCCCGGCGCGAGGCGCATGCCGGAGGCGGCAGCCTCCAGCGGCGCGCGGCCCGTGTAATATTTCCGCGGGTCGCAGCCGAAGATGGAGGTGATCGCCGTGTCGCTCCCCGCGGGAAGCCCCGCCGGGCAGTTGCTGACGCTGCCGAGCACGCCGCGCGCGCTCATCGCGTCGATCGTCGGGATGGATGCATATTCCAGCGGCGTTTTGCCGCCCAGCTCCAGCACAGGGTTGTCCGCCATGCCGTCGCCGATGAAGAGTAAGTATTTCATCATAGTGTTTTGCTCCTTGGGAAAAATAAATAATATATAATTATACAACGAAAACGCTTTCTTGAAAAGCCCCATTTCTTATGATATAGTGAATCTGCAAAGGGCGCACTGCCCTTCGCAGATTCGGAATATATCGGGAGGCGCTTTTATGACGCCGGTTTTCAGCTTTGTCGCGTGGTCCGGCACGGGAAAGACCACTTATCTGGAAAAGCTCATCGCGGCGCTCAGCGCGCGCGGCGTGCACGTCGGCGCGGTGAAGCACGACGGCCACCGGCTCACGCTCGACCGCGAGGGCAAGGACAGCTGGCGCTACGCCGCGGCGGGCGCGCAGGCGGTCGCCGTCTGCGACGCGGAGAAAGCCGCCGTTTTTGATTACCGCCCCCGCACGCTCGATGAGCTGCTCGCCCGGCTCGGCGACGTGGACCTCGTCCTCGTCGAGGGCTGGCACGGCGATGCCCGCAACCCCATCGTGCTCCACCGCGCCGCGACCGGCAAGCCCCCGAAGCTGGACCCCGCAAAGTGCTTCGCCGCCGTCAGCGACGAGCCGCTGGACGCCGGCAACACCCCCGTCTTCCCGCTGGACGACCCGGAGCCCCTCGCGGCGTTCCTGCTGGAAAAAGCGCGGGAAATGGCGGGGGGACTGACGGCGCAAAGCGCCGCTTTTCGATCAAAAAAATGACGAGATCCCCGGAGAACTCCGGGAATCTCGTCAAAAAACCGTGGACAAGCGCTGCACGGTATGCTACAATAGACCCGCCCGCAAGGGCAGGGCGCTGCTCAAACGGCAGACGGTTGGTCACACCACCCGAAAGGGGGTGAGACAATGCGACTTACATTTCATCTGGGGCCTTTCACGGTCACGATAATGGTAAAACGCAGAAACCGCCACTCCGGCAAGTGACGGTTTCTAAGGTAAATTAGAAAAAGTTCGAACCGGACCAACCGCTTGTCGCAGCGCCCTTTTCATCTTGTATTATACGCAGTTTTCCGCGTCTTGTCAACCCCGTCGCTTTTATCGGCGGGGATTTTTTATTTCTCCCACTCCAGACTCCGGCCGACGGCGCGGTGCCAGCCGGCGAGGGTGGCTTCGCGGGAGCGGTCGTCCAGTTCGGGGGCAAAGACGCGGTCGGCGCGCCAGACGTCCTTCAGCTCCTCCGTGTCGCGCCAGACACCGACGGCGAGCCCGGCGAGGCAGGCTGCGCCGAGGGCGGTCGTCTCCCCGACGGCGCTGCGGCAGACGCGCTTGTCGAGCACGTCGGACTGGAACTGCATCAGAAAGCCGTTGCGCGACGCGCCGCCGTCCACGCGCAGCTCGCCGATGGTGCTGCCGGTGTCCTTCTCCATCGCGGCGACGAGGTCCGCGGACTGGAACGCGATGGATTCCAGCGCCGCGCGGATGATGTGCTCGCGCTTCGTGCCGCGCGTGAGGCCCAGAATCGCGCCGCGGGCGTACATATCCCAGTAGGGCGCGCCGAGCCCCGTGAACGCCGGGACGAGGTAGACTCCGCCGGTGTCCGCCACCTTGCGGGCGAAATATTCGCTGTCCGCCGCCTCGCGGATGAGCCCCAGCTCATCGCGCACCCACTGGATGACCGCGCCGCCGACGAAGACGCTGCCCTCCAGCGCATACTGCACGCTGCCGCCCGCGCTCGCCGCCACGGTGGTGACGAGCCCGTTGCGGCTCGCAACGCAGTCGCCGCCGGTGTTCATGAGCAGGAAGCAGCCCGTGCCGTAAGTGTTCTTGACCTGCCCGGCGTCGAGGCACGCCTGCCCGAAGAGCGAGGACTGCTGGTCGCCGGCGATGCCGCTGATGGGCACGGCGGTGCCCTGAATGTCCGTCGTGCCGTAAATCTCGCTGCTGCTGCGCACCTCCGGGAGCATGCTCATCGGGATATCCAGCTCGCGGCAGAGGCGGGCGTCCCACGCCATTTCGTGGATGTTGAAGAGCATCGTGCGCGAGGCGTTCGTGCGGTCCGTGACGTGGACGCGCCCGCCGGTGAGCTTCCAGAGGATCCACGAGTCCACCGTGCCGAACAGCAGCCGCCCCTGCTCCGCCTTCTTGCGCGCGTCAGGGACGTTATCTAAGATCCACTTGATCTTCGTCGCGGAAAAGTAAGCGTCCACGAGCAGACCAGTGCTCTCGCGGATGTAGTCCGTGAGCTCGCGGTTTCGCTTGATCTCCTCGCAGAGCTCCGCCGTGCGGCGGCACTGCCAGACAATGGCGTTATAGACCGGCGTTCCCGTGTCGCGGTCCCAGACGATGGTCGTCTCGCGCTGGTTCGTGAGCCCGATGCAGGCGATGTCCGCGCCCGTGAGGTCGCATTTCGCGACGACCTCCGCCATGACGGAGACGAGGCTGGAATAAAGCTCCATCGCGTTGTGCTCCACCCAGCCGGGCTTGGGGTAAAACTGGGTGAACTCCTTCTGCGCTAAACCGCGAATATTCTGTTCCCGGTCGAACACAATGGCGCGGGAGCTCGTCGTGCCCTGATCGAGCGCGATGACATACTGCTTCATGTGCGGATAACCTCCCCAAAGAGCGTTTTTGTTGATTGACAACACCATTATCCCAAAGTAAAATAGTCTTGTCAAGAAAAAAGGAAGGAACGGCTTTTCGATATGTTAGACGTATTGATCATCGGCTGCGGCGTGACCGGCGCCGCCTGTGCTTATACCCTTGCGCGCTACGATCTGCGCGTCGCCGTGCTGGAGGCGGGGAGCGACGTCGCCGTCGGCACGAGCCGCGCCAACAGCGCCATTATCCACGCGGGCTACGACCCCGCGCCGGGCACCGCGATGGCGCGGCTCAACGTCCGCGGCGCGGCACTCGCGCCGGAGATCTGCGCCCGGCTCGATGTGCCCTATCTGCCCTGCGGCAGCATGGTCCTCGCCTTTGACGAGGGCGACCGGGCGCATCTGCAAAAGCTCTATGACCGCGGCTGCGCGAACGGCGTGCCGGGGCTGGAGATCCTGAGCGGCGAGGAGGCGCGTGCGCGCGAGCCGGAGCTCGCCGAGACGGTCGCCGCCGCGCTCTGGGCGCCCTCCGCGGGCATCATCTGCCCGTGGGAATACACGCTCGCGATGGCGGAGACCGCCGTGCGCAACGGCGTGGAGCTGCATCTTCGCGCGCGCGTCACGGCGATCGAGCGGACCGAATACGGCACATTCCTCGTGAAAACGGAGGACGGCGCGGAACAGGAATCGCGCTTCGTCGTCTCCGCCGCGGGCGTGGACGCCGCCGCGGTGCGCTCTCTGCTGGAAGAGCCGGACTACAAGATCATCCCCACGCGCGGGCAGTATTACCTGCTCGACAAGAGCGAGGGCGGGCGCGTCGGCTGCACGGTGTTCCAGTGCCCAAACGAAAAGGGCAAGGGCGTGCTCGTGTCCCCGACGGTCCACGGCAACCTCATTGTCGGACCGGACGCCAATATCGGTGCGGCGGACGACCGCAGCACGGACTCCGCCGGACTCGCCGCCATCGCCGCCGCCGCGCGGCGCAGCGTTCCCGGCGTGGACCTGCGGCAGAATATCCGCAACTTCGCCGGCGTGCGCGCCAACTCCGACCGCGACGACTTCATCATCGGCGAGAGCGCGGCTTATCCCGGCTTCATCGACCTCGCCGGGATCAAGAGCCCCGGACTCACCGCCGCCCCCGCCATCGCGGAGCTCGTTGCGGAAATGCTCCGCGCCGACGGGCTGGCGCTGCGCGAGAAGGCAGAATTTCTCGATACGCGCCGCCGCGTGCGCTTTAAGGAGCTCTCCATGGAGGAGAAAAACGCCGTCATCGCGCTCGAACCGGCTTACGGCCGCGTCGTCTGCCGCTGCGAAACGGTGACGGAGGGCGAGATCGTCGCGGCGCTGCGCAGCCCGATCCCGCCGCGCAGCATCGGCGCGGTCAAGCGCCGCACCGGAGCCGGACTCGGCCGCTGTCAGGGCGGCTTCTGCTCGCCGAAGGTCCACGAGCTGCTCGTGCGCGAGCTGGGGCTGGACTGGCTGGAGGTCTGTCTGGAGGAGCCGGGCAGCGAAATTCTGACCAACGAGACGAAGGGAGGCGCGCACCTTTGAAGCACTATCAGCTCATCGTCATCGGCGGCGGTCCCGCGGGACTCGCCGCGGCCCACGCCGCGTGGGAGGCGGGGCTCCGCTCCGTCCTCGTCATCGAGCGCGACAAGTCGCTCGGCGGCATTCTGAACCAGTGCATCCATAACGGCTTCGGGCTCCACCGCTTCAAGGAGGAGCTTACCGGTCCGGAATACGCCGGGCGCTTCATCGAGCTGCTCGCCGCCACGGGCGTGGAGGTCAGGACGGACACGATGGTGCTCCAGCTGACGCCGGAGCGCGAGGTGTTCGTGAGCTCCGCCGCCGGGGTGGAGGCGCTCAGTGCGGACACGATCGTGCTCGCCATGGGCTGCCGCGAGCGCGCCCGCGGCGCGGTCGGTATTCCCGGCGCGCGTCCCGCCGGTGTGTTCACCGCCGGAACCGCGCAGATGTATATGAACCTGCTGGGGCTCTCCGTCGGCCGCCGCGTCGTCATCCGCGGCACGGGCGACATCGGGCTCATCATGGCGCGGCGCATGACGCTCGAAGGCGCGAAGGTGCTCGCCTGCATCGGCGCGGGCGACCGCCCGGACGGTCTGGCGCGCAACGTGCAGCAGTGCCTTGTCGACTTCGACATCCCCCTGCTGCTGCGCCACACGGTGACGGACGTGCGCGGCGCGCACCGCGTGGAGCAGGTCGTCGCCGCGGAGGTGGACGCCCAGCGCCGCGTCATCCCCGGCACGGAAAAGACTTTTGACTGCGACACGCTGCTGCTCTCCATCGGGCTCATCCCGGAAAACGAGCTCGCGCGTCAGGCGGGTATCCCGCTCGGATGCACCGGCGGCGCGGTCGTGTATGAGAATAACGAGACAATCGTCCCCGGCATTTTCGCCTGCGGCAACGCGCTTCAGGTCCATGACCTCGTCGACTTCGTGACGGAGGAGAGCGTCCGCGCCGGGCGCGCCGCCGCCGCGCGCGTGCTGGAAGGCCCCGTGCCGGAGGGCGAGACGCTGGAAATTCGCCCCGGCGAGGACGTCAATTACACCGTGCCGGGCTATGCGCGCAAGGCGAATCTCGGCAGGGGCATCGAGCTCTCCTTCCGCGTGAAGGGGCATTACGGCGGCGCTGCCGCCGTCACGGTGCGGCAGGGGGCCAAACAGATCGCGCGCTTCCGCCGCCCGTTTATGACGAGCAGCGAGATGGTGAAGCTGCTGCTCCCGGCGAAGCTCGTGGAAGCGCTCGACCCGGCGGACGGACCCATCACCGTCTGCGCCGGAGAGGAAAAGGAGGCGGAAAAATGACCGAACTGACCTGCATCGTCTGTCCCCGCGGCTGTCACCTGACCGTGGACGAGGCGAACGGCTACGCCGTGCGCGGCAACGCCTGTCCCCGCGGCGCGGAATACGGCAAAGCGGAGCTCTGCGCCCCGACGCGCACGCTGACGACCACCGTCCGGCTCACCGGCGGCGCGCTGCCCCGCGTTCCGGTCCGCACCGCCGCGCCCATCCCGAAGAACAAAATGTCCGAGGCGATGGCAGCCATCAACGCCATAACCGCCGCCGCCCCCGTCCATATCGGAGACGTGCTGCTGCCCGATCTGTTAGGCACCGGCGTCGACGTCATCGCGACGCGGGATATGGAGAAGGCATAAAAAATTGCCCTGCCGTCAGGCAGGGCATTTTTTCAGACTGTCAAAAAGCCTTCCCAACGCGGCTCGCCCTTGGCTCTCCCTCTGGGAGAGCTGTCAGCGAAGCTGACTGAGAGGGCTGCAAGCTGCCGTCAACCGCCAAGCTTCCAGCAATGCTTCGTAGGGGCTGGCGTCCTCGACGCCCCGTTTGCAAGAAGCT
The DNA here is from genome assembly GCA_963649145.1 of Ruminococcus bicirculans (ex Wegman et al. 2014). GTDB lineage: Bacteria > Bacillota > Clostridia > Oscillospirales > Oscillospiraceae > SVKR01. The sequence continues at coordinate 102 of CAVJGI010000085.1, read as the reverse complement.
TGGATATTCCAGAAGCAGCGGGCTGTCGGGGACTGTATAGACCGGTATGATTGTTTACAGAATGTCCGGGGAGATTGTTTACAGTTTGGAGTAAAATAAACG
>CAVJGI010000084.1:0-8940 GCA_963649145.1 Ruminococcus bicirculans (ex Wegman et al. 2014) | reverse complement strand
CCCTTAACCGCGCCTTTGCTTACTTTCCCCGCGAGGGGTAAAGTAAGTCGCGTCCCGCGGACGCGAAACAAATCAAATCTTAGCGCCAAAGGCGCGTTCAATATTTAAAACCAACGATCCCGCCCAAAAAATCAGGCGGGATCGCTTTTTCATAACGCAAATTATTCCGCGTCGCGGACACCGGTGAAGTCGTTCACCTTTTCACTGAGGCTAAACACGACCTCGCTCTCACCGGCGGCGTCCCCGCTGCCGTTCGGGTCAAAGCCGCCGCCCGGCGGGGTGGGGCGCTCGCTGCCATTCGGGTCAAAATCACCGTCGGGCTTTTCCGGCGCATTGTCCGGGTCAAAATCCGCGGGGACCTCGCCGTCCGGGGGCGTTGGGCGCTCGCCGAAGCCCTGCTCAAAATCGCCGTCCGGCTTCTCCGGGGCGTCATCCGGCTTTTCGCCGCCGAAGAAGCCCTCCGGCGCTTCGCCGGTGCCGAGCTCGGCGTCGCCGCCGAAGCCCTCCGGGGGCTCCGCGGGCGCGGTACCGCTGCCGTTGGGGTCGAAGCTTCCGCCGCTGCCATTGGGGTCAAAGACCCCGCCGCCTCCGCCGAAGCCGCCGGGACCTCCGCCGAAGCCGCCGAGCGTGCCCGTGCCGGTCCAGCACTGCTGCTTGGCGTCCGCCGTGAAGCCCGTGACCGTCGCGGGGTCATAGACACCGGCGACCTCCTCGCCCTCGACGTCGCCGCCGACGTAAATATAGTATTCGCCGCCGACGCTGAGACCGGGCGCGGACAAGATCGCGCCGGAATACCAGCGCGCGTTGCCCTCTGCGACCTCGTCCTTGTCCGGGTCGTAGGCGAACACGACCGTGCCGTCCGTGTCCGTGATGACGATCGCCTCGTCCGCGCTCTGGCGCTGGCTGAAGCTGAGATTCACCGCCGCTTGTCCGGCGTTTTCACTGCCGTCGCTCTCCGCCCAGTCCATCGACGCGCCGAGCGCCACGACCGTGCCGCCGTTCACGTAGGTGCCGCAGTCGGAGTCGAGCCCGGAGTCCGCCATCGGGCTCGCGAGCGAGACGACGGTGCCGCCGTTGATGACGGCGTAGCCGTTGGAGTCAATGCCGTCGCCCTCGCTGCCGAGACCGGCGAGGATGTGGAGGCTGCCGCCGTTCACCGTCAGGACGGACACGCCGTCTTCGTTGACGTTGATGCCGTCGTCCTGCGAAAAGATGTTGATATTGCCGCCGTTGATCGTAAGGTGCAGCTCCGTGTCGAGCCCCTCGAAGACCGAGGTGATGTTCAGCACGCCGCTGCCCTCCGCGCCGCCGGTGACGTTCATGGAGACGTAGGAATAAAATGCGCCGTCGGTCTTGCGCGCCTTTTTCTGCGCCGCACCGGTGCCGGCGACGGCGTCGTCGCTCTTGAACTTGGTCTTCAGCATGCGGTAGATGTTCGCGCCGGAGACGCTGTTTTCCGTGCCGTCGGCGATGATGACGTTCGCGCCCGCGTTCGCGGTGTCGACGGCGGCGCTGTAGCTCTCGCGGCTCTCCCACGCATTATCGCACTCATAGACGCTGTAGAACACGACGCCGGGGGCGACCGTGCAGTCGATCTCCGCACCGTTTAAGATGAGCGTCACCTTCGCGTCCGGGTCGGTGAAGGTCTCGTCCGTGTCGCCGAGGTCGACCCAGAGCTGACCGTGCCATGTGCCGGAGACAACGTAAGTCCCCGGCTCCGTGAGGTGGAGCACGGCGTTTTCATACGCCTCGCTCTCGGAGTGCATCATCTGCTCCGGAACGGCGCTGCCCTGCACGGGCAGGGTGGAGAAAACATAGTCCGTATAGCCCTCGGCGGTGTAGTAATAGACCCACTCCGTCTCGCCGTCGTAGCGCTGCTTCTGGAAGCCGGAGGTGTCCAGCTCCGGGTAATAGTAAACGTCGTGGGCGATATATGCCGCGGCGTCCGTCTCCGGCTCGGTGCCGGTGTAGTACTCCGCGGGGCTGTTTTTCACCGTGTCGTGCGCCGTGGACGGGTCGGCGTGCCATGCGTAGTCAAATTCCTCGACCGCTTCGCCGTCGAGCTCGGCGGTGTGGGTCCAAGTGCCGTCCGCGCTCTGCTCGGAGCGGAGAGTCAGCGTGTGCGCATCCGCGTAGTCGTCCGTCTGCGCCGGGGCTGCGGTCTGCTGCGCCGTGGGTGTCGGGGTCTCCGCCGCGTCCGGGGCGGCGGAGCCGCAGCCGCAGAGCAGCGCGAGCGCCGCAGCCGCGGCGAGGAGCTTCTGATGCTTCATTTTGGGTTTCCTCCCATCGGGTGGTTTTGGATTTTTTTGCTTGTTCATCCTATCATACCCGGTTTTGGGAGTGATGAACAAACCTCGGAGGAAGTTTGAACAAATTATAAAATCCCGAAAAGCCGCTTTCCGTTTTCCGCGGCGGCGGCGATGAGCTCCTCCGGCGTGCAGCCCTTGACGCGCGCGGCAGAGTCCGCCACGAAGGGGAGCAGGCGGCTGTCGTTGCGCTCGCCGCGGTGGGGCACCGGCGGCATATAGGGCGCATCCGTCTCCAGCAGGATGCGGTCTAAAGGCGTCACGGCGAGCACCTCCAGCGCGCGGCGCGCGTTTTTATAGGTGATCGGTCCGTCGAAGCCGAGATACCAGCCGCGCGCGAGCAGCCGCTCCGCCATCTCCGCGGAGCCGGAAAAGCAGTGGAACACGCCACGCAGACCGGGGAACTCCTCCACGATGGCGAGGCAGTCGGCATGCGCGTCGCGGTCATGGATGATGACGGGCTTTCCGAGCTCCAGCGCGAGGGCGAGCTGGGCGCGGAAAACGGTCTGCTGCTCGGTTCGCGGCGGGTTTTCCGCCCAGTAAAAGTCGAGCCCGATCTCCCCGATGGCGCGGACCTTCGGGTGGGCGCAGAGGGCGCGGACGGCGGCAAGCTCGGCGTCTCCCGCCCCGGCGCAGTCCTCCGGGTGGATGCCGGCGGCGGCGTAGACAAAATCGTAGCGCTCCGCGAGCGCGAGCGCCGCGCGGGAGCTGGCCACCGTGCAGCCGGGGTTCAGAACAAGACCGACGCCGGCGGCGGGCAGGGCGGCGAGAACGGCGTCCCGGTCAGCGTCGAAGCGGGCGTCGTCATAGTGGGCATGGGTGTCAAAAATCATTGTTTTCTCCTGAAAGTGGTGCGGATGCACCGAATTGTGACAGTTTATCTCCCCGCGGTGGGGCATGGGAACCCGCTTTACAAACCGCGGCGGACATGGTATAATGCAGGGTATCCCATTCGGAGGTAACAGCCACGGACATCCGGCATTTCTCCGCCGGGACCGGTCCGCGGGAGCGGGTGAGCGATCTTTATCTTATCATATTGCTCCTCGTTTTTCCACTGTTTCCCGGTTTTTCCGGCTACGAAAGCATCACGCTTTCCAAATATGTGCTCCTGCTCGCCGCGGCGGGGGGATATCTCGCGGCGCTCATCGCCGCGTCGCTCCTGCGCCCGGACCCGCTGCCGCGCTTCGGCGCGCCGCAGTGGGCGGCGACGGCGTTTTTCGCCGCCGCGCTTTTAAGCTGGCTCTGCTCGCCGTGGCGGGCGGAGAGCGTTGTCGGTGCGGGGCGCTATGACGGGCTGCTGAGCACGGCGGTCTATGTGCTGAGCTTTCTCGGCGTCTCGCTTTTCACCCGCCCGAAGGCGCTGCATTTCCACGCCCTCGGCGCGGCGGTGACGCTCTGCTGCGCCGTGGCGCTGCTTCAGCTCGCAGGGCTCAACCCGCTCGGACTTTTTCCGGGGGACCTTACGTACTACGATTCCGGCGTCCGCTATTCCGGGACCTATCTCGGAACGATCGGCAACACGAATATTTTAGACGCCGTGCTCTGCCTCGCCGTGCCGGTGTTTGCCGTCGCCGCGGCGCGGGAGCGGGCGCTGCGCTGGCTTTTTCTGCCGCTTGCGCTGAGCCTTGCGGTGCTCGCCCTCGCGGGGGGAGACGGGGCTTATCTCGCCCTCGGCTCTGCGGCACTCGCCGCGCTCGTCTTCCTCCCGCGCACGGCGCGCGGACGCGCCTTCGGGCTGCTCGCCGCGCTTGGGCTCACCGCCGCGGCGGTCTGCGCCGTTTGGCTTTATCCGGGCGGGAGCGGCACGCTTTATGAGCTCCGCTGCGCGCTCGAAGGCAAGCTGGACGATTCCTTCGGCTCCTCGCGCGTGCTGATCTGGCGCGAATGTCTCGCGCTCGTCCCGGCGCGTCCGCTGCTCGGCGGAGGACCCGGCACGCTCGCCCTGCGGCTTGATATCCGCTTCTCCCGCGTGACGGAGAGCGGCGCGGTGCTGACGAGCTTTGTCGACAATTCCCACAATGTTTATCTCGGCTATCTCGCTGATCTCGGCGCGCTGGGGCTCGCGGGCTATCTCGCGCTGCTGCTCACCGCCGCCCTGCGCGCGTGGCAGCATCGCAGCGCGCGCTCCGACGCGCTGGCGCTCGGCGTGTTCTGCGCCGCGGTCCACGGCTGCTTCGGGCTCGGTCTCGTGCTGAGCGAGCCAGTGTTCTGGGCGGCACTCGGTCTGCTCTGCACGGCGAAACGCCGTTGAATTTTTGGAAAGGAACAAATCTATGGAAACGAGACGCAGAAAGCTGCTTATCCTCATCGCGGCGGCGGTGATCGCGGTCGCGGCGGTGGTCGCGCTCCTTGTGCTGCTGCCGCAGCGCAATGTCGCGGAGCTCCCGATGCCGACGGAGATCCCCGTGGCGGACACGCCCGCGGCGACGCAGACGCCGGAGCCCACCCCGGTCCCGACGGAGGAGCCCCCCGCCATCACGCCCCCCGCCACGACCGGCTCCGCCGCGAGCGACAGCGACATCGTGCTCCGCCCCGTCGTCCCGGCGAGCGACAGCGACATTTCCACGACTGAGTAACAAGAAAGGATCTGGCTTAACATGGCAGTATTGGACCAACTGGAACCGAAAACGGTATTCCGCTTTTTCGAGGCGCTCTGCGCCATCCCCCACGGCAGTCACAACACCCGGCAGGTGAGCGACTGGCTCGCCGCCTTCGCGCGCGAGCGGGGGCTCCGTTATACGCAGGACGCGCTCGGCAACGTCATTTTGTTCGGACCGGCGTCGCCCGGCTATGAAGCGGCGGAGCCCGTCATCTTGCAGGGCCACATGGATATGGTCTGCGTCAGTACGCCGGACTGCACCCGCGACCTCGCGACCGAGGGGCTGGACCTCGCCGTCGAGGGCGACACGGTCTATGCCCGCGGCAGCTCTCTCGGCGGGGACGACGGCATTGCCGTTGCTATGATCTTGGCGCTGCTCGATGACAAAACGCTGCCCCACCCGGCGATTGAGGCGGTCATCACCGTCGACGAGGAGGTCGGCATGGACGGCGCAATGGCGATCGACGTCAGCGCCCTGCGCTCCCGCCGCATGATCAACATCGACTCGGAGGACGAGGGCGTGTTCACCGTGAGCTGCGCCGGCGGCTGCGTCGCGCGCTGCGATCTGCCGGTGACGCGCGCCGCGGCGGAGGGGGAGACGCTCCGCATCGCGCTCCGCGGGCTGACCGGCGGACACTCCGGCACGGAGATCGACAAGCGCCGCGCGAGCGCCACGCAGTACATCGGCAGAGTCCTGAACGCGCTGGCGGACGCCGCGCCGTTTTGCCTTGTCTCCGTCTCCGGCGGCGAGAAGGACAACGCCATCGCAACGGAGGCGGAGGCTTTGGTCGTCACCGCCGACCCTGCCGCGCTGACGGTGCGCTGCGCTGCGCTCGGCGAGGCGCTGCGCGCGGAATTTTCCGCGACGGACCCGGCGCTTTCGCTCACGGCAGAGCGCGCCAAGCGCGCGGAGACGCCGATGGACGCGGAGAGCACGGCGCGCGTGCTGGATCTGCTGCGCTCCCTGCCTTACGGCGTGCAGGCGATGAGCGCCGGGATCCCCGGTCTCGTGGAGACCTCGCTGAACCTCGGCGTCCTGCGCACGGACACCGCCGCCGTTTCCGCGACCTTCTGCGTGCGCAGCAGCGTGGACGAAGCAAAGCAGGGTCTGAAAGCGCAGCTTCGCGCCGTGACCGACCGTCTCGGCGGCAGCGTGGACATCTCCGGCGACTACCCCGGCTGGGCTTACCGCGCCGACTCGCCCCTGCGCGAGCTGCTGACCGCGGTCTATACGGAGCAGTACGGCGCCGCCCCGCGCGTGGAGGCGATCCACGCGGGACTCGAATGCGGCCTCTTCGCCGGAAAGCTCCCCGGTCTTGACTGCATCTCCATCGGTCCCGACCTCAGCGAGATCCACACCACCCGCGAGCGCATGCACATCGCCTCCGTCCGGAGGACATGGGGGCTGCTGGTTGAGACGCTCGCACGGATGAAATAAAAATCAATGCGGCGAAGGCGCACTGCTTTAATTGTGCGCCTTCGCCGCAAACTTAATCATAACAAACAAACCGCCCCGCGCTTTTTTGGCGCGGGGCGGTCTGTTTTTGCCGATTTTTCTGCGGCGGCGGGGCAGGGCGGGGAAATTGCACAAAAGACACAGAATTGGTAAGGTCACGCTTGCAATTCCGGGCGGCTTGTTATAAAAGTGCCTTAACACCTGACCCCGCTGCCGGGGGCACGTCAGCGCATCTCTTTCCCCAGCGCGTCAAACTCCGGGGTGGAGAAGAACTGACCCAGCGTGATCTCCAGCGCGTCGCAGAGCTTCTTGACGGTGGCGGTGCCGGGGTTGCGGCTCTCGCCGTTCAGAATGCTCTTGATCGTGGACTGCGGGACGCCGGAGATGTTGGCGAGCCCGTTCGGCGTGATGCCGCGCGCGCGGCAGAGCTGCCGGATCCGGTTTGCAACTGCTTGCTGAGTGTTCATGGTCGTATCCTCCTTCACTGGGTGAATCAATCTTTATCTTACCGGATTGGGCGAAAAAAAGCAAGCTATTTTTTCACTATTATGCAAAACTCGCAAATCTTAGTAGAATTATCTAAAACAGAACGTTGAAAATTGTCTAAAAAAGACAAAAACCGTCCGCTTTTCGCCTGCGTCATTTTGTACAGTTAAAGGTTCAAAAAATGTGCAAATTGACCGGGCACTAAAATCGTCGAAATACGGCGCGCAGCCGTTGATGCGCCCCATTTTTTCCGCGCCGATCTCTATAATGACTTGGAGCTCTGGCGCGCCTCCGTTGCCCGCATCCGCTCCTCCGGCGCGCCCTGCGAGACCCAGCGCCTCGCGCTCGCGTTCCTCGCATGCTTTGCCCGCCGCCGGGCCTATGCCGCCGATTATGCGCGCAGCTGCGTCCGCGTGCTGCCGGAGAATATCCCCCAGTTTTTCTACATCCTCGCCCACGCCGGCTGCGTGGAGCGCATGGCGGGCGCGAAGAAAATGATCTCCGCCGCCGCGGGACGCTCCGCCGCGCTGGAGATCAGCGGCCACGTCACCGCCGCCATCGCCCGCCGCGTGGAGGGCAGCCGCACCGCGATGCTCGACTCTCTGCGGCAGGCGCTGCCGCTCATCGAGGCGCACGACATGCCGATGCTTCTCGCCGAGCACTGGGGCTGGTTTGAAAACGAGGACGCCGCCCCGGAGCTGAGCCCATGGACCGCGACGCTCGCGCGCGTGCGCGAGCTCTCCCGCCGCTACTACACGGGGCTGAACGCCCTCGTGAGCACGGACACGCTGACCGAGCGGGAGCTGCTGATCTACCTCGGCATGGCGCACGGTCTGCGCTACGAGGAGATCTGCACCGTTCTGAACATCACGCGCAACACCCTGAAAACGCGTCTGAAGCATCTGTTCAGCAAATTCGCCGTCTCCGGCAGAGAAGAGCTGGAGCAGCGCCTCGCCGTCCTCTGACGGGACGGAGAGCTGAAGGCCATAGCTAAGGCTGTGGCTTTGGCTACGGACACAAAACACCCCATAGGCGCAAAACCGATTCACATAGACCATAGAAAAGCAAAAATTTCGATCAATAGGAGGAAATGAAGTGAAGAAAAAATCCTAATCATCCTTCTGGCGGTCCTCATGCTCGTCGGAGCTCTTGCAATGACAGCAGCCGCGGAAGGGGATGGAAACGTCGCAAAGATCGGCGAGACCTATTACAGCTCCCTCGCGGAAGCCATCACCGCGGCGCAGGACGGTGACACCATCACCCTGCTCTCCGACAGCTCCGGCGACGGCATCGTCGTTGCAGTAGGACGCTTCACTGAGGGGCTCACCGTTGTCTTTAACAACCACAGCTACACCGTCGGCGTCTGCGGATACAGCAGCAATGACGGCGTTTCCGTCACCGCCAAGGGCAACAGCACCATCAACGGTGATATTGAGATCTCCCGCAGCGGCAAAAACGCCAACGACGTCAAGCTGGCGTTGGAGAGCGGCGAAGTCACCGGCAAGCTGAAGATCGATAGCTCCATCAAGTCCGGCGATGCCACGAGTATCACGAAGTCCGCCGACGTCAGCCTCACCGCCCCGACCGGTTACTTCTGGGCCGAGAGCGGCGCACTGGCAAAGGCTGTTGCCGCCATCGGCGACACCAAGTGCGCCACTCTCGCAGAGGCTGTTGCCGCGGTCGAAAACGGCATCACGCAGGGACGCACGGAGACCACCTTCAGCCCGGACGACACCTGCACCCGCGCCCAGATCGTGACCTTCCTCTTCCGCCTCTACGCGGAGAAATAAGTCCCGAAAACAGCAAAAAGACTCCCTCTGCCGGCTGGCGGAGGGAGTCTTCAGCTTGTCAAAAAAGCCTTATATATGCGGCGAAGCCGCACAATTTAGAGGCCTCCCTGTGCAAGGGAGGCTGTCACGGCGGAGCCGTGACTGGAGGGTTGTAAGCTGTCGAAATATCCAAGCTTGGCGTTTGCGTGAGCTCGGTAACAACCCCTCAGTCGCGCTTCGCGCGCCAGCTCCCCTTGCACAGGGGAGCCGGCATGCTATCATCTGAAGTGCAACCCCCCGAAAAAAGCGGGACAATACGCCTTC
>CAVJGI010000083.1:0-8960 GCA_963649145.1 Ruminococcus bicirculans (ex Wegman et al. 2014) | reverse complement strand
AGTCTATTCACCATTTTATCCGCTTCTTGCCGCTTGACTTTGCATAGTTGGTCTCAGTCGCGGCTACGCCGCGCCAGCTCCCCTTGCACAGGGGAGCCTTTAAATTGTGGCTCGCAATAACCACTTTGACATGCTCCGTCTCAACGAAAGGCAGGGCGTTCTTTTCCCCCTTCCCTTATCTTCAAAGCCGTGGTATAATCGCCCCGTATCCATATTCCCAAAGGAGGCTATCGACCTATGCCGGAGCGCAGCAGCGGCATTTTGCTGCCGGTTTATGCCCTTCCCTCGCCGCATGGCGTGGGCACGATGGGGCGCGCCGCGTTTGAATTTATCGACTTTCTCGCCGCGGCGGGGCAGCGCTGGTGGCAGATCCTGCCCATCGGACCGACGGGCTACGGCGACTCGCCCTACCAGAGCTTTTCCACCTTTGCGGGCAACCCCTATTTCATCGACCTTGACCTGCTGGAAGCCGACGGGCTGCTGACCGCGGCGGAGATCGCGGCGGCAGAAGTGCCGGACTCCGCGCGCGTCGACTACGGCGCGCTTTACCGCACGCGCCCGCCCCTGCTCCGCCGCGCGGCGGAGCGCCTGCTCGCGCGGGAGCCGGGCGCGGCGGAGGACTTCGCCGCGGCGCAGCCTTGGGTGCGCGACTGGGCGCTTTTTTCCGCGCTGAAATCCCATTTCGGCGGCGCGGCATGGACCGCGTGGGAGGAGGACATCCGCCTGCGGCAGCCGGAGGCGATGGCGCGTTACCGCGCCCTGCTCGCGCGGGAGACCGCGCTGGAGACGGCGGTGCAGCTGCTTTTCGACCGCCAGTGGACCGCGCTGCGCGCCTATGCGGCGGAAAAGGGCGTTAAAATCCTCGGCGACCTGCCGTTTTACGTCGCGCCGGACTCCGCCGACGTCTGGGCGGAGCCGCAGTTTTTTGCGCTCGACGCACATGGGCGCAGCACCGCCGTCGCCGGCGTTCCGCCGGACTATTTCAGCGCCGACGGCCAGCTCTGGGGCAACCCACTCTATGACTGGGACGCGATGGCGGCGGACGGCTACGGCTGGTGGATCCGCCGCATCGCGGGCGCGCAGCGCCGCTTCGACGCGGTGCGCATCGACCATTTCCGCGGCTTCGCGCGCTACTGGGCGGTCCCCGCCGGGGCGGAGAGCGCGCGGGAGGGCGCGTGGCTGCCCGGTCCCGGCATGGCGCTGCTCGGCGTGCTGAACGGCTGGTTCCCGGACCTGAAGTTCATCGCGGAGGACCTCGGCGTGCTGACGCCGGAGGTGCCGGAGCTGCGGGAGGCGTGCGGCTGGCCGGGCATGCGCGTGCTGCAATTCGCCTTCGACCCGGACGGCGACGGGGCGTATCTGCCCCACAGCTATGAGCGAAACTGTCTCTGCTGCACCGGCACCCACGACAACACGACACTCGCCGCGTGGGTCGGCGAGGTATCGGACCGCGAGCGCGCGTTTGCCCAGCGCTATCTCGGCGTCCCGGCGCACCGGCTTCGCGAGGCGCTGCTGCGCGCGGGGCTCGGCTCCGTCGCGGAATACTTTTTCGCGCAGATGCAGGACTATCTCGCCCTCGGCGCACCGGCGCGGACGAACACGCCCGGCACGGCACAGGGCAACTGGCAATGGCGGCTCGCGCCGGGCCAGCTCACGGCGGCGAAGGCGGCGGAGATCGCCGCGCTGACCGCGCTTTACCGCCGGAGTGCTCCGGCAGAAAAGGAGGAGACGAAATGACAAACGAACCGGCGCTCGTCGTCATGGCTGCCGGAATGGGCAGCCGCTTCGGCGGGCTCAAGCAGCTCATGCCCGTCGACGACGCGGGACATCCCATTCTGGATTTTTCCATCTACGACGCTTACCGTGCCGGCTTCCGCCGCGCGGTGTTCATCATCAAGTGCGCGCTGGAGGCGGATTTCCGCGCCGCCGTCGGCGACCGGATCGCGAGGACGATGCGCGTGGACTATGTGTTTCAGGAGCTCGGCGACCTTCCGGAAGGCTTCTCGGTCCCCGCCGGGCGCGAAAAGCCGTGGGGCACGGGCCACGCCGTCGCCTGCTGCCGCGGCGCGGTGGACGGTCCCTTCGCCGTCATCAACGCCGACGATTTTTACGGCGCAGGCGCGTTCCGGGCGGCTTACGACTTCCTCACCGCGCCGCGCTGCGCGGGCGAGAGCGCCATGGTCGGCTACCGTCTGCGCAACACAGTGACGGAAAACGGCAGCGTCTCCCGCGGCATCTGCACCGTAGAGAACGGGCTGCTCGTCTCCGTCACGGAGCGCACGCAGATCGAGCAGCGCGGCGACGCCGCGGTCTATATCGAAAACGGCGCGGAGCACCCGCTCACGGGCGATGAGACCGTCAGCATGAACTTCTTCGCCTTCGGTCCGGAGATGCTGGACGAGCTCTGGACGCGCTTCCCCGCGTTTCTGGAGCGGAATCTGCCCGAAAACCCGCTGAAATGCGAGTATTATCTCCCCAGCGTCGTCACCGCGGTCTTGAATGAGCGCCGCGGCAGCGTCCGCGTTCTGGACTGCGACGAGGTCTGGCACGGCGTCACTTACCGCGCCGATCTCCCCGCCGTGAAGTCCGCCATCGCGGACTTAAAGCGCGCGGGGGTGTACCCGGAGGAATTCTGAGGGGAAACTTAAAATCAGGAGCGCCGCGGCAAATTGCTGCGGCGCTCCTGATTTTATATTCTATGTGCTGTATAAGCTTCAGTCTGCTGACTCCTCGCCCGGAAGTTCCTCGAACAAAAGGCTCATATAGTTGCTCCTGCCATACAAAACTCGGTCGATATAGACATCTCTGCCGCTGACACGGTAAAACACCATGTAATTTCCGCTGACAAGGAAGCGATGGTCCGTTTGTGTGTCTGCGACGGAGGAGAGCATGGCGCCGATCAGCGCATGATCGCGGAGTCTGCGGATCTCTTTTGTGATTTTCCCTGTGGTCGAAAGCGCGGCTTTCGGATTTTGCAGATCCTCCGAGATATAACGCTTGATCTCCTTCAGATCAGCCCGTGCCGCAGGTGTCAAATGCAGATCATTCATATCTGATCCCCAGCTCCTCCTCCACTTCCTCCAAGGTCAGCCAGCCTTCGGTTTCGCCGGAGCGACGGCCTTTTTCGAGCTCACGCATGAGGCGGAGGGTCGCTTGGGTCTTTTCGTAGTCCTTGATATCCACAATGGCGTAACGCCCGCGTCCGTTTTTTGTCAGAAAGACCGGCTCGCCGACGGCGACATCAAGGAGGACCTCGCTATAATTCCGCAAATCGGAGATGGGCTTGATATTCGGCATATTGATCAGCTCCCTTCGACAGTAGTATAGCTCATTTTGCTGCAAAATTCAACAGCAAATTTCACTGCTTTTCTTCACCCCAAAATCTTCAGCGCCCCGGTCGGGCAGGCTTCGGCGCATTTCAGGCAGTCGGCGCAGCCGGCGATGCGGGCGCTGTCGCGGTATTCGGGCTTGATGACCGTTCCGAAGCCGCGGCCGACGAGTCCGAGGAGCCCCTGCCCGGCGACCTCGTCGCAGGTGCGGACGCAGAGGGAGCAGAGGATGCACTTGCCCTCGTTGCGCTCGATGCAGACGAGCTTTTTCTCGCTGGCGCTGCGGCGCTTTTCCCCGGCGAAGCGCTCCGGATGGAGCTCGTAGCGGTTCGCGTGGCGGATGAGGCGGCAGTCGGCATAGTCGAAGCAGCCGCACTCCAAGCACCGCTGCGCCTCCGCGCGCGCCTGCTCCGCGGTGAAGCCGAGGTTCATCTCGCGGAAATCGCGCTTCCGCTCCTCCGGCGGGCGCACGGGCATTTCCGCGCGCGGGCGCTTTTCGCGGTCCGCGAGCATCTCCGCCGTGACCTCGCGCTCGGAGTAATACGGGCGGCGGTAAGGCGTCTCCTCTCCGCGGAGGAAGCCGTCCACCACGGCGGCGGCTTTTCCGCCCTCGCCTATGGCGGCGATGGCGATATCCGCGCCGCGGTTCGTCGCGTCGCCGACGGCGAACACGTTCGGCAGATTGGTGCGGAACGTCGCCTCGTCCGCAGCGAGGCAGCCGCGGCGGTTTTTCTCGATCGCCTCAAAGCCGTCCGGCAATAAGCGCTGCCCGATGGCGGCGACGACGCTGTCCGCCGGGATTATCTCAAATTCGCCCTCCACGGGCACGGGGCTGCGGCGGCCGCTCGCGTCCGGCTCGCCGAGGCGCATCACCTGAAGCTTCACGCCCGTGACATGGCCCCCTTCGCCGAGAATTTCCGCCGGATTGCGCAGGAAGCGGAACACCACGCCCTCCTCCATCGCCTCGGCGATCTCGGCGCGCTCGGCGGGCATTTCGTCCATCGTGCGGCGGTAAACGACGCTGACCTCCTTCGCGCCGAGGCGGACGGCGCTGCGGCAGGCGTCCATGGCGGTGTTGCCGCCGCCGACGATCACGACGCGCTCGCCGATCTCTGGCTCAACGCCGAAGGCGACGGTGCGCAGCAGGTCGATGCCGCCCCAGACGCCCGCGAGGTCGTCCCCCGGACAGCCGACGGGCGTGCTCCGCCACGCGCCGACGGCGACAACGACGGCGTCGAAGTCCGCGCGCAGCGCGTCCAGCGTGATGTCCCGCCCGATGCGCGTATCCGGCTTCATCCGAACGCCGAGCGCGGCGATCTCCGCGATCTCCTCGTCCAGCACGCGCTTCGGCAGGCGGTATTCCGGGATGCCGTAGCGCAGCATGCCGCCCATTTTCGGCATGGCGTCATATACGGTGACGTCGTGACCGCGGCGGCGCAGAAAATAAGCCGCCGTGAGCCCCGCGGGACCGCCGCCGACGACGGCGACGCGCTTTCCCGTCTCCGGGGCGAGCGCGGGACGCCACGGTCTGCCCGAAGCGAGGTCCGCGTCCGCGGCGAACGCCTTCAGATAGGCGATGGAAATGGGCTGCTCCACCAGCTTGCGGCGGCACGCCGTTTCGCAGGGATGGGGACAGACGCGGCCGATGGACGCCGGAAGCGGGTTCGTCTCCTTGATGATCTCAACCGCCTCGCGGTCGAGCCCCAGCGCGATCATCTTCACATAGCGCTGGCAGTCCGTTCCCGCGGGGCAGGCGAGCATGCAGGGGCCGCGGCAGTCGCCGTCGTGGTCGCTCATCAGCAGCTCCAGCGCCACCTTCCGCGCCCGGACGACGCGGGGCGACTCGGTATCGAGCACCATGCCGTCCGCGGCGAGGGTGGAGCAGGCGCGCAGCAGCTTCGGGCTCGCAGCGCTCTCCACGACGCAGAGCCCGCAGGCGCCGTAATGACGAACGTGTTCGTTATGGCAGAGCGTCGGGATCGCGATCCCGTGCCGCTCCGCGATCTGCAAAATCGTCTCTCCGGTCTCGCCCGTGCAGGCGACGCCGTTGATCGTCAGCTTGATCTCACTCATTTTTCCCGCACCTCCTTCATTCGACCGTCACCGCACCGAGGCGGCAGGCGCTCCGGCACGCGCCGCAGCGGATGCACGCCGCCGGGTCGATGGCGAAGGGCTTTTTCAGCTCGCCATGGATGGCGGAGGCGGGGCATTTGCGCGCGCAGAGCGAGCACCCGGCGCATTTTTCCGGGTCGATCGCGTAAGTCAGAAGCGTCTTGCACTGCTTCGCCGGGCATTTGTGCGCCCGGATGTGGGCATCATACTCGTCGCGGAAATAGCGGATAGTGGTCAGCACCGGGTTCGGGGCACTCTGGCCGAGGCCGCAGAGCGCGCCGTCCTTGACCGCGGCGCAGAGCTCTTCGAGCAGCTCCACGTCGCCCTCCTTTCCCTCGCCGCTCACAATGCGGCTCAGGATCTCCGACATGCGCTTCGTCCCGATGCGGCAGTGGACGCACTTGCCGCAGGATTCGCGCGTGGTAAAATCAAGGAAAAACTTCGCGACGGCGACCATGCAGGTCTCGTCGTCCATCACGACCATGCCGCCGGAGCCCATGATCGCGCCCGTCGCGGCGAGCGACTTATAGTCGATCACGGTGTCCAGCAGGCTCGCCGGGATGCAGCCGCCGCTGGGTCCGCCCACCTGCACCGCCTTGAACTCCCTGCCGTCCCGGATGCCGCCGGCGATGCCGAAGATGACGTCGCGCAGCGTTTTGCCCATCGGGATCTCCACGAGCCCGCCGCGGCGCACCTTGCCGGTGACGGCGAAGACCTTGGTCCCGCGGCTGCCCTCCGTGCCGAGCGCGGCGAACGCCTCGCCGCCGTGGAGCAAGATCCACGGGACGTTTGCGAAGGTCTCCACATTGTTGATGTTGCTCGGCTTATGCCAATAGCCCTCCTGCGCCGGGAAGGGGGGCTTTAAGCGCGGCTGCCCGCGGTTGCCCTCCAGCGACTCGATGAGCGCCGTTTCCTCGCCGCAGACGAACGCGCCCGCGCCCGCCTTGATGCGCAGCGAGCAGGAAAAGCCCGTGCCGAGGATTTTCTCGCCGAGATAGCCGCGCGCCGTCGCCGCGTCGATCGCCTTTTGCAGGCGGACGATGGCGAGCGGATACTCCGCGCGGACATAGACGACCGCCTCGTGCGCGCCGATGGCGTAAGCCGCGATGAGCATGCCCTCGATGAGGTTATGCGGGTCGGACTCGATCACCGCGCGGTCCATAAATGCGCCGGGGTCGCCCTCGTCGGCGTTGCAGATGAGGTATTTCTCCTCCCCCACGCTCCGGCGCGCGGCGTCCCACTTGAACCATGTCGGAAAGCCCGCGCCGCCGCGCCCGGCGAGCCCGGAAACCTTGACGGTCTCGATGACCTCCTCCGGCGTCATCGTGCGCAGGACCTTTTCGAGCGCCCGATAACCGCCCGCGGCGAGATAATCGTCGAGGCTCTCCGGGTCGATGACGCCGCAATTCCGCAGCGCGATGCGCGTCTGGCCGCTCAGAAACGCCTCGTCCTCCGGGGCGATGAGCAGCGCGCCGAGGGCGGCATAGTCCCCGGTCTCCGCCGCGGCAGCGACTTTTTCCGCGTCGCCCGGCTTCACGCGGACGCAGCGGTGCAGCGCACCGGCGTCGTCATAAATATCCACGATGGGCTCCAGATAACATGCACCGACGCAGCCCGTGATGCCGAGGCGCACGGGGGAGCCCGCCAGACGCGCCTCCAGCGCGGCATAGACCGCGCCCGCGCCAGCGGCGAGCCCGCAGGAGCCCTCTCCGACCGCAATACGCGCGCTCATGCCTCCGCCTCCTTCCGCAGTGTGCGGAGGATGCTCCGCACCTTGTCCGGCGTCAGCGAGCCGTAAGTCGTTTCGTTGATCATCATGACCGGCGCGAGCGAGCAGCAGCCGAGGCAGGACACGAGCGAGAGGGAGAACATCCCGTCCGCCGTCGTCTCGCCGTCGCAGATGCCGAGCTCGTCCGTCACCGCCTCCGCGATGCGCTCCGCGCCGTTGACGAAGCACGCGGTGCCCTTGCAGAGCATGATGAGGTATTTCCCGACCGGCTGGAAGCGGAACTGGGAGTAAAACGTCGCCACGCCGAGGATCTTCGCCGGGGTCTCCCCCGTGCGCTCGGCGATGCGGTAGGCCGCGTCGACGGGGACGTAGCCGTAGATCTCCTGCGTTTTCTGCAAAATGGTGATAAGACTGCCCTTCACGCCGGCATAGCGCGCCAGCACCCCGTCCAGCAGCGAAAGGTCCACGGTTTTATGGTCGCAGCATTGCATAGGAAAGCGATCCCTCCTAAAAAGATTCAATTGATAAAAAGCCTCGCAGAGTTCGCGCCCGCAGGCGCGAAAAATTTCAATCATTTTTCGGCAGGGCGTGTACCTGCCGAAAAATACTCTGCGCGGAGGGAACGTGCGAGCCGCAGGCGAGTGCGCTGAGCGGAGCGTTCCCCCTTCATCCGGGAGCCCAGCGTAGCGGGTCCCGGATGATTGCTTCAGGCAAAAATTGAAAGTAAGTGTGTTCCCTCCGCGAGAGCGCGGAGGCGTCCGCCGTCGAAGATCCCGGCGACGGTGCAGACGATCCAGAGCACGACCGCGCACTCCACTGCGCCGAGCAGCGCGCCGCCGAGCACGTCCGCCCAGCGGATGACCGGCAGGCGGAACGCCCAGCCGAGCACCCGGCGCAGCAGGTTCAGCAGCAGAAGCAGCAGCAGGAAAATGACGAGAAAGAGCGCAACATGCGCCAGCGTCTCCGCCACGGAGCGCAGCAGCGCGTCCACCGCGGTCTCCACCGAGCCCGCCGCCGCGCCGACCGCCTCCTCCGCCGCGCGCTGCACGCTGAGCCCGAAGCGCTCCAAAAGCGCGCGCAGTCCCTCCGGCAGCACCTCGGCGAGCGCGCCGCCGAGGTCCGGGAGACGCACCTCCGCGAGCGCGGCGAGGTCGGCGTGTCCGTCGAACCAGCGCTGCAATGCGGGCAGCAGCAGCCCCGCCGCCGCGGGTGTCAGCGCCTTGGAGAAAAACGCCGCGCCGAGCAGCGACGCGACCGTCACCGCGAGGGGCAGAAGGCTCCGGGAGAGCCCGCGGCGTCCCTTCCAGATGATAAAAAAGAGAAAAATACCGGCGACCGCCGCATCGGGCCACAGCGCGCCGCCGTCTGCGGGAATATTCATAGTCATCGCTCCGTTCCATCCCGCGCCTTCGGTCTCCCCGCGCCGGATAAAACCAGTCTATGCCGCGGCTGCATCCGATCTGCATCCCGCGCGCAGATAATACTTTAGCATATCAGAGACAGAAACGCAAGGGGATTTGTCATTTGAGACGTTAGAAACGTTTGAAATGTGTTGAGGGCGTGAGAAATTGAAAGGCTCCCGAAGTACATTGCCCCCCATGTGCGCGCCCCCCTTGGCTCTCCCTCTGGGAGAGCTGGCAGCGCGAAGCGCTGACTGAGAGGGTTTTGCTTCCGCCAACCGCCGAGTTCGGATGGCTCGCGCGTAGGGGGGCGGCGTCGCCTGTATAGACCGGTCTGATTGTTTACAGAATGTCCGGGGAGATTGTTTACAGTTTGGAGTAAAATAAACG
>CAVJGI010000082.1:0-9224 GCA_963649145.1 Ruminococcus bicirculans (ex Wegman et al. 2014) | reverse complement strand
CTTACACCGGCGACGGCACCTGCGGCAGCGCCAACCCGACGAGCATCACCCTGCCATTCGCGCCGAAGCTGCTGATCGTGTATCGAGCCGATCAGGACTATCCGCCGACCGTCATCGTCGCGGGCATGGCGAAGGCAAACACGCACTACGCCCTGATGCGCGGCGGCGGCGTGAACGTCACGTTCGACGGAAACACCGTTTCGTGGTACCACAACGGTCATTATTTCGACGAGAGCAACAACAATATGACCATCACGCCGAACGCAAGCTGCCAGATCAACGAAAACAACGTCGCATACAACTACTTTGCGATCGGCTAAGCAAAAAACAGCCCCCACTCGAAAGAGTGGGGGCTGAACTTATTTGTGGTAAGTTTTTGGTTATGCAGGGGATTAGTCAGCAGCAGCGACAACGATGGCGATGTAAGCCACGCCGTTTCCGTTGTAGAGGACCTTCACGGTCTGCTCCGCAGCGACAGTTCCGCCGAGAGTGACATCGCCGTCGTTTTTGGTGTCATCCGTGATGACAACAGCGTCGTTCAGATCATACTGGGTGTTGTTGATGACAATGATGTCGTCATCAACGTAACCAACAGTGCCCTCAGCAGCCTGGTAACCGGTGATCGTGGTGGAGAAGCCGGTGAGCAGGTCGTTCGTCAGGGTGTAGGTGACGAAGCCGGAGTTGCTGCTGCTGGTGATGCTGGTGTTGGCAGCAACCAGAGTCGTCGCCTCGCCGTCGATATAGACGGTGTAGTTGTAACGAACCTTGCCGTTCTCAAGGAAGGAATCCGTAGAGCCGCTGATAGCAGCCGGGATGTAAGCGATGTTGGTCTCGACCTTATCGGAGCCAGCGTAGTTCTTCATAACGAAGACAACAACGATGACGCCCTTAGAATCGGTGACAAAGAGAGCCTCGCCAGCGTCTGCGGCCTCCGCAGCGGCATAGCCCTTAACGAGCGTCGCAGCCTTGCTCAGATCAGTGGTATCCTGATAGATGATCGGAGTGCTGGAGGTCAGATACTTGCCGCCATCAACCTTCGCGGTCTTTGCGACGATCGCGGCGCTGGTAAGAGTCTCGGTGTACGCATTGACTTCGGTGAATACGTTCTCCTCGACGGCGTACTTGATGACACTGTTCTCCTTGATCTCATTCTGAATGCCCATCTCGGTTTTCAGAGCACTCACGTCGGTCGTTTCCTCAGAGGTGTAGGTGTAGGTAGCCTTGGTGCCGTTCGCCAGCAGGACGTAAGCGGTAACGGAGGCGTACTTGGTGGTGTAGTTGTTGGAGAGAGACGGAGCCTCGCCATCCTTGTAGAGGACATCGAGGACCAGAGCGTACTCGCTGGCCTTGCTCTCGGTGGTGTAGCCGTAGTAACCGGCGACCTTGCCGTCAGCGTTCAGGACGAAGTTGTAGGTGGTGCCAAGAACAGCATCCGTGACCTCATCCAGACCCATCGCAGAGTAGTCAGTGGTGACGTAGCCATAGGAAACGCCGTCCAGAGTGACCTTCTTAGCGGTGGTGTTTCTGGCAGTGGCGGAAGCGGTGACGACCTCAGCAGCCTCGACGGTCATGGTGTTGTCGCCGATCTTGGTGACGTAGACATAAGCGCCGGTCTTGATGCCGTCGTACAGGGCGATGACATCCTCGGTCTCCTCATCGCTGAGCTTCTTGAGGGTGATCGCCGCCGAAGTGGAATTGAAGGTGCCGTTAGCGGCAACGCCGGTGATGGTGACCTCACCGGTCTTCTTCGCGGTAGGAGCGGTGTAGGCAGTGACCTTCTGCAGGATCTTCGCATTGGTGGCCGGGAGGACCTGCGCAACGACCTCGCCGCCGAACAGGACGTAGGTGCCGACGGTGGCAGTGCTGGCGCTCTTGTTATAATCGGTGTTGTTATTGCCCGATACGCCGACATAGTTCGTGAAGAGATAAGTCTTGCCAGCTTCCTCGGTGTTCTTGCCGAACGCAGCCTTCAGGTCAGCAGCGGTGCTGATGGTCTTGGAGACGGTGACGACCTCGGACTCGTCGAGAACAGCGTAGACGGTCTTCGCGCTCTTGTAGTAGAGCTTCACGATGTGACCGATGTCTTCCAGACCGGACTCGAAGCTATAGGCAACGCCGGTACCAGCGAAGCCGGTAATTTTGCCGTTCTCAACCGTGGCGGCGACGACAGTGGTCTTCTCCGCGCCGGTGCCCTGATTCTCGGTGATGATGCCGTAAACCGGGGCCTTCAGATCAAAGTTATCAGCAAGGGTGCCGTCCTCACCCACGACCAGCTTGCTGTCGGTAACGATCTCAACGCCGCCAGCGGTGATCTTGGTGCCGCCCTCGTAGTGGACCTTGGCGACAGTCAGCGCGTTGAACGCCATCTGCGCAGCATCCTGACGAGAGATCTCGTTGACACCGTTGAAGGTGATGCCGTCAGCCAGATCAAGGCTCTTGACCAGCTTGGCGACGTCGATCTGCCAGCTCTCGCCCTCGATCTTGTAGCCAAGGGTGCGGAGCAGCAGGGTCGCCCACTGGTAACCGGTCAGCTTCGCGTTCGGAGCGAAGGTGCCGTCGCCCATACCGGCAACGATGCCTTCAGCGACGCAGTAAGCGATGTAGGGCATGCCCCAGTAGTTCTCGGTAACATCCGTGAACTTGTCAGTGGTGGCCTTGATGTCAGCAGCACCAAGCAGCTTGGTGATGATGACGGTCGCCTCGGCGCGGGTCAGGGTGCCTTCGGGATTGAAGTTGCCCTTGTCGTCGCCTTGGATGACGCCGATGCCGGTCAGGACCGCAACGGCTTCCTCATTCTCGATCTTGTCCTGATCCTTGAAGTCAGCGCTCGCAAACACGCAGAGGCCAGCCATCATCGCCAGGCAGAGAACAAGGCACAGAGTCTTTTTCAGAGTTCTCATGTTCGAAACTCCTCCTTAAAGTAGTACGCGCGCGGAAATCGGCGGTTTTCCTCGCTTTTTCCGCTGTTTTTTTGAAAAACGTACCACGCGCGTACCAAATTTGTGGTATAATGGCGGTCCGCGTTTTTTCGCGGGCTGAATTTTTATACACAAAAGGAGAAATAACTTATGAAAACCACGAGAAAAGACCGTCTTGGCCGCGTTCTGCGCACGGGGGAGGAGCAGCTGCGCGACGGGCGCTACCGCTTCCGCGGCAAGGGCGCGGACGGCGTTCGCCGCAGCTTTTCCTCCGCGCGGCTGCTGCCGACGGACCCGGTCGCGGATGGAAAAAAGGCGGAGGCGAGCCTGCGCGAAAAAGAGGACCAATTCCTCCGCGACCGGCTCGACGAGATCGACGGCTTCGCCGCCGCGCGCCTGACGCTGAACGACGAATTTGCGCGCTATCTCGCCACGAAGGGCGCGCTGCGCGACAGCTCGCGCTTCACCTATGAGCGCGTCTGGGCGCTCCACGTTGCGCCCACGCTCGGCAGAATGCGGCTCGACGCGATCCGCTTTTCCGACGTCAAGACCTTTTTCTGCGCGCTGCGCCGCGCGGGGCTCAGCCCCAGCACCGTGGAGCTCACGAACAGCCTCATTTACCCGACGTTGGGGCTCGCCGTGCGTGACGGGCTGCTGCGCCGCAACTGCGCCGAGGGCGCGCTGACGGAGCTGCGCCGCGGCTCCGGCTGGGAGACCGCCCGCCGCGCCGCGCTCACGATCGAGGAGCAGGACGCCTTCGTCGATTTCGTGAGCAGCCATCCGGTCTACAGCCGCTGGATGCCGCTTTTCACCTTTATGCTCGGCACGGGCTGCCGCGTCGGGGAGGCGCTCGGTCTGCGCTGGAGCAGCGTTGATTTTGCCGCGAACACGATCAGGGTGGACGCCGCGCTCAGCTACGGCGAGGGCGGGCTCCGTCTCGGCGCGCCGAAGACGCCCGCGAGCTGCCGCACGATCCCGATGCTCCGCGCCGTCCGCGAGGCGCTGCGCACCGAGCAGCGGCGGCAGCAGCTTGCGGGCGGCTGCGTCGAGGAGATCGGCGGTGCGCGGGACTTTGTGTTCCTGAACAACAGCCGCCGCCCCCACTGCCCCGCCACGGTCAACCAGCTGCTGCGCCGCATCGTGGACGCCTATAACCGCACCCCCGCCGCCGCGGTGCTGCCCCTCCCCCGCTTCAGCGCCCACATCCTGCGCCACACCTTCTGCACCCGCTTCTGCGAGAACGAGACGAACCTGCGCACGATCCAGCGCATCATGGGCCACAGCGGTATCGCCGTCACGATGGACGTTTACGCCGACGTCACCGAGCGGCAGAAGCAGGGCGTTTTCGCCTCGCTGGAGGGCAAGCTGCGCATCGGCGGCGGAAACGCTCTTGCAATCGCGCCGGGATTCGGGTATAATTCTGGGGACGAGACGAAAGGAGCGTGGGAAAGCTATGCCGAGACTGAGCGTGATCCTGCCCGCGTATAATGCGGAGCGATATCTGGACAAGGCGGTCGATTCCGTGTGGGACCAGACCTTTGAGGACTGGGAGCTGATCATAGTCGACGACGGCTCGCGCGACGCAACACCCGCGATCTGCGACCGCCGCGCCGCGGCGGACGGGCGGGTGCGGGTCATCCATCAGGAAAACGGCGGGCTCTCCGCCGCGCGCAACGTCGGGATGGCGGCGGCGCAGGGGGAGTATCTCGCGTTTCTGGACGCGGACGATTATCTCGCGCCGGAGGCGTATGAAAAGCTCTTTGCCGCGCTGGACGCGGCGGGCGCCGACTGCGCCGGCTGCGGCTACACCGTCGCTTATGACGACGCGCTGGGCGAGACGGTGCTGCTGCCGCTTTCCGCCGGGGCGCACGACGCCGCGGAGGTGCGCAGCGCCATTGTTTTGCCGCTGCTGGGCGACCGGCTGCGTGAGGGCGCGTTCACGGGCATGGTCTGGCGTTTTCTCTTCAAGCGAAGCGTGATCGAGGAATACGGGCTGAAGTTCACGGACGCCTATCTGGAGGACGAGCTGTTTCTCATCCGCTATTTTTCGTCTTACCCCTGCCGCCTCGCCGTCGTGGACGAGGGACTTTATTTCTACTACCAGAGCGCCGTCAGCATCACGCGCGGCTATTTTGCCGGCTTTGCGGAGAACTATCTGCGCGTTCTGGAGGTCAAATCCGCGCTCGCGGCGCAGTATGGGCTGGCGCTTCCGGCGGATTGGAAGGACAACTGTGCTTGGGCGGGACTTCTCGCCGCCGTCGGCAACGAGTATGCCCCTGGCAGCCCCGGAACGGGGCGGGACAAGACGCGCCGCGTCCGTGCGCTCTGCGCCGAGGATGCGTTTGCGCATGCGCTGAAGCACTATAAGCCGGCGGGAATGAACCGCCGCAAGACCGTCGTCGCCGCGCTGCTCCGCTGCCGCGCGTTCGGCGCGCTGGGTCTGCTGTATGCGGTCAAAAACCGCGGCAGAAATTAAATCCGGAAACGATCCGGCGCGTTTGCGCCGGCGGAGATATACATATTAAATATAAAGGAGCCTTTCCCCTATGATCGACAAAAACGGAAAGCTGTTCGGCAAGATCAACATCATCGACCTGCTGATCATCATTATCATCATCCTCGCGCTCGTCTTCGCGGGCACCAAAATTCTGGGCCGCGACAGTTCGAGCAAGATCACGAACGCCGTCGGCAAGACCAGCACCATACGCATGACGGTCTTCTGCGACGATGTGAAGGAATTTGTGCCCGACGCGCTGCACATCGGCGACCCGGTGGAGCAGTATCAGTCCTCGATCGCGCTCGGCAAACTGCTGGAGTTTTCCAGTGAACCGGCTTACACCTATCAGTACGACCCCCAGACCGGCGAGAGCGTCAAGGTGCCGGAGGTGAACCAGATCTTCATGACCGCCGTCATCGAGGCGACGGGCGTTTTCAATGAGTGGGGCCTCACCGTGAACGACACGACCTTCGTCGTCGGCGGCGGCTACTACTTCAACATCGGTCAGACCCGCGTCGGCGTTACGATCCAGAGCTTCGAGCCTGTCGCGTGAGGGCGGCGCCATGACGATTCTGAGCGGAAGCGTGCTCGGCACGCTCTATCGCTGGTGGACCCTCAGCGCCGTGTTCGGGCTGCTCCGCCGCTGCTGGGCGTTCGTCCGCCGCGCGGCGGGAGAAAGCCGCATTTTCGGCGCGATGTTCGGTCCCACGAAGCTGGACGGGCTGTGGTCCGCCTCGCTTTTCGCGCGCATGCTGCGCGCGGTCATCAACGCGCTCGTCGCCGTCTGCCGGTGGATCGCCAAGGGCGTCCGCGGCAGCGCGATCTGTTCGTGGCTCGCCCCGGCGGTCGCGTCCTCGCGCATTCTGAAGCTGGAAACGCTCTTCGGGCTTTTCTGCTGCGTGATGTTCATCGTGCCCCACAGCTACTGGAACAATCTCTACGCCGTGATCGCAGCCGTGGCGTTTCTGGCGCTCTATCTGCTGCTCTGCGGCTTCGGGAAGCGGGAGCTTTTTTACCCCGACGCGCTGGGGCTCGGTCTCGCTCTCTTTGCGCTCTCCTGCCTGCTGAGCATGCTCTTCTCCCCGGACCGGACGGACTCGCTGCGCATCCTGCTCTTCTTCTTCGCGGCGTTTCTGTTCTGCTGGATCGTCGCGGGCATGTGCCGGACACCGGCGTCCCTGCGGCGGCTGCTCGGATTTTTCTATGTGAGCCTGCTCATCGTCTGCATCATGGGCATCGCCCAGCGCGCGCTCGGACTCGTCAGCGTGAACGCCTCCTATACGGACGCCTCGCTGAACCGCGGCGTGCCGGGGCGCATCTATTCCTCGCTCGATAATCCGAACAACCTCTCCGGCTTCATCCAGCTCTTCCTGCCACTCGCCGCGGCTTACGCCGCCGGTGCAAAGCGCGGCTGGCAGCGCGCGCTGCTCGCGATCGGGCTCGTCTTCCCGCTCGCGGCGCTGCTGATGACCTATGCCCGCGCGGGCTGGCTCTCCATTATGCTCGCCGCCGCGGTGTTCCTCTATTGCTGCAATAAGCGGCTCATCCCGGTGCTCGCGGTGCTGGCGCTGTGCTGCGTGCCCTTCCTCCCGGCGAGCGTGCTGACCCGGCTTTCCACCATCGGCTCGACGCGCGATACCTCCACCATCCACCGGCTGGACATCTGGACCGGCGTTACAAGCCTGCTGCTGGACAAGGGCTACTGGCTGACCGGCATCGGTCTCGGACCGAACGCCTTCAAGAAGGTCTACCCGCTCTACGCCGTCGGCATTGCCCGCTCCGGCGCTTACCACTCCCAGATGCTCTATCTGGAGCTCTTCCTCGAAATGGGCGTGCTCGGCTTCGTGTCGTTTATGTGGGCGATGCTGAAATACGCCGGGCGCATCGGGCGCGATATCGGGCGCTCGCCCGACCGGAGCATCCGCTACGTGCTCATCGCCGTCATCTCCACCTTCTCCGCCCTCGCCCTCTCCTCCATCGTGGAATACCTCTGGTTCTACCAGCGGCTGATCTTCGCCTTCTTCCTCTTCCTCGGCATCGCCGTCGCCGCGTGCAATATGGCGGAGGGAGAGAAACGGTTGGAAAATGAATAAAAATGCAAAAATCCCCCGTCCGGCTCACGCCGGGCGGGGGATATCTCTTTAGCCCCGCAGCTACCCATAATTTTTCGACTTTTCAACCTTTTGGTTGCATCGGTTGCTGCAACCCTGCCGCTTTCCGGGGTGCACTGGTCAGAGGGGTGCTCCCCGTATCATGAACAGGAGGAAAGCGCATGACTGTAGACAATTACGAGTATCGAACGAGCCAAACACTGCTGCGAAACAAGTTCCCCGGAAAGGGAAAGTTTCAGATCCCCATCATCCCAAGATTCGAGGCAAGACCCGGCGATTTTGACGATCTTCTTTTTATCGGATTCGACAAAACCCATCTGGAAGATACCGAGCATCTTGACAGAATGGTTCATTTTTTCCTGTATGACTACCGCTTTGAGCGTGTGCGGAAAAGTCCCGACAACGACATTGAACGTCTCGCTCGTTATAGGGCTGTTCTGTCCCCGGATTTCAGCATGTACCTTGAAATGGCCCCGGTGATGAAGCTCTACAACGTATTCCGAAACCGCTGGTGTGGTGCGTACTGGGCTTCCAAAGGCATCCGCGTCATCCCCACTGTTAATTGGGGCGACGAAGATTCTTTCGAATACTGTTTTCAGGGAATAGAAAAAGGCGGCACTGTTGCAGTCTCCACGCTGATGGCATCGGAAAGCGAGCATCATCTTGCCCAGAAGAACTGGTTTATGACCGGCTACAATGAAATGCTCCGGCAGCTTGAACCGGAGCGGATCATCTGCTACTGCGACCCATTCCCTGAGATGACCGGAAATATTATTCCTGTTGACTACCAGCGCAGCTCGTGGCGTTATTTGAGCCACGAGAGCAGCCCAGAGAAAATAGATCTGGATTGTTACAAAATTGGTGGCGCAAACTACGCGGCGCGTGATATAATGGCACCGTATCGGGTCGCCCTTGGCGGCGGAAGCACCCGCGGCGGTGGCTGGAAACCCAGTCCGTCAAAGCCAAAAGATCAGCGATTTGTTGGAAATCCCGGAGAGGTAAAAGTAACCGGTGATTTTTTGACCCACATTGGGGACGATGGATACGCCGATTTTGAACGGCACAACACGGATCACGGCACCCCCAATGCACATACTAATCCTCACGATCACACGATTGACTGGTCCGAAGGTTTCCCGCGGTTCGGCGATCACATCAATTACCCCGGTGATGTTCCCAGCTTTGACAGCGTTTATGGAGGAGGAAAAGCTTTTATGAAAACCACGGTCCTGCCGAAAGGCACCCCTGAAACCGACCGCTTCACGGGACCTGACGACTTCAAATGGAGCATGAAGTGCGGCGGCGAGGTGCAGTTTTTCTGGAAGGGAAAGCATTACGGTATTGTCCGCTACGGGCGCAACCGGAAAATCATGCTCTACGAGGCATATAAGGAAGGCACCGAGGTCTGCTTTGAAAGCGCCGACGATGCGCTGAACTATATGCTGGACGGCGACCGTTTCCGTGATATCATCACGAAGATCACCGTAACGGAGCGCACAATATAAAAATCCCCCGCCCGGCGTAATACCGGGTGGTCGTAAAACAGTAAAATTAAAAAATGATGAAAATCTTGTGTTTTCAAGGGACGGCGTGACTTCGGTCACGCCGTTTCCTCTTTCATCAGCTCATTCAGCGGGATAAAACCCAGCCCGTCGTACTTGATATGGATGTGCTGTACCCGCTTGCCGCTGGACTTGT
>CAVJGI010000081.1:0-9543 GCA_963649145.1 Ruminococcus bicirculans (ex Wegman et al. 2014) | reverse complement strand
CCTTCAGGAGGTCGTGGACCTCATCAACCAGAGGCCGAGAAAAATCTTCGACTGGCTCTCCCCAGCCGAACTTGCGGGGGTTGCACTTGGTTGACTTTCTGCCGCCTTTAAATCGCGGCGCTCTCAGGGCGGCGGAAGCCGCCCCGAAAGATTGCGTTGGTCGGAAATTATCCTCTCTGGCCCTGACCCTGGCCCTGCGTCTGGTCCTGAGGCTGGTTCTGGTAGTACCGCATCAGCATCGTGCAGACCTCGGCGCGGTTGATGCTGCTTGCCGGGGCGATGGTGAGGCTGCCCTCGCCGGTGCCGATGATGAGCTTGCTGCCGACAGCCCATGAGATGGCGGTCAGGTTGGCGGGATCGAGCGCGGCGTAGTCGGTCGCGCCGGTGATGTCGGCGGTGACATCCATGTCATACTTGCCGGTCAGGGCGACCGCCTTATAGAACATGGTGATGAAGTCCTCGCGGGTGACGGCGGCGTTGGGCTCGAAGCTCTCGGCGCTGACGAGACCGTTCTCGACCGCCCAGTTCTTCGCAGCGTCATACCACTGACCGCCCTCGACGGGGGCGGGGTCTTCGCCGTTCACGACGCGGCAGAGGACCTGGACGAGCTGCGCCGCGGTCATGCTCTGCGTCGGCGCGAAGGAGCCGTCGCCGTTGCCCTTGAAGAGACCGTTCGTGGTGGCGTAGAGGACCGGCTCATAGTACCACTGGGACTCGGCGACGTCGCTGTAGAGCGCGCCCATGCCGATCTTGGCGAAGTTTGCGCCGGTGAACTCGCCGGGGTTCGCGGCGAGGTAAGCCATGCCGCTGTCGATCTTGGACTGGATCTTCGCCTCGCTGTAATCGGCGGTCAGCGTCGCGCTGACGCCCTTCGGCAAAATGGTGCTCGCGAAGTTGGTCTTGACGACGGTGGCGAGGCTGTCGAGGTCGCTGATGTGCCAGAAGTGCTGGTAGAAGTAAGCGCAGAGCTCCACGGGGTCGAGGTCGAGCACGTCGCTGTAGATGCTGCAGATGATGTAGGCATAGCCCATGGCGTTCTCGACGGAGTTCATGGTCATGCCGTAGAGCGTGGACGGGGTGTTGGTGACGAGGATGCCGTCATAGGTCTTCTCGCCGAAGGACTCCAGAAGGGTGTTCTGGTTGATGTTCTGGTTGTTGATGGTAACGATGGCGTCGGCGCTGAGCAGCTGGTCGAGCGTCGCGACGGTGCCGCCGATCTCGTCGACGAGGCTGTCGCAGGTGGTCATGGTGTACTCATAGGCGCGGACGAGGGAGGTGGCGCTGCGGGAGATGGAGTCGGCGAGGGTGTAAGTCCCGTCGTCGTTGATGGCGGTGACGACCGCGACGGTCTTCGGCTCGAGGCCCTTCGCGGCGAGCTGCTGCTGGGTGTAAGCGATGATGCCGTAGACATACGCCTCATAGTCGTCGGCGATCTTCTGCACGTCGCCGTAGCGGGTGGTCTTGCCGGTCGCGGTCTGGACCTCGGCGATGGCGTCCGCGAGCTGGTGGACGGACCAGATCATCTCCTTGATGGTGGTGGTCTGATAGCTCACGAGCTTCGGGGAGTAGCTCTCGTCGCCCTCCTGATAGTAGGGGGAGTCCTTCGCGAAGGCGCGGATGGTGGCGAGCTGGTCGTTATAGCCGTCCACATCGGTGCCGCTGTTGGCGCTGGAGCAGCCGACGAGGATGTCGGGGCGGGTGGAGAGGGAGACGGAGACGTTGCCGTACTCCTCCAGAAGCGTCTTGTCCGCGGCGACGGGGCTTGCGGCGACGTTCGCGTTCACGAGCGCGTCCTCGGCGATGGCGAGACCGTTCGCGGCGGCGTAATAGTTATAGAAATAGTTCCAGTAATAGGGATCCGGGTTCTCGTTCAGGGAGCTGCCCCAGATGCCGAGGGCGGCGCTGCTCTGGGCGGCGGCGAGGTCGGCGGGCGCGCCGCCGTTGATCATGCCGAAGCCGGAGGTCGCGTTGACGCCCAGCATGCCGAGGATCGGGGACGCCGCGCGGTGGGCGCTCGCGGTGACGACGTTTTCGTCAACGGTCATGGGCGCGGTCGGCGCGGGATAGGTGTAGCTCTGGGTCTGCTCCTGGGAGGCGTTGATGTCGTCGGCGGCGGCGGTGACCGCGAGACCGAAGACCATCACCAGCGCCAGCAGGAGCGCTAAGATCTTCTTGCTGTTTTTCATGGGTGGGTTTCTCCTTTTTTAGAAAATATATCAACCAGAACGCCCTTTCGGGGGCGTGTTGATCGCTCAGAAACGGAACGCCCGCAGGTAATAGCGCACCGCGCCGAGCTCGCGGCGCAGGGCGGGGTAAAGCCCGTCAAAAAAGCGTTCAAAGCGGACAAGCTCCTCCTCGCTGGCGCTGCCGCCGCCGTAGACCACGCGCTCATAGACCTCGGTCAGCTCCGCGAAGGGGACGCCGCAGGTCTCGAAGGGTTCGAGCCGGACGCGGCAGTCCGCGGCGTATTCGCGCAACGTGCGCTCCGGCGGGCGCTTCAGCCCGGCGCGGGCAAGGCGCGAGAGGAAAAAGCCGTAATAGCGCCGGACCGCCTCCTCCCGCGGCAGAGCGCGGACGCGCCGCCGCCAGCGGCGGCGGTGGGCAAAGCGCAGCGCGTAAGCCGCCGCGAGCGCGGCGGGGAGCAGGAGCAGCAGCCAGAGCCGCGAGCGCAGCGCGCCGTCATAACGGACCGCCTCGGCAGCCTCGCGCAGCGCGGAGGAGATCGTCTCCGCGAGCGTTTCGTCCGGCTCCGGCTGCGTGTCCGGGAGGGTGTCGTCCTGTCCGTCGGGCGCGTCGGAGGGGTCGTCGCCGCGCTCGTCGCTCCGCTCGGTCTCCTCCGGCGGCGCGTCGGAGCTCTGCTCCGGGTCCAGCACCGTCTCCGTCGTCGCCACGCCGAGGACCTGAAGCAGCTCCATGGAGCGCAGCTCCGTGATGAGCTTTAAGTCCCGCACCGGCGGGCGGAGCGGCGCGATGACGCCGAAATAGAGCCCCACCGCCGCGGCGAGCGCGGCAGCGGCGAGCAGCAGCGGCTGCAAAGCGTGCCCCGCGAGCGCCTCGCCGCCGAGCTCCGAGCGCGCAGCGCCGACCGCGCAGACGCGCAGCAGATATAGCGCCGCGGCAGCGGCGAGGAAGACATAAAGGCACCACGCGGGCGCGGGGAATTGCAGAAAACGGCAGCCCGCGCAGAGCCAGCTCCCCGCCAGAAACAGTGCGGCGATCCCGGCGCGGCTCCTGCCCAGCAGGAACACCAGCAGCGCCGCGATAAGCTCAATGAGCGCGAAGAGAAAGGCGCTCTCCACCGTCTCACCGGCGAGCGGACCGTGCAGGCGCAGATAGACAAAGATCCCGACGGCGAGCGCTGCGCCGAGCCCGATGCCGAGCCGGACGGCGGCTCTCCGCCGCGCCAGCAGCGCGAAAAGCAGCTGCAAGGCGAGACTGCAAAGCGCGATGAACACCGCGCTCGCGGAAAACGGGTCCCGCAGCACGAAGCCGGAGCAGACGGCGGGGACGGCGCTCGCCGTCAGCGCCGCGCAGAGCAGCGCGTCGGGCAGCGCGAGGATCCAATAGCGCTTCATGCCGCCCCCTCCCCGCCCGCGCGGGCTTTGAAATTTTCCGCCGTGGAGACGATGAGATAGGGGATCTCCGCGCCGTCCAGACGGCGCAGCGGCGCGCTCGCGCGTTCCACCTCGCGGCGGCTCCACTCGGCGGGGACGACGAAAAAGAGCATCGGGCTGCGCCGCTGCGCCGACCGGACGAGCAGCAGCTCCTCCACCAGCGCGTCCGTGATGCGCGCCGTGACGACGGCGACGGTGCCGCTGCGGTTCTGACCCTGCCCCTCCTGCCGGAGGAGCTGGTAAGCGTCCGGAAACGCGGCGTCCGGCTCCGGCGTGACCGGGGCGAGGGCGCGGACTATCTCCGCGGCGTCCTCCTCCCCGGCGGGCATGGCGCGCGCGGGCGCGCCGGCACGGTCGGCATAGAGCAGGGAAAAGCCCGCGTCGAGCGACGACGCCTCGGCGATCAGCGAGAGCGCCGTCTCGACGAGACAGTCGCCGAGGTCCAGCAGCCTCTCCCGCTCCATCGCGGGCGCGGCGAGGTCGAGGATGACGGCGAACTCCTGCCGGCGGCTGCTCTCCCGGAGCTTCGTGACATACTCCCGGCTGTGGGCGGAGAGCTTCCAGTGGATGAGCTTCATCGGGTCGCCCAGCGCGTAGGCGCGGACGCCGGTGTAGTCGCTGCCGCCGGCGGTGGTGATGCCGGTCTCCGCCGCGGTCTCGGTCAGCGCGTCGTCCGGGCTGCGGAGCGCGTCGAGCGCGCGCACGCGGGGCGTCACGACCGCCTCCAGACTCGCGCCGACCGGAACGCCGAGGCGCACGATGCCGAAAAAGCCCCGGAGCTCCACGCGCTCGACCCCCAGCCGGAAGCAGCCGATATGGTCCAGCTCCATCGAAAGATCGAGCTCCACGCGCCCGCGCCCGCCGACGGCGAAGCGCACGTCGCGCGTCCGGCTGTGGGCGCCGAGGGGGTCGGAGACATAGACCCGCGCCGCGGCGCAGGGGCAGCCGACCGCCGCACGGTTTTCGATCGTAAGCGCGATCCGGGCGCGCTCCCCGCGGCGGCACTGCACCGCCCCGCCCCCGGCGCTGACGCGGAGCGATGCGCGCAGTATCAGCAGCGAGATGAGCGAAAGCAGCCCCAGCGCGAGCAGCACGAGCGCCGGGAGATAAGCGGCGGTGTCGCTTAAAAACACCGCGGGCAGCGCGGCGAGCGCGAGCACGATGAGCAGCGCGAGCCAGCGCCCTGCCGCGGAGAAAACGCGGGAGAAAACGCGCCTCATCGCGCGGTCCCGACGGGCACGACGACCTGCCCCAAAATGGCGCGGACGAGCGCGGCGGGGTCCTTTTTCTCCGTTTTCGCCGCCTGCGTCAGGATGAGGCGGTGGGCGAGGACCTGCGGCGCGACCGCCTTCACGTCGTCCGGCAGGACGAAATTGCGGCTGCGCGAGAGCGCATAGGCGCGGGAGAGCGCGTAAAGGGCGATGCTGCCGCGCGGCGACGCGCCGAGGCGGATGTCCGCGTGGCTGCGCGTCGCCTCCGCGATGCGCACGATATAGGCGGCGACCGCCTTGTCCACGCGCACGCGGCGGCACTGGGCGATGAGGGCGTTGACCTCCGCGGCGTCCACCGCGGGGCGGAGCTCCGCCTTCGCCCGGCGCCCGGCGCTGACCACGGCGAGCTCGTCGTCAAACTCCGGATAGCCGAGCGAGAGCTTGACCATAAAGCGGTCGATCTGCGCCTCCGGCAGCTTATAGGTGCCGAGCGAGTCGATGGGGTTCTGGGTGGCGAGCACCATAAAGGGCGGGGGCAGGCGGTAAGTATGCCCGTCCGCCGTCACCTGCCGCTCCTCCATGATCTCCAGCATCGCCGACTGGGTCTTCGCGGAGGCGCGGTTGATCTCGTCGGCGAGGACGATATTGCTCATCGCCGCGCCGGGGCGGAACTCAAATTCGCCGCTTTTCTGGTTATAGACGGAAAAGCCCGTGACGTCCGAGGGCATGACGTCGGGGGTGAACTGGATGCGCTGGAAGCCGCAGTCCACCGTTTTCGCGAGGGCGGAGACAAGGCTCGTTTTGCCCACGCCGGGGATGTCCTCGATGAGCACATGCCCCTCGGCGAGCAGGCAGAGCACGACGAGCTCCACTTGGCGGTGCTTGCCCTTGATGACAGTCTCGATATTCTCTGTGATGCGGGCGATCTCCGCGCCCGCGGCGGCTGCCTCCGCTTCGGTCAGGACGGTCTCGTCCGGCATTTCGTTTCGGTTCATAGTGCGTTTTCCTCCGTGATGCGCGGGACGACCGCCTTCAGGGGCGTTCCGTCCGCGCCGATGACCTCTAAGATCTGGATCTTCGTGTGGTATGCTTCAAAAAGATTTTTCTCGGTGATGACCTCGTCGCAGCCGCCGAAGACGGGCGGGCTGCCGCGCAGCAGCAGCGCGGTCTTTGCGCGGCACATAAACGCTTGGTCCGGCATGTGGCTCGTGAACACGACGCAGAGCCCCGCCGCCGCCTGACGGCGGATCGTCTCCATCACGCTTATCATGTTGCCGTAGTCCAGACTCGCGGTCGGCTCGTCCATCACGAGCAGCCGCGGCTGCTGGCAGAGCGCGCGGGCGATCATCAGCAGCTGCCGCTCGCCGCCGGAGAGCTCGGTATAGAGCGCGTCCCGCAGGTGGCGGATGCCGACATCCTCCAGCGCCTGCTCCACGATCTCGTGGTCGCGCAGACCGGGGCGCGCCATGGGTCCGAGCCTGCCGAGACGCCCCATCATGGCGACCTCCCGCACCCGGTAGGGGAGGTCGGGCGTGTGCGCCTGCGCGACATAGGCGAGGCTCTGCGCTAACCGCTGGGGCTTCCAGCCGGCGATGTCCTCCCCGTCGATGCAGACCCTGCCGGTGAGCGGCGGGATGAGCTTTAACATCGTGCGGAAAAGCGTCGTTTTCCCGACGCCGTTCGGACCTAAAATGCAGCAGATGTCCCCGCTTTGCAGCGAGAGACTCAGATTTTTCACAACGGGCGCCGCGGCGCGGTAGCCGCAGCTGACGTTTCTCAGTTCAAATTGCATGGCTTGCCCTCCCGCTCCTTGCGAGGATGACCAGAAAAACGGGGATCAGCACCAGCTCGATGACGAAGGTCACGGGCAGCGGCGCGTCCGCGATATAGATAAAGGACGCCGCGAGGTCGCAGAGCATCAGCAGCGTGCCCCCGGCGAGGGCGCTGAAGCAGCAGAGATGGCGGAAATCGGAGCCGATAAAGCGCCGCACGGTGCAGGGGACGACGAGCGAGAGCATGCCGACCTCGCCGCGGTGGATCATCGCGCAGGTGACCATCAGCACGCCGCAGAGCTGGGCGATGACGCGCAACGCCCCGGCGGGCGCACCGAGGGAGCGGCTCTCCGCGCGGCGCAGCGCGAGCGCGTTCAGCCGCCAGCGCATAGCGAGCACCGGGAGCAGCGAGAGCGCCATCACGCCGAAAAACACCGCCGTGCTGCGCGCGCTCCAGTCCGGATAAGTGCCGAGGCTGATCTCCTCATAAAGCAGCAGGTCCTCCTCCGGCAGCTCATACATCAGATACATGGAAAACACCCGGACGATCTGGGACACGACGGAGCCCGCCATGATCATCTGGGCGGTGCCGTAATTTTCCCGCCGCTTCGCGCCGCCGAGCCGCCCCAGCAGGAACACGAGCCCGACGCAGAGCGCGGTGAAGCCGTAGCAGAAGCGGTAGCGCAGGAGGATATTCTCGTAAGCGGCGGCGGAATAGAGCGCGACGACCAGCACGTTGCCGAGGTCCACGCCGACCGCCGCGCCGATGATGTTCGGCGACGCCATCGGGTTGCGGTAAGCGGTCTGGAACACCGCGCCGGCGACGGCGAGCGCCGCGCCGGAGACAAAGGCGCTCAGCGTGATGCGCAGCCGGGCGAGCGCGCCGTAATAAGCGACGGAGCCGAAGGCGTCGATGAGCGCATCGCGCCGCTCGATAAGCCCGCTGCCGGTGATGCGCGCGGCGAGGAGCCGCAGCGCGAGCGCGTAAGCGCGCAGGTTTTCGCCATGCGTGAGCTTTTGCGCATAGTAATAGGCGTTATAGCGGAAGCAGAGGCAGAGCAGAAAGCCCGCCGCGGCGACGGCGGCGGCGAGGGCATAGCGGCGGCGCAGCCGTCGCCGGTCGACCTCCCAGCTGCCGCGCATCTCGCGCTTTGTCAGCTGCACGGGCGATCGCCTCCCTTCCGCAGGAGGATCACGAGCAGCGCGCAGCCGCCGATGGCGCTCGTGAAGAGGTTCAGATAATCCGTCATGCCGCAGAAATACGCCGCGTCATAGACGAGCATCAGCAATATCGCGCCGAGCAGCATGGACACCGGCAGCAGCCGCTTCATATCCGCGCCCGCGATCCGGCGCGCGATGAGGGGGACCATATAGCCGAGAAAGCCGATATGCCCGCAGAAGGCGACGATCACGGCGGTCATCACCGTCCCGGCGGCGACCATCCCGTAGCGCAGCCGCCGGACATTCACGCCGATCGTGCGCGCCTCGTCCTCGCCGAGGAAGAGGGCGTTCAGCCGCCGCCGCAGCGCGAGCAGCAGCGCGAGACAGAGCAGCACGGGCGCCGCCATCAGCAGCAGCGGCAGCGGACCGTTGACGGCGTTGAAGCTGCCCATATTGAGGTCGCGGATCGCGTCGATGCGCGGGTCCGCGGGGTCGGAGAGGATGATGTAGTATTGCAGCAGCCGGGAGACGCTGCCGGTCAGGGCGGAGAGCACCGAGCCGGACACGATCATCGCCGGGGCGCTCAGCCGCCCGCGCCCCGCCGCGGCGGAGATGCCCAGCACGAGCGCAACGCCGCCGCAGCAGCCGAGCAGCGCCGCGAGCTGGCGGCCGTAAGCCTCCGCGAGCGGGCGGGCTGCCCACGCTGCGAGGTCCGCCTCCCCGAACGCCGCGGGCGCGGCGGAGACAAAGCAGAGCAGATAGATCATCGTGCCGAGCGTGCCGCCCGCCATGACGCCCATGGTGGAGGGGCCCGCGAGCTCATTGCGGAACGAGCCCTTGAAGATGCAGCCGCAGGCGGCGAGCGCCGCGCCCGCGAGCATCACGGCGAGGTATTGATAGACCGTGACGGCGAAATCGTCCGACGCGCCAGTCAGGAAGGCGTAAAGCGCGGAAAAGCGCTCCCGGACGTGCTCAAACACCCACGCGGGGGTGAAGTGGAAGCGGCTGTAAGGCGCCATCAGCAGCAGCGACGCCCAGAAAAGGAAAAAGAGCGCGGCGGCGAGCCCTGCGGTCAGCGCACCGCCGCGGCGCGGCGTCTCCCGCTCCGGCGGGGCGGCGGAGGGCGTATGCAGTTCGATCGGCTCTGCGCCGCGGCGGTCGTTCATGGCGGGTGTCCTCGGTGTAAAAAAACAAAAAAATCGGCTTTGTCCCGTCAGACAAAACCGATGATGGGTCCGTGCCGCGCACCGCGCCGGAGACTTTTTTCCGCCGCGCCGCGTTTCTTTCCTCTCAAAATTCGGAGTGCCGCAGCCATTTCTGAAACCGCGGCTGGGAACGGCGAGCCGTTCCGGTCAGCCCGCCGTAGAGCATCGGCTCGGTAGGCGGAGGGACTTAGAAAGAATGTGAAGTTTTCCCCGCGGAACGCCGCGGGTATCAGTGCTTACAGGGCAAATTATAGCACATCCCGGCGAAAAAATCCATTGCCGTGGCAACGAAACGCAAGTTTGAACAATTCGCCGACCCGCCGCGCCGCCGCACCCCCGCAGCTTGTGCAGATTTGCAGGGGCAACGGAGATTTTGCGGGGGACCCTCTCAGTCAGCTTCGCTGACAGCTCTCCCAGAGGGAGAGCCAAGGGGGGCGAGACTTTTGGCATGTCAAAAAGTTCCTGCGAGCCGCGATTTTAAAGGCTCCCCTGTGCAAGGGGAGCTGGCGCGGCGCAGCCGCGACTGAGACCAACTATGCAAAGTCAAGCGGCAAGAAGCGGATAAAATGGTGAATAGACT
>CAVJGI010000080.1:0-9829 GCA_963649145.1 Ruminococcus bicirculans (ex Wegman et al. 2014) | reverse complement strand
ACCCCTCAGTCGCGCTTCGCGCGCCAGCTCCCCTTGCACTTCGGGAGCCTTTAAATCCGCGGCTCGCAGGAGTTCTTTGACACGCTCAGCAGTCCCTCCCATGCCGGGAGGGGCTGCTTTTTTATCTGAAAAACTTAATTTTTTCGCAAAAAACATTTTCATTTTCCGCCGATTTGTGGTATTCTGGACTTGCAAGAAAACGTCCCGCTCCGGCGGGGTCCTATTGAAAAAGGAGGGGTTTATTCTATGAACAAGATCATCACCATCGGCCGTGAGTTCGGCTCCGGCGGGCGCGAGCTCGGCAAGCGTCTTGCCGAGGACCTCGGCATCGCCTATTACGACGGAGAGATCATCACCGCCATCGCCAAGCGCAGCGATCTCGCCGAGAGCTACGTCAATCAGGTCGTCGAAAAGCGCATCGTCGCCTATTACCCCATCACCGTGGCGTCCACGATGGTCGCCATGCCCGGCGACGCGCTCTATTCCGTCAATCGCAGCATTTATGCCGCGCAGTCGGATATCCTGCGCGAAATGGCGGAGAAGTCCGACTGCGTGATCGTGGGCCGCTGCGCGGACCATATCCTCGCCGACCATCACCCGCTGCGCATTTTTGTCTACTCCGACATGGAGACCAAGCTCGCCCGCTGCCGCGCCAAGGGCGGCGGGGACGAGGACCTCAGCGACAAGGCGCTCACGAAAAAGATCCGCGCCGTCGACAAGTCCCGCGCCCAGTATTACCGCTTCTACACCGGTCAGGACTGGGGCGACCGCCAGAACTACGACCTCTGCGTCAACACCACCGGCATCGAGCTGAAAACCCTCGCCGCCCTCATCACCGAGCTCGTCAAAGCGGTGCCGGAGGAATGAATCCGATTAAAACTCCCTTACTCTCACGAAAAAGAGGGGCTGTGCATTAAGCGCAGCCCCTCTTTTTGCTTCATTATTCAGTCAATAAACTCGATCTCAACGACCAGATCGGGCAGCTGAGGATTGAGCTGCCGGACCAGATTGACCAGCATTTTTTCCGTCGCCTCCCGCGCACGCTTGTAGAACTCCTGATTGTTGTTCATGTTCTGCATCATCGTAAGCTCCGCGCTTTGCAGCTGTTCCATTGCCTTGTCGACGCCGTATTTGGCTGAGTTTTTGAATGCGCCGCCTTCCTCGAAAAGAAGCAGCTCCACATTTTCGTAGTCGATCGCAAACTCGGTCAGCTCCGGGTCCGGTACCCGGATCAGCACATACTGGCGCGCATCATCCAGAATGAACTCCCCTGCCTGCAAATTTACGGTGAACACACCGCTGCCGGGAACCTCAAGCCACGAGATCACGTCCGAGGCAAAAATGCCGGTGATGCCCGCGATCAGCGAATTGAACCAGTTCTGATCCTTCGGTCTCGGCGTTTCATAGGCGACGTCGCTCACCTTGAGCACTTCGAGCTTCTGCTCCTCCCGCAGTCCTCCGATCGAAATGGAGACCCGATTGCTCACATGGTGCGCCTTTTCCGCGGCGGCATAGCTCTTGTCATAAAAATGCTGATACGCTTCCTCCGCCGATTGCTCCTTCGCGGTCTGAAACGAAGCTGCCGCGGCAGCGGTGCCTTTCGCAAAAGCGCCGTGGAGCATACACACATTGAAAACCACAACAGCAACCACAGCAAGCGCGATGACCAGAATCTGCTTGAGGGTAAACATGCCAAATATCTTTTTCACCGTCTTTGCCGGGAGCACGCTTTCCAGTTTCTCCCCGATCGCTTTTTCCAAAAGCTCTTCGTCCCGTTCCATCAAATCGTTCATTTGAGCACCCCCTTATCGGAATTGGACATGCACGGCATAGCGGCTGCCGCAAAGCTCCTCCGCCAGCTGCTGCACCTGCTTTTTTGCTGTTTCCTCGGCGTCTGCAAGCAGGGACTCGTAGTTGCTCATGGTCTCCCTGACCTTTTCCAAGGTCTGCGTCATCGAGTTCAGATACGCCGACAGACCGTCCTCCGCGGAAACGGTGAAGGAAAACTTCTGAAATTCCGCAAGCTTTTTCGTGCTGCTCTGGTTGAGATAAACCTCCATATCCGGCTCCGGAATGGTAATATAAACATCGTTCCCGTCCTGACTGAAGCTGATCTCCGCCTCCGCCAGATCAACGGAAAACACCGCGTCGCCGCTCACGAGGTAGAGCCCGGTATAGCTCTCGCCGATCTTGTTGATGTTTTTCAGACTGACGCCGGCTGCCAGAACCTCCAGCTTGCCCAGAGCCTCCATGCTGCCCTTGATGTCCACCTCGGTGTCCTCCGCGGAAAGCCCCGCCTGTTCACCGGCTGCCCTGCCCTCCTGCGCACCCACTGTCATGCCCCGTGCGGAGCCGACGGCGGTGCCGACCACGCTGCCGCTGACCTGTCCGGCGGCGGTGCCAATTCCTTCGGCTTTCAGGTTGGCGATGAAGAAAGGTACTGCTACGAGCAACACCAGAACCACGATCAGGATAGTCAACCAGTTTTTATGCAAAAACCCTAATAGTTTATTTTCATGTACCACCGGGAATCACGCTCCTTTCTCAACAATCTCAAACCAGTCGTCGGGGTTGACCGTCGCCCCATCGAGGCCGGCGGTGATCGGAATTTCGACGGTCCGTTCGGCGCCCTTGAACAGGTCATGGAAGAACCCGCCGATCCCCTCCGATTTCTCCGCGAACGCATAGCCGTCCGCTGTGATCCGATAGGTCAGCGTCAGCTTCTGCCCCTCCTGAACGGAAACCTCGCCGGAAACGGCCTTGCCGTCGAGCTTATAGGTGCAGCTGCCATAGCTGCCCTCGCTTCCCAGCGTCACGCGGAAGACGCGGTTTACATCAACGGTCAGAGTCAGGATATCCGCCGTGCTGCTCTCCGCCTCCGGGACGACCTTCAGGGTGTATCGGTACCCACCCGTGATCGGGTCTCTGGAGGCGCGGATATGCGGATAGTCCCCGCCGGCAATGGTGCAGTCTCCGGCGGTCTCGATCGTAATGCTGTCGCCGTAGCGGAGCTTTCCGGAATTCCAGACCTTATTTTTCCGGACCGGAACCGCCTCGCCCTGATTGACGCGGACCGAAGCCGCGTCGCTGAATTTCAGCGACAGCTCCAGAAACTTATGCAGCTCCACGCTGTAGCATAAGTCGGCGTCGGTCGGCTCCGCCTCCCAAAATTCCACGAAGCCCACAGCCGCCGGGTCGCGGGTGAAGCAGTCCGGCTCGCTTTCCACATAAAAATAGTTCTCGGTATCGAAGGCAAACTTCAGAACATAAGACTCGATCGGACTGATCTGCGCTAAGTTGTCCTCAACGCTGTTTCCGTTGATGGACCATGTCCCTGCGCCGCCGAGCGGACACTCGCCGCCGCCATCATCCACATAGTAAACGCGCATGGAAAGACTGCGGTCCGGGTACTCCCCGACCGGAACGACAGACAGCTCGGAGCCGGTAAAATTGGCGGGGATCTCATACGTCCACATTCCGTCCGCCGCTTCCAGACGCTGCGTTTTTCTGACTTTTCCCTCCGCGTCGTATTCCAGAATGCGATACTCCGCCAAACGGTAGAGGTTGGAATTTGGATTCGTGCATTCGATGACCCTCGCATAGAGCGCCTCACCGGGGTCGAGGTAACAGTTCTCCGTATCGACGCTCTCCGTCGCCGCGGCATCCGTGTAGTATGCGATCTTCAGGTAGCGGTTTTCCGCGAATGTCACGCGGATCTTGCCGTCCGGCGCCTCCGGAACGGTGTCCGGCTCCTCGTCCGGAACGGGGGCGGCGTACTGTCCGTTTTCGTCGAGCATCCCGGCGTCCCGGTACTGCTGATACTGGATATAGTCTTCATCCTCCAGAATTTCCGACTGCTCCACGATCTTCGACTCAAGCTTGTCTTCCAACGCGCAGCCTGACATCAGCAGCGCCGCAAATGCCAGCAGCAAGGTCAATGCTTTTTTCATCTTTGTCTCCTCTCTTTTTTGAGTTTTTCCGTGTCGCAGCCCGACCGACGGCCGGCGGCGAATGTGTCCTCCCACAACAGCACGTGTAATTATCGCGAATAAACCCGCACTGATTATATCACAGAAAGACGATATATTCAAAGCTCTTACGCCGCGGGTCCGGCGAATCAGGTCGGCAAAAGCGGCTGCGCGTGGTCCCTTTCGGTCTGCAAATTTCGCCGTTTTTCACAAAAATTGGTACCTACGTTTGGAATGTTTGGCTTGTGATTTGTGCATAATTCTTTGTTTTCAGGGTAAATTTTTGTTGTTTTTTTCATAATTTGTGCTACCATCAAAATATACAAAGAATACCCCTCGTTTTTTAGTTTTGGAAGAATGAAGGAGGAGCTCACGCTTATGAGCACGAACAAGCTGGACAACCGAACGCGCAAGACGATGGACGGCAACACTGCCGCCGCCCATGTTGCCTACGCCTTTTCCGAGGCGGCGGTCATCTATCCGATCACGCCGTCCTCCCCGATGGCGGAGAGCATGGACGAGTGGGGCGCGCAGGGCAGAAGAAACATCTTCGGCGAGCGCGTTTCCATCGTGGAGATGCAGTCCGAGGGCGGCGCCGCCGGCGCGGTCCACGGCTCCGTTTCCGCCGGCGCATACACCAGCACGTTCACGGCGTCGCAGGGTCTGCTGCTGATGATCCCGAACATGTATAAGCTCGCCGCGGAG
Organism: Ruminococcus bicirculans (ex Wegman et al. 2014); assembly: GCA_963649145.1. Taxonomy (GTDB): domain Bacteria; phylum Bacillota; class Clostridia; order Oscillospirales; family Oscillospiraceae; genus SVKR01. The sequence continues at coordinate 5,156 of CAVJGI010000080.1, read as the reverse complement.
CAGACGCCCGCGGTGTTCCACGTCGCCGCCCGCGCCCTCGCGACCCACGCGCTCAGCATCTTCGGCGACCACAGCGACGTGATGGGCGTGCGTCAGACGGGCTTCGCCATTTTAGCGTCCAACAGCGTGCAGCAGGTCATGGACCTCGCCGCCGTCGCCCATCTTTCCACCATCGCCGGGCGTCTCCCGATGCTCCACTTCTTCGACGGCTTCCGCACGAGCCACGAGTATCAGAAGATCGGTGTCTGGGACTATGACACGCTGCTCGGCATGACCGACCTCGACGCCGTGCGCGCCTTCCGCGCCCGCGCGCTGAACCCGAACCACCCCCACCTGATGGGCTCGGCGGAGCAGCCGGAGACCTTCTTCCAGCACCGCGAAGCCTGCAACGGCGTTTATCTGGAGACGCCGGACCTCGTGGAGCAGTACATGGACCGCGTCAACGCCGAGATCGGCACGAACTACAAGCCCTTCAACTATTACGGCGCGCCGGACGCGGAGTACGTCCTCGTCGCGATGGGCTCCGTCTGCGAGGCGGCGGAGGAGGTCGTGGACTATCTGAACGCGCGCGGACACCGCGTCGGCGTCGTGGAGGTCCACCTCTACCGTCCGTTTTCCGCGAAGCACCTGCTGCGCGTGCTGCCGAAGACCGCGAAGCGCTTCGCCGTGCTCGACCGCACGAAGGAGCCCGGCGGACTCGGCGAGCCGCTCTATATCGACTTCGCCGCCTCCCTGCGCGGCACGGAGTTCGTCCGCTGCATGGTCTGCCACGGCCGCTACGGTCTCGGCAGCAAGGACACCCAGCCCGGCGACCTGCTCGCCGCGTTTGAAAACCTCTTCTCCGAGAACCCGAAGATCGAGTTCACGCTCTCCATCACGGACGACGTGACCGATCTCTCCCTCCCGATGACGGAGAATCCCGACGTCGCCCCCGCGGGCACGAAGGCGTGCAAATTCTGGGGTCTCGGCGCGGACGGCACCGTCGGCGCGAACAAGAACTCCGTCAAGATCATCGGCGACCACACCGACAAAAAGGTGCAGGCTTACTTCCAGTACGACTCCAAGAAATCCGGCGGCACGACCATCTCCCACCTCCGCTTCGGCGACGAGCCGATCCGCTCCGCGTATTACGTCAAGCAGGCGGACTTCGTCGCCTGCCACAATCCGGCGTATCTCCAGCGCTTCGAGATGGTGCAGGACGTGAAGCCCGGCGGCTATTTTCTGCTCAACTGTCCGTGGACGGACGAGGAGCTGGAGACCAAGCTGCCCGCCCGCGTCAAGCGCTATATCGCGGAAAATGACGTGAAGTTTTACACCTGCGACGCCGTGAAGTTCGCCAAGGCGGTCGGTCTCGGCGCGCGGCGCACGAACTCCGTGCTTCAGGCGGCGTTTTTCAAGCTCGCGGACATCATCCCCATCGACGAGGCGGTCGCCTATATGAAGGAGGCCGTCGTCAAGACCTACAGCGCCAAGGGCCAGAACATCGTCGAGATGAACTGCGCCGCCATCGACGCGGGTCTCACCGGCGTCCACGCCGTCGCGGTACCGGAGACGTGGAAAAACGCCCCGGACGACGCGCCGCGCAAGCCGCTCGTCGGGCGCGACGCGCTCACGACCGAGTATCTGAACAAGATCCTCGTCCCAACGAACACGCTCACGGGCGACTCCGTGCCCGTTTCGGACTTTCTCTCCACGGCGACGGGTCTCATCCCCTCCGGCACGGCGGCGTTTGAAAAGCGCGGCATCGCCGCGGACCTGCCGCGTTGGATCCCGGAAAACTGCATCCAGTGCAACCAGTGCTCCTACGTCTGCCCCCACGCCGTCATCCGCCCCTTCGCGCTGACGGAGGCGGAGAGCGAGGGCGTGGACGGCGTTCTGCCGATGCTCGGCGACAAGACGAAGACGCTGCGCTTCACCATCGCCGTCTCCGCGCTCGACTGCACCGGCTGCGGCAGCTGCGCCGAGGTCTGCCCCGCGAAGGAGAAGGCGATCCGCATGGAGCAAAGCCGCGACGACTATGTGCGCGCCGCGCAGGGCAAGTTTGACCATCTCTTCGCCTCGGTCAGCGAAAAGCCCCTCCCCTTCGGACCGAACACCGTCAAGGGCAGCCAGTTCCGCCAGCCGCTGCTGGAGTTCTCCGGCGCCTGCCCCGGCTGCGGCGAGTCGCCCTATGCCAAGCTCATCACCCAGCTTTTCGGCGAGCGCATGTTCATCGCGAACGCCACGGGCTGCACCAGCATCTGGGGCTGCTCCGCGCCGAGCTCGCCCTATACCGTCAACCGCGAGGGCAAGGGTCCCGCTTGGGCGAACTCGCTCTTTGAGGATAACGCCGAGTTCGGTCTCGGCATGCGCATCGCGGTCGACGCGCGGCGGAACGAGGTCCGCTCCGCTGTGGAACGCCTTGAGCCCGTTCTGGGCGAGACGGCGCGCGCGTGGCTCGACACGATGGAGGACGTCGAGGGCGCGCGCACGAACGGCGCGCTGCTGCTCCGCGCCTGCGAAGCCATCCGGGACGAGAATCCCGACGCGCTTTTCGTCTGCTCCAACCGCGACATGCTGACCCGCCCCTCCGTCTGGATCTTCGGCGGCGACGGCTGGGCTTACGACATCGGCTACGGCGGCGTTGACCACGTGCTCGCGAGCGGCAAGAACGTCAACGTTTTCGTCTTCGACACGGAGGTCTACTCCAACACCGGCGGTCAGAGCTCCAAGTCCACGCCGCTCGGCGCGGTCGCGGCGTTCGCCTCCGCGGGCAAGAGCGTCAAGAAAAAGGACCTCGCCCAGATCGCGATGGCTTACGGCTATATCTACGTCGCCCAGATCGCGATGGGCGCGGATATGCAGCAGACGCTCCGCGCCATCCGCGAGGCGGAGGCGTATGAGGGTCCCTCCCTCATCATCGCTTACGCGCCCTGCATCAACCACGGCATCAAGGCGGGCATGAACCACGCGATGGACGAGATGAAGCACGCCGTCCGCGCCGGTTACTGGAACCTCCTGCGCTATAACCCCGCGCTCATCGCCGAGGGCAAGAATCCCCTCACGATCGACTCCCCGGAGCCGCAGGGCGATTACCGCAGCTTCCTGATGGGCGAGGTGCGCTACAACGCGCTCACGATCAAATACCCCGAGCGCGCCGAGGAGCTCTTCGCCGAAGCCGAGCGCTCCGCCAAGCGCCGCTACGCCGGACTGCTCGCCAAGCAGCGGAGTCTGGAACCGGAACAATGAGATAAATAAATTGATCCCCGCGCAGGCAACCGACGGTTGCTTGCGCGGGGGTCTTATTTGTGGTAAACTGACGCCATAGAAAAAAGGAGGTGCCCGATACATGGAAACGAAGGAAATTCTGCGCGAGCTGCGGACCGCGAAGGGCTTATCGCAGGACGAGCTGGCGGAGCAGGTTTTTGTGACGCGGCAGGCGGTCTCGCGCTGGGAGACCGGGGAGACGACACCGGGGCCGGAGACGCTCAAGCGCCTCTCATCGCTCTTCGACGTCTCGATCAACACGCTGCTCGGCGCACCGCGGCGGCTGATCTGCCAGTGCTGCGGCATGCCGCTGGAGGACGCCGTGACCAGCCGGGAGCCCGACGGGTCCTTCAACGAGGATTACTGCAAATGGTGCTACGCCGACGGAACATTCAAGTACCGCAGCAAAGAGGAGCTCATCGACTTCTGCGTGGCGCATATGGCGAGCGAGAGCTGGCCCGCGGAGCAGGTCCGGGCGCACATGGAGGCGGTCGTGCCGGAGCTGAAGCACTGGAAGGACGGGGCGCAATGACGCCGACCGCGCAGGCTGTCCGCACGCTGCTCGGCGCGGAAACGCCGGTTTACGGCTTTGAGACGCTGGACTCCACGAGCGAGGAGTGCCGCCGCCGCATCGGAGCGGGCGAGATGCGCTGTCTCGTGCTCGCCGACGGGCAGACGGCGGGGCGCGGCCGCTGCGGGCGGAGCTTTTTCTCCCCGCCGGGCAGCGGGCTTTATATGAGCCTCGCCTTCCCGCGCACGGGCTTTGACCCCGCTGCGCTGACGACTTACGCCGCCGTCTGCGCCGCGGACGCGATCGAGAGGCTGACCGGCATCTCCTGCGGCGTCAAGTGGGTCAACGACCTGTTTTACCGCGGAAAAAAGGTTGGCGGAATCCTGACGGAAGCGGTCGGCGGGGAGGTCATCGTCGGCGTGGGGATCAATTTGCAGCCCGCCGCCGTGCCGCCGGAGCTGCGGGACACGGTCGGTGCGCTCGGCTGCGGCGATGTGCGCGCGCCGCTCGCCGCCGCGATCGCGAAGGGGCTGCTCGCGTGGCGGGGCGACTTTTCCCATCTGGACGCTTACCGCCGCCGCTCGATCTTAACGGGCAGGCGCGTGACCTTCCCGCTCGGCGGCACGGAGCAAAGCGGCACCGTCACCGGCATCGGCGACGACGGCGCGCTGCTCGTCCGCACCGCGGAGGGTACGGCAGCGCTGCGCAGCGGCGAGGTGCGCCTCACGCATATCGAGGGGGTGCGATGATGGAGGGGCTGACGCTCCACCCCGCTGTTGTGGGGGACACAGAGGAGATTTTCGCCCTTGCGTGGGCGCATGTGGAGCAATACGAGGATTTTTCCGTTCTCGATCGCGCCAAGGTGGAGCAATGGATGCGGCGGAACACGGCGCAGCACATCGGCGAATACCGTTGGGTGCTGCTTCACGGCGAGCGCGCCGGTGTGTTCCGCACGCATATCGAGGACGGCTGGCTGGAGCTTGACGATCTCTATCTCCTCCCCGCCTTCCGCGGCCGCGGCATCGGTCCGGCGCTGATCACGGACGCCTGCCGCAGCGCGCAGCTCCCCGCCTTTCTCTACATCTTCCGCGCCAACACCCGCGCGCGGATGCTCTACGAGCGGCTAGGATTTCGTCACGTCCGCGATGCGGGGACGACGAGGATCATAATGGTGCGTGAGGTGGGGTGATCTATTGCGCCGTGCGCGGCGCAAATTGAATTTGTTTCGCGTCCGCGGGACGCGACCTTCTTTCCCCTTGTGGGGAAAGAAGGCAAAGGCACAGTTAAGGAGGGACCCTTTCGATTGGGTCCCTCCTGTTACAATATATTTGCCTCGGAAAAGTTGCAGCCAGCTACGAGCCGAGACATCTCGTTGCCTAAGCTGTTAGAATAGGAAGGT
>CAVJGI010000079.1:0-9831 GCA_963649145.1 Ruminococcus bicirculans (ex Wegman et al. 2014) | reverse complement strand
GCCTCCCTGTGCAAGGGAGGCTGTCAGCCGAAGGCTGACTGGAGGGTTGTAAGCTGCCGGAATCGCCAAGCTCGGCGTTTTCGTGAGCTTACAACCCCTCAGTCGCGCTTCGCGCGCCAGCTCCCCTTGCACTTCGGGAGCCTTTAAAATCGCAGCTCGCTGCGCTTTTCTGGTAATCTGCAAAAACAGGCGTTCCCCGTCCGCGAACGGGGAACGCCTGTTTTTGCATTCACGCCTTGCGCTTCTTATGATACTCGCAGTCGCAGTAGGGTCCGCCGGAAGCAAGGGTGTATTCCCGGACGAAATTTGACGCGCCGCCGGCTTCGCTCATGGTGTAATCGAGATGGCAGAGCGCGGGGGTGAGGTCGTAGAGACCGAGCTGCTTCATCAGGACACAGATAAGGGCATATGGCCATACGTGATCGCGCTGATACTGCTCGTTGTCGTGATGGTCTTCTGGCCCGAAATGGTGCTGTGGCTGCCCGGCATGTCCGCCTGAGAGGAGGAAAATGATCATGCATGCAAGTGAAAAACGCATCCGCGAGGACCTTGAATCGCTCGCGCTCTGCACCGACGGCGCCGGTCCCGGCATCACGCGCCTGACCTTCTCCCCGGCGGAAAACCGCGCCCGGAGCTATCTGCGCGACCAGATGCTCCAAGCCGGGCTCCGCGTCCGCATCGACGAGGCGGGCAACGTGATCGGGCGGCTGGACGGTCGGGACGCGTCGCTCCCCGCTGTTATGGCGGGCAGCCACATCGACTCCATCCGCTCCGGCGGCAACTTCGACGGCATGGCGGGCGTCGTCGCCGGGCTGGAGGCGGCGCGCGTTTTCCGGGATCTCGGTCTGCGCCCGAAGCGCAGCATCGAGATCGTCGGCTTCACCGGCGAGGAAAACTCCCGCTTTTACCCCGGTCTGTTCGGCAGCCGCGCCATAGCGGGGATGCTCCGGAAGGAGGAGCTCTTCACCGTGCGCGACAGCGACGGCGTTCTGCTCGCCGACGCGATGCGCGAGGCGGGCTTTGACCCCGAACGCATCTCCGACGCGGCTTACCGCCCCGGTCAGCTCCACGTTTATCTGGAGCTCCATATCGAGCAGTGCTCCGTTTTAGAGCGCTGCGGCGCGGAGGTCGGCGTCGTGACGAGCATCAGCGGCGCGACCCACCACCGCGTCACGATCCGCGGCACCGCCGACCACGCGGGCGGGACGCCGATGGATATGCGCTCCGACGCGATGTGCGCCGCCGCGGAGTACACGCTGGAGGCCGAGCGCGCTGCTGCCGCCGCCGGGCGCGACACGGTCGCCACCGTCGGCAGTCTCTTCGTGGAGCCGAACATCCCGAACGTCATCCCCGGCTGCGTCACGATCAACGCGGACATCCGTTCGAGCGAATATGACCTCTGCACCGGCGTGATGCGCGCGCTGGAGGAAAAGCTGGACGCCGTGTGCGCCCGCCGCGGCTGCACCTACAGCGCGGAGCGGGAGTATAACAGCGCGCCCGTCCCGATCCCGGAGCCTCTCCAGCGCGTTATCGCCGAGAGCGCCGACGCCGCCGGCGTCACCCACCGCCGCGTCTATTCCGGCGCGGGCCACGACGCCATCCGCATCGCCGAGCTCTGCCCGGTCGCGATGATCTTCATTCCGAGCCGCGGCGGTCTCAGACACTGCCCGGAGGAATGGACCGATTATTCACTCGTCGCCAAGGGCGCGGAGGTGCTCTTCGAAAGCCTCCGCACAGAGTATTTTTCGGCAGGTACACGCCCCGCCGAAAAATAGATTTGACTTTATTCGCGCTGCGACGCGCCGAAGGCGCTAGTCCTTTAGGGCGGACGCGAACTCTGCGAGGCTTTTTTTGACAGGCTGAAGCATCCCAAAGTGCGCTGCATTTTGGGATGTTTTTATAAAAAATCGTCGGAAAACGCAGCAGATTGACGGAGAATCTTGTGGAATACGCGGTATTGACTTTCCTGATATAAAGCGTTAAAATTGCACCATCAAATCCGGAAGGGTTTGAAGAACGCACCGAAAGGAGACAAGCTTTTCATGTTCCGTTTCAAGACCTCTGAAATGAATACCGTCTCCGCCGCTTCCGCTCCCTGTGCGGAGGCTCATTCCGTGCGCTCCTGCACCGAAAACACCGCTTTTGTTGTCATTCTGGGCGCCATGCTTGTGGCGTCCATTTTTGTTTCCCTCGCCCTGCGACTGTTCCTTCTTCCCGCCATGATTATCATGCTCGTTATTATTCTGTTCATGTCCGGTGAAAAAACGCGAGAGCGGTATTGAATTTCTTCGATACAGCAAAGCGGTTTCGCCGGGAAATGAGGCGGAGCCGCTTTTTTGTATATATCCCTTGATCAAAGTCAATCAAAAACATTCAAAGCAAAGGAGAACAAACCCATGAAAAAGTTTCTTGCACTCGTAATGGCAGCCGTTATGGTCTTCGCGTTCGCGGCCTGCGGCAGCACCAACAATGGCGGCACCACGCCGACTGACAGTCCGAAGACAGACACGCCGACCACCGGCGGCGACACCGCCTCCGAGACCGTCAAGCTCGGCGGCATCGGACCCCTGACCGGCGGCTACGCCAACTACGGTCTGTCCGTGAAAGCGGGCGCGGAGCTCGCCGTCAAGGAGATCAACGCCGCCGGCGGCATCGCCGGCAAGCAGATCGAGCTGAACTTCCAGGATTCTCAGGGCGATCCGGAGAGCGCCGTCAACGCTTACGGCAAGCTGATGGACTGGGGCATGGACGTCTCCCTCGGCACCGTCCTCTCCGGCGAGATGGCTTCCGTCACCGCCGCCGCTAAGGACGATGACATCATGCTCCTCACCCCGTCCGGCTCCAACGACAGCTGCATCGACGGCAACGACAAGGCGTTCCGCATCTGCTTCTACGACTCCTATCAGGGCGCCGCTGCCGCGAACTACATCGTGGACAACAACCTCGCCACTGAGGTCGGCGTGCTCTACATGAGCGACTATGACTACTCCGTCGGTCTTTACAACGCCTTCGTCGAGGAAGCCGGCGAGCGCGGTCTGACCATCGTTGAGACCCAGACCTTCACTACCTCCACCAACACCGACCTCTCCACCCAGATCGACGCGCTTGTCGCCTCCGGCGTCAAGGTCGTGTTCATCCCCATCTACGCCGAGGAGGCTTCCACCTTCCTGACCCAAGCGAAGGGCAAGTTCGCCGACGACGTTTACTTCTTCGGCGCCGACGGTCTTGACGGCATTCTCGGCAAGGTCGAGCAGGATGTCTCCATCGCGGACAATGTCCTGATGCTCACCCCCTTCGCCGCCGACTCCACCGATGAGAAGGTGCAGGCGTTCGTCAGCGCTTACAAGGACGCCAACGGCGGCGCCACCCCGGACCAGTTCGCCGCCGGCGCTTATGACGCCGTTTATGTCATCAAGGCGGCTGTCGAGAAGGCGGGCACCACCTCCGGCGCCGAGCTTGCCAAGACCATGACCGAGCTCGAAGTCACCGGCGTCACCGGCACCATGACCTGGGGCGCGGACGGCAACACCAGCAAGGCTGCAAGCGCCATCCTCTACAAGAACGGCGAGGGCACGCTCTTCGCCAAGTGATCCCCCTTAATCTCTGCAATCCTCTCTTTCTTATTCCAAGCCCGAACCCCGCCGGAGAGATAAACTCCGGCGGGGCTTGGGGTAAATGCTGAATCGATCGGCAAGGGGCGACCGATTCAGCGTTTACCCATGTTTTTCCCCCGAAGAGAAAAGTGTAAGGAGTCAGACACCATGATAAAACTGATCCAGACCCTGATCAGCGGCCTGAGCCTCGGCAGCATCTACGCGCTCATCGCGCTGGGCTACACGATGGTTTACGGCATCGCGAAAATGCTGAACTTCGCCCACGGCGACGTCATCATGATCGGCGCTTACGCCGGTATCGTGGCGGTGGCGCAGCTCGGTCTCCCGCCCGTGATCGCCGTGCTGCTCAGCATCGTCATCTGCGCCGTGCTCGGCATGCTCATTGAATTTCTGGCGTATAAGCCGCTGCGCGCCGCGCCGCCGCTCAGCGTGCTCATCACCGCCATCGGCGTCAGCTATTTCCTCCAGAACGTCGCCCTGCTCATCTTCGGCTCCCAGCAGAAGGCGTATCCCACCGTCGTCACCCTTCCGAGCTTCCGTCTCGGCGGCGTCACGATCGACGGCATCACGATCCTGACGCTCGCGATCACCGCGGTCATCATGGTCGTGCTGACGCTCTTCATCAACAAATCCAAGCTCGGCAAGGCCATGCGCGCCGTCAGCGAGGACAAGGCGGCGGCGTCGCTGATGGGCATCAGCGTCAACCGCACGATCACGCTGACCTTCGCCATCGGCTCCGCCCTCGCCGCCTTCGCGAGCATTTTCTACGGCATGACGTATGTCTACATCAAGCCGACGACCGGCGCGATGCCCGGCATCAAGGCGTTCACCGCCGCGGTGTTCGGCGGCATCGGCTCCATCCCCGGCGCGATGCTCGGCGGCATATTGCTCGGCGTCATCGAGCAGATGAGCAAGACCTATATCTCCACGCTCTGGGCGGACGCCATCGTCTTCGGCGTTCTGGTCCTCGTGCTGGTCCTCAAGCCCACCGGACTGCTGGGCAAGAAGATCAGCGAAAAGGTCTGAGAGGAGGCGCAGGGAATGAAAAAGAAAAAAGTCAACGGAAATATCCTGACCTTCGCGCTCGTCGCCGCGGCTTACGTCGTCGTCGGCTGGCTGCTCTATACGGGCGGCGTCTCGCGCCAGATCTCCAATATGCTGATCCCCATCTCGGTCTATATCGTGCTGGCGGTGTCGCTGAACCTCGTCGTCGGGCTTTTAGGCGAGCTCTCGCTGGGTCACGCGGGCTTTATGTCCGTCGGGCTCTTCTCCGGCTGTCTCGTGTCCATCGCGCTCGTGAACGTGCTGCCGATGCCGGTGCGCCTGCCGCTCTCTATGATCGCGGGCGGTCTCGTCGCCGCCGTGTTCGGCTTCATCGTCGGTCTTCCGGCGCTGCGTCTGAAGGGCGACTACCTCGCCATCGTGACCCTCGCCTGCGGCGAGATCATTAAAAACGTCATCACGAACCTCGACTTCACCGGCGGCGCGCTCGGACTCAACACCGGCGCGATCTACTCCAACGCCAAAACGCTGTTGCCCTACGCAGCCGTGCTCGTGCTGCTGACGGCGGTCGTGATGATGAACCTCAAAAAATCGCGCCACGGCCGCGCGATCATGGCGATCCGCGATAACCGCATCGCCGCCGAGAGCGTCGGCATCAACGTCACGCGCTATAAGCTGACGGTGTTTATGTTAGCCGCCTTCTTCGCCGGCGCAGCGGGCACGCTTTACGGCCACTTCTTCGCCAACGTCAAGGCGGCGAGCTTCGACTACAACATGTCCATCGAGATCCTCGTCATCGTGGTCCTCGGCGGCATGGGCAGCGTCCCCGGCTCCATTATCGCCGCCATCGTCCTGACCGCTCTGCCGGAGGCGATGCGCGAATTTGCCGATTACCGCATGCTGCTCTACGCCATCGTGCTCGTGCTCGTCATGCTCGCCACGAACAGTCCGAGCGTGCGCGAATTTTTCGCCCGCATCCACCCGGCGGCGCTGCTCCGCCGCGCCTTTGGCGGCAAGAGGAAGGAGGAGACCTAAAAATGGCACAGAAAACCAAGCTCGTTCCCGTCCCGCGCGACGTTGCGCTGCTTCCGGAGCGCGACGCGGACATGTCCCCCGTGCTCGAATGCGTCAATCTCGGCATCACCTTCGGCGGTCTGAAGGCGGTCGAGGACTTCAACATCACCGTCGGCCGCACGGAGATCGCCGGGCTCATCGGGCCGAACGGCGCAGGCAAGACGACGATCTTCAACCTGCTCACCAAGGTCTACCAGCCGACCCACGGCACGATACTGCTCGACGGCAAGGACATCCACGGCCTCACGACCACGCAGGTCAACCGCGCGGGCATCGCCCGCACCTTCCAGAACATCCGCCTTTTCGACAACCTCACCGTGGAGGAGAACATCACCGTCGCAATGGGCGGCGAGATCCGCTACGGCATGCCGACGGGCATCTTCCGTCTGCCGGGCTTCTGGCGCGGCGAGCGCATCGCGCATGAGCGCGCGATGGAGCTGCTCAGCATCTTCCACATGGAGCATTACGCCGCGGACCGCGCCGGCTCCCTCCCCTACGGCGCCCAGCGCCGCCTTGAGATACTGCGCGCGCTCGCAACGAACCCCTGCCTGCTGCTGCTCGACGAGCCCGCCGCCGGCATGAACCCCAGCGAGACCGCGGAGCTGATGGAAAACATCTGCTCCATCCGCGACACCTTCAAGATCGCGGTGCTGCTCATCGAGCACGACATGAACCTCGTCATGAACATCTGCGAGGGCATCGCCGTGCTGAACTTCGGCCGCATCATCTGCAAGGGCTCCGCCGCGGACATCCAGAACGACCCGCAGGTCATCGAGGCTTACCTCGGCAAGAAAAAGGAGGCGCAGGCATGAGTGAAATGCTGAAGGTCACAGACCTGAATGTTTTCTACGGCAGCATCCACGCCGTGAAGGGCGTGTCCTTCCACGTCGACGCCGGCGAGGTCGTGACGCTCATCGGCGCGAACGGCGCGGGCAAATCCACCGTGCTGAACACCGTCTCCGGTCTGCTCCACCCGCGCAGCGGCAGCGTGAGCTTCGAGGGGCAGGACCTCCACGCCGTCCCGCCGGACAAGATCGTCGCCCGCGGGCTCGCGCAGGTCCCGGAGGGCAGACATGTTTTCCTTCAGATGACCGTTGAGGAGAATCTGGAGCTCGGCGCATACACCCAGCCCGGCTCCACCGTGGGTCCCGGCATTGCGGACGTCTATGCGCGCTTCCCGCGCCTGAAGGAGCGCCGGAAGCAGGTCGCCGGAACGCTCTCCGGCGGCGAGCAGCAGATGCTCGCGATGGGCAGAGCGCTTATGAGCCGCCCGAAGCTGCTGATGCTCGACGAGCCCTCCATGGGTCTCGCGCCCATTCTGGTCGAGCAGATATTCGACATCATCCGCGAGCTCCACGCCGCGGGCACGACCATCCTGCTCGTCGAGCAGAACGCGCAGGCAGCCCTCTCCGTCGCCGACCGCGCCTACGTTCTCGAAACCGGCCGCATCACCATCTCCGGCACCGGCAAGGAGCTCATGGCGAGCGACGCCGTGAGAAAGGCATACCTCGGCGGGTAAAAAAAAGCTGAAATGGGAGACCGCCTTCGGCGGTCTCCCATTTCAGCTTTTGACTGAAAAGACGGCTGCGGCAGCGAACTCTGCGAGGCTTTTTTTCTCTCTCTTCTTGAAAATCGCAGGGAGAAGTGGTAGAATCGGACTGGAATCCCAAACTCACTTGACCGGGAGGTAGAATCATGAAAAAAAGACTTGCCTGCGCGCTGCTTGCGCTCTGCATGGCGCTGGCGCTGCTGCCTGCCGCGGCGTTTGCTGCGGAGACGCGGCTCAAAAGCGTCGACATCGAGATCGAGCTGCCCAAAGCGGGCGACCCCAACGAGATGGAGACCGAAGTCACCGTCAAGAGCATCAAAAGCGGCAGTACCGACCTTTACGCCGCCGGCATTTGCGATGTCTGGTACACCGAGTGGTCCGGCGACGACGTGGAGACCGACGACGGCTTTTATTTCCGCGCCGGTACGACCTATCTTGTGAGCATCAAGCTGATGTTCGACACCACGAAGGGCTACTGCGCGAACTACACGACCGTCAGCGGAGACAACGTCGTAACGCCGGACTCTTTCTCCGCCACGGTCAACGGCGTGCCCGCCACGGTCCGCACCAGCGCGCAGTATTTCCCCACGATCCAAGTCAGCCTGACCATCCCCGGCGAGCGCTACAGCGAGGAGGAGAAGTCGGAGCTGGACGACGTTCTCGCGCAGAAGGCGGAGACTCTCAAGGAAGCACGGCGCTCGATGGCGGCGCCCCGCACGATGGCGGAGGCGGAAACGAAGCAGCTTGAACGCTACGCCAACAATGTGGCTGTCATGACCGACGCTTACCACGTTCTGGAGGACACCGAGCATATCCGCACCCTCATTCTGGACACCGACCAGAGGATAACGGGCGATGGAACCTGCTTCTTCATCTGCTACGCGCAATATCTGCAAGAGCTCTGGCTCAGCGACAAGGTGGATCCGTATCAGTTCATCGATGCGATGAATGACTACCTCTGGTTGCCCATCGCCGGAGTATACCGGTGGGCAAAGCAAAGCGACCTGCCCTTCTATACCGCCGAGACCACGGTGTATATCCCCGAATCCAAAGTGCCCGCGCTCTTGGAAAAATTAGATACGCTCCCGCAGCTCATCCCCTACACCATCAAGACCTACTCCGGCACTGATGTCTACGCCGCGCAGAAGGCGGGCGACGCCGCCGCGAAGGACAACTGGTGCACCAACCACAACTACGTCCAGCAGATCCGGACCGCCGACCGCGTCTACACCTATGCGATCGCGTGTCAGGATGCCCTCCGGTATTACTATTCCTGCATGATCTGCGGCAAGTGCGAGTATAACCCGAACCACGTCGCTCCCCCTGAATGGTCTACGGAGATCGAGCTCAAGACCGAGAAGCTCGCCCACTCGGATGACGGCGAATATCCCACGGACGAGGCGTATATCGGCGTGAACGCCGCCGGAGAGCTGGTCTATTGGCTCAGCTGCGAAAACTGCGGTCACTCTTACCGTTATCTCCAGACGCATCTGACCGAGCGGGACCTTTACGCCTCCGGCACGGACGCGACCCTCGCGCAGTATCAGGCAGAGATGCTCGCCTCCTTAAACTGGCAGGAGACGCAGGCGCTGAACACCAGCGAGCTCTATGCCGGCACCTTCACGATGCCGCAGAAGACCTCTGTTAAAACGAGCACTTGGGCGCAGAGCGACGTCAACCTCGCGCTCATTGACGATCTGCTCGACAGCGAGCTGCTCGGCAGCGACTTCACGAAGTCCATCTCCCGTCTTCAGTTCTGCTCCGTCGCCGTCCGCCTTGCCGAGACGCTGACCGGCAAATCCATCGCCCCCGCCGCCGCGAACACCTTTACGGACACCTCGAATCCCTATGTCCTCAAGGCTTACGCTGCCGGCATCACCTCCGGCACCTCGGCGACCACCTTCTCCCCGAACGACACGCTCAACCGCCAGCAGATGGCGACCTTCCTCTACCGCACGCTCCGCTACGTGGAGAAAAACTCCGACTACAGCTACACGAGCTATACCTCCAAGCTGTCCTCTTACACGGATAATGCGCAGGTCCAGAGCTGGGCGACCGAGGCGATGGCGTTTATGAACGCGCTCGATCTCGTCAAGGGCACCAGCGCCACGACGCTCTCCCCCAACGCCCCCTGCACCATCGAGCAGGCGGTCGCCGTCGCGGAGCGCAGCGTCTACGCCCACCAGATCGGCTGGTATCAGGCGGCGCCTGTGACCAACATCTACAGCTATGACGAAAACGGCAACCTCGTGAACGAACCCGGAGATTACACCGCCTTCGGCGGCACCAACGCCACCCTGCATCCGGGCGACCTCGTCTGGGTCACGGGCAAGATCGTCGAGGTAAGCGAGCTGCTCGCCGAAACCGGCGGCAGCGCGGCGAACTGCGTATATTCCGCCTATCTCCCCGGCATCAACCCCTACACCGGGCAGATCATGTATCTCCGCTACCGCGACCTTATCCCCGTCCGCGGGTGAAAAAAAGTAAAGACCGGGACACGCTTCCGCGTGTCCCGGTCAGCCCGTCAAAAAAGTCTTATCAACGCGGCGAAGCCGCACAATTTAAAGGCCTCCCTGTGCAAGGGAGGCTGTC
>CAVJGI010000078.1:0-9838 GCA_963649145.1 Ruminococcus bicirculans (ex Wegman et al. 2014) | reverse complement strand
ACTGGCTCTCCCCAGCCGAACTTGCGGGGGTTGCACTTGGTTGACTTTCTGCCGTTTCCCCTTGCCTCTCCCTTTGGGAGAGATGGCACGGCGAAGCCGTGACGGAGAGGGTCCCCTCTCCGTCACCTGCGGTGACAGCTCTCCCAGAGGGAGAGCCAAGGGGCTTATATCCCGACATATAGCGTGTCAGCATGAAAAACGGAGCGCATCGGTACCGATACGCTCCGTTTTTAAGTACTTTATTAGTCTGCGTCGATGGGCAAGTTATGATACTCCTCGTAAAGATCGTTGATAAACGTCATCAGGTGATACCACTCAAGCAGGGTGTGGTAGGCGACCTTGCGGAGATAGGCTTCGTCGCACTTGGTGCGCGCGTCGCGGATGATCTTTCCGTCCTTGGGGCGCCAGCCGATCCACTCTACGCTGCGGCGCTCCCAGCCGCCGTCCGCGCGGGGGCGGATCTGGCCTAAGGTCAGGTGGCAGCCCGCCTCGTCAAAGCTCTCCCAGTCGGAGCTCTCATTGACGTTCAACCCGGACGCCTTCAGCGCGTTGATGCGCTCCTGCGTGAGACCGTAGTCGCGCAGATTGAAGCTGTGGCGGATGGTGTCGTACTGGCGGTCGCCCTCGCCGAGGTCGAGGCTCTCCGTCGTGTGGACGCCCTCGCTCTTGTCGGTCCAGTTGATGAAATAATGGTCCCAGTGGTCGGCGGGGTTCCAGATCTTGTAGCGCAGGTTGCCGGTCCCGGCGGGCTGGCTCTTGGGTTGGATGTTCAGCCAGTTTAAGTACCAGAACAGCTTCTTGACGTCCACGTCCTCCGGGATGGGCATATAGGTCGCGATATAGCCGCTGCCGTCTGGGAACATACAGTAGCCGTTTTCGTGACCGTTATACTCGCCCTTCGGCAGCAGCCAGTCGAGGAAGCGCTCGGCGGGAATGGCGTCGTGCCAGTCCATCGGGTGGCCAAAGATGACATCCTTCACGTCCTGCGGCAGATCGTGCATCGGGTAGTTGTTATAATACTTCGCGAGGGGCATCAGCGCCTCGACGGGATTCAGCTTCTGCTTGGTCTGATAGCTCATAGCAAAAATTCTCCTTTCTTATTCTTCCGCGCGCAGAAAGCGCAGCGCGGAGGGGGAAACGGCGGGGTAAGTCCTGCCCGTGTCCGTCAGAAGTCCCTCGCCGTCCGCGGCGAAGATGGTGATGTCGCCGGAGACCATGTTGCCAGAGAGCAGGAAGCGCCCGTCCGGGGAGAGGGCGAGTCCGCGCGGCAGGATGCCGCGGGCGTTCACATGCTGCACGGGGCGCGGCGCGCCGTCATCCCCGATGCGGCAGACGACGATCAGGTTCAGGCCGCAGAGCGTGCAGTAGAGCGTTCTGCCGTTCGGGTGGACGAGGATATCCTGCGCGCCGACGGGCTTGCCGTCGACGGGTCCGGGGTCGCGGTCTAACAGGTAAACGCTGTCGAAGCGCTCCAGCGCGCCGGTGGTCTCGTCATAGTGAAAGCTATTCAGCAGCGCGAGGTTTTCGTTGTTGACATAGAGCACGCCGCCCGCCGGGTGGAACGCGGCGTAGCGCGGGAAGCAGGCGACCTCCGGGGCGGTCCACTTGTTCAGACGGACCAGCCTGCCCTGCGCACGGTCGATGCGATAGGTATAGACCTTGTCCATGCCCTTGTCGCAGACGGCGAGCAGCTCGCCGCTCGGACTCGCCACGACCGCGTGGAGCCGGGAGAGGACCTCGACGAGCTGGATATGGCCCGAAACGGGGTCTACGTTGACCGAAGAGTTCTCGCCCTTTCCGCCGGTGCCGGGGTTCACGGACACGTCGCAGACCTCGCCGAGACTGCCGTCCGGCTCGATGCGGAAGAGCACGAGCGCGGAATCGTCGAACAGCACCTCGTTGCCGAAGCCGCCGTCCGCTCTCCGGACGATGCGCGTGACGTGCCACGGGTCGCCGCAGTGACAGGCGGCGAGGTAGCGACCGCTTTTGTCGAGGCAGAGGTAAGAGGGCTCCGGGCTCAGCGATTCGCGGCGGTTCAGGAGCGTCAGCCCGCCGGTTTTGCGGTCGATGCGGAAGGCGAGCAGGTAGCCGCCGCCGCCGATCTCGCCGCGGCGCTCGCCGCACTCGTCGTTGCTGTAAAGAATGCCGCGCTCCGCGTCCAGCCAGAGCTGGCCCGCGGCGACATCCGGGCAAACGGTCTCCAGCAGCTCCAGCGCGCCGCCGGCGTCGTCGAAGGCGAAGACGGAGATCCCCTTCCCCTTCGCCGGCCGCGCCTCAAAGCTCCAGTTGCCGACATAAAGAAATGTTCTGCTCAAATTATTCCAGTCTCCTTTCCGCGTCAAAGCCCGTTGATCTCGCGCACGCGGCAGCAGGCGACATAGTGGTCCGGCGCGACGCGCTCTAACTTCTGCGGCTCGGCGCACTGCTCGCAGGCGTAAGGGCAGCGGGCAGCGAAGCGGCAGCCGGGCTTGGGGTCGATGGGCGAGCTGATCTCGCCGCGCAGGACGATGCGGTTCATTTTATTGTGGATGTCCGTCGACGGGATGGCGGAGAGCAGCGCCTTGGTGTAAGGGTGGTACTGCGTCCGGAACAGCTCGTCCGACGGGCTCGTCTCCACGAGCTGGCCGAGATACATCACGCAGATATCGTTGGAGATATGCTTCACGACGGAGAGGTCGTGGGTGATGAAAAGATAGGTCAGTCCGCGGTCCTGCTGGAGCTTTTTCAGCAGGTTCAGCACCTGCGCTTGGATGGAGACGTCGAGCGCACTGACCGGCTCGTCGCAGACGATGAACTCCGGGTCGAGGGCGAGGGCGCGGGCGATGCCGACGCGCTGGCGGCGTCCGCCGTCGAGCTCGTGGGGGTAGCTCGCGCGCAGGCGCGGCGCGATGCCGACGAGCTCCATCAGCTCCGTGGTCTTCTCCTGCGCCTCGGCGCGGGTATATTTGCCGGAGATGAGCAGCGGCTCCTTGATGGAATCCTCGATCGTGTAGCGCGCATCCAGCGAGGAATAGGGGTCCTGAAAGATGATCTGGGCGTGCTCGCGGAAGCGGCGGAGGTCGCGGCGGTTCAGGACGGTGATGTCCTCGCCGCCGAAGAGGATCTGTCCGCCGGTGCTCTCCTCAAGGTGGACGAGCATGCGTCCGAGCGTGCTCTTGCCGCAGCCGCTCTCGCCGACGACGCCCATCGTGCGCCCGCGGCAGACGGAGAGGCTCACGTCGTCCACGGCGTGGACCGTGCCGCGCGGACTCTTGAAGTATTTTTTGAGGTTCCGGACCTCAACGAGCTTTTCGCCGTTATTCATGGCGCAGCACCCCCTCCTCGTCGATATGCAGGCAGCGGCAGAGATGACCGGGCTCCGTCTCGCGCAGCGCCGGCGCGCAGCTGCGGCAGCGCTCGTCGGCGTACTTGCAGCGCGGATGGAAGCGGCAGCCGGCGGGCAGGTCGGTCGGGTCGGGCGGCAGCCCCTCGATGGGGCTCAGCCACTCGACGTTTTCGTTCAGCTTCGGCAGCGCGCCGAAAAGTCCGAGCGTATAGGGGTGGGTCGGGCGCTCAAAGATCTGTTCGAGCGAGCCGGACTCGACAATCTCGCCGGCGTAAATGATGGCGACCTCGTCGCACATCTCGGCGACGACGCCGAGATCGTGGGTGATGAGGATCGTGGTGCAGCCGTTCACGCGGTTTAAGTCCCGCATCAGGTCCAGCACCTGCGCCTGAATGGTGACGTCCAGCGCCGTCGTCGGCTCGTCGGCGAGCAGCAGCTCCGGAGAGCAGGCGAGCGCGATGGCGATGACGACGCGCTGCTTCATGCCGCCGGAAAACTGGTGGGGATACTCGTCGTAGCGCTCGGCAGGGATGCCGACGGTCTCCAGCATCTCCTCGGCGCGCTTGCGGGTCTCCGCGGCGGGCAGGTCGCTGTGGAGCCGGATGACCTCCGCGATCTGCTGCCCGACGGTCATGACGGGGTTCAGGCTCGTCATGGGGTCCTGAAAGATCATCGTGATCTTTTTGCCGCGGACATCGCACATCTCCTGCTCGCTGAGCGCGAGCAGGTCCTCGCCCTCCAGCAGCACCCTGCCGCCGCGGACGACCGCCGGGGGCGTCTGCAAAACGCGCAGGATCGTCCGCGCGATGGTGGTCTTGCCCGCGCCGGTCTCGCCCACGAGACCGAGGACTTTGCCCTTTTCAAGGGAGAAGGAGACTCCGCTTACGGCGTGGACCGTTTCCGCCTTTGTCACGTAATCCACGCTGAGGTCTTCCACTTGCAGAAAAGCGCTCATTTCCTTCCCTCCTTCATTTCTTCAGCTTCGGATCGAGGGCGTCGCGCAGACCGTCGCCCAGAAGGTTCAGCGAGAGGACGACGACCATGATGCAGATGCCGGGGATCAGGCACATGTGGGGGTTTTTCATAATAAAATCGCGGCTGTCGGAGAGCATCGCGCCCCACTCCGGCGTGGGCGGCTGGACGCCGATGCCGACGTAGCTCATGCTCGCCGCCATCATAATGCGCCCGCCGACGCCCATCGTCGCCTGCACCAAGATCGGCGCGAAGGTGTTGGGGAACACGTGCTTGATGATGATCCGCGCGCTGGAGCAGTTGCTGGTGCGCGCGGCGTCCAGATACTCCATTTTGCGCACGTTCAGGATCGACGAGCGCATCAGCCGCGCCGTTCCCGCAATGCCCTCGAAGCCGAGGGCGAGGATCGTGTTCATCACGCCGGGACCCAGCACGCAGGCGAGCGCGATGTTCAGTATCATGCCGGGAATGGACTGGATAATGTCGCAAAGGCGCATGATCACGATATCGAGCCAGCCGCCGAAATAACCCGCGATGGCGCCGATGATGACGCCGAACACCGCGGAGAACACGACGGAGCCGATACCGATGAGCAGCGAGTAGCGCGCGCCGTAGATCACGCGGCTCAAGATATCTCTGCCGAGCTGGTCCGTGCCGAACCAGTGCTCGGCGCAGGGCTTCAAGCAGCGGTTTGAGATATCGAGCTCGTTATAGCCCTGCGGGGCGATGACCGGCGCGAAAATGGCGATGAGCAGCACGGCGAGGAAGATGATCCCGCCGATGACCGCGCCGCGGTTATCGGCAAGGCGCTTCATGACCTCGACGAACTGGCTTTTTTTCTTGACGGCGGGCTGGGTCTTCTCCGCCGCGGCAGCTGCGGTCGTCATGCCTTTGCCGCCCCCTTTCTGCGCTTTTTGTCCCCGGTGATCTGTGCCTTCACGCGGGGGTCGACGGCGGCGATGAGCAGGTCCGTCAGAAGCATAATGATGGAAAACGTGATCGCGAGCAGGATCACGCCGCCCTCCACGGCGGGGTAGTCGCGGTTATTGACCGCGTTGATGATATAAACGCCGACGCCGGGGATGGAGAAGATCGTCTCCGCGATGAGCGTTCCGCCGAGCGAGGTGCCGAAGCTCATGCTCGCCACGGTGATGACCGGGATGAGCGCGTTCGGCAGCGCATGGCGATAAACCACGGCACGCTCGCGGACGCCCTTGGCGCGCGCCATGGTGATATAGTCGGAATGGATGACCTCAAGCATGCCGGAGCGCATCTGGCGCGCCATGGTTGTAACGCCGGCAAAGGCGGTGGACACGACGGGCAGTATCCAGTACTTGATCCCGCCGACGCCGAACGCCGGGAGCCAGTGGAGCTTTGCGTTGAACAGCAGTATCAGCACGAGCGAGAACCAGAAACCGGGCAGGCTCGTTCCGATAAGCGCGAGCGTCATGGAGCCGTAGTCGGCGAGGCTGTTCTGGTGGACCGCGGCGTTGACGCCGAGGGGAATGCCGATGAGCAGCGAGAGCACCATGCCGGACACGGCGAAGATGAGCGTGTAAGGGAATCTCGCGAGCAGCTCGCCCGCGATCCCGATGTTGGTGACGTAAGAGGTGCCGAAATCAAAGTGCAGGAACACATCCCGCAGGTAGCGGCCGAGCTGGACGATGAAGGGGTCGTTCAGCCCCATCTCCTGCCGCAGCTGGAAAAGCTGCTCCGCGGTCGCCGTGGGTCCCAGAATGACCTCCGCCGGATCGCCCGGCGCAAGCTGCATCAGCGAGAACACCAGCACGGTGACGCCCAAGATCACGGGGATCATCAGCAGAATGCGTTTGAATATGTATTTTCCCATTTGCCTTGTCTCCTTGGAAAAAGGATGTGCGGAAAGGGATATGATCGGGTCTCGCCGGTCATATCCCTTTCACGGGCTAAGCCGTTACACGGTTTTACTTGAGCTCGATCGTGTTCGCGCGGATGAAGCGGTTCCAGTCGAGGAACCAGCCGCTGACCTCGGCGGTCTGATAGGCGGCGTATTCGGGCAGGTCGAAGACCTGATAGTAGAGCGCATTCTCGGTGATGTAGTTATAGAATGCGTCCAGATTCTCCTGCGTGTAGCCGCCGGGAGCCGCGATCGCGTCGTAGAGCGCCTGAAGCTCGCCGTCGACGAGACCCGCCCACGTTGCGCCGGAGGCATAGTTGTTGCGGTTGAACAGGGTGTTCCAGAGGTCGGCGGTCACATAGCCGCCGTTGCCGGGACCGGCGTAGCAGAGCTCATACTGGCCACTGGTGCCGTCGCGGTAAGCGCCGTAGCTGGTGCCCTCGGCGACGATGATCTCCGCGTTGATGCCGACAGCCTGAAGGTTCGCCTGAATGACGGTCCACATGAGGTTGTGGGTCGGGTTGGTGTTGCAGAGCAGACGGATCGTCTCGCCGTTGTAGCCGGACTCGGCGAGCAGTTCCTTCGCCTTCTCCGGGTTATAGGCGTAGGGAGAGGTCTTCCACGCGCTGTTGAAGCCGACGGTCAGCGCCTCGCTGCCGCAGGTGACGACGGAGCCGGAACCGTAACCGTAGCCGCAGGCTTCCGCAACGGCGTCGTTGTCGATGGCGTAAAGCACCGCCTGACGCAGCGCGAGGTTATCGTAGAAAATGCTGTCCTTCGTCATGCACAGCTGAAGGCCGCGGTCCTCGGAGGAGGGCATCTGGATGAGCTCCAGATCGCTGTGGGTGGAGACCTCGTCGAGCATGCCGTGGTTGATGTACATGGCGACCTGAACCTCGTTGTTCTCGATCGCGAGGGTCAGCTGGGTCGCCTCGGAGAGGATCTTGAAGATGATGACGTCCGCATGCGCGCGGCTGCCGTCGTAGATAAGGCTCTCGTCGGTCTGCCAGTATTCGCCGGTCTTGCGCAGGGTGATGGACGCGCCGCTCACATAGTCGTCGCCGCCGGCAACGGTGTAGGGCATCGTGCCGCAGGCGGTGGTGGCGAACTGGTCGGGGCTGTCGTTATACGCCTTCTCGGTGGCGATGGGGACCTTGCAGACAAGATAGTTGAACGCGCCCTCGGCGGTGGTGGTGAGCTTCAGCTCGAAGGTGTAGTCGCCGGTCGCCTTGATGCTCTCCATCGTGGTCGCCCAGTTCTCGTTATACTTCTCAAAGCTGAAAACAACGTCGCTCGCGGTGACGGGGTTGCCCGCGGCGTCTTTGATGTAGTCGTAGATCTCAACGTCATAGGTGGTGTCGTCGACCTGCTTATAATCCTTGATCATGATGGAGTCGATCTCGGTCGCACCGTTCTGGCAGCTTGCCAGCGTTTCGTAGAGGACATACGTGACCATGTCCTTGGTGATGCGACCGCTGGTCCACGGGTTCAGGGAATCAAGGCCGCCGTAAATGCCGACGGAGAGCGTCTTCGCGCCGCCGGTCTCGCCGCCCTCGCTGGGCTGGCTGGGCTGCTGGGTCTGGCTGGTGCCGGGGTCCTTGGTCTCGGCGGGGTCGCTGCCGCCGCCGCAGGCTGCCAGTGCGAGCAGCATAGCGGCTGCCATCAGCACGGCAAAGAGTCGATGCAGGGTCTTCCTTTTCATTCTGGGTTCCTCCTGTAGATTTTTATTGCAAACGGGCATCCCGTCTGAATATCAAAAGATAATGCTTGTGGTTTTTGCGCCCGTCCGCTATAATGGGGAAAAAGCCGAAAAAGCGGAGGGCGTCTGCCGTGAATTTTTCCAACATCAGCTATTTTCTTGCCATCGTCGAGGAGGGGAACATCTCCGCCGCCTCGCGCAAGCTCTATATCTCCCAGCAGGCGCTCAGCGAGCAGCTCAAGAAGCTCGAAGACGAGATCGGCGCGCCGCTTTTAAAGCGCGGCAAGACCATCCAGATGACGCCCGCGGGCGAGTGTCTCTACCGCGACGGGCGCGAGCTGCTGCGCATCTACAACAATATGATGGAGAGCATTCAGGACCTCACGCTCTCCCGCCGCCGGCGCATCACGCTCGGCGTTCCGACCTTCGGCACGCCGCCGTATCTCCCCGCGCTGCTCGCGCGCTTTTACGCGAAGTATCCGGAGTATGAGATCGCCGTCGTCAAGCGCCAGCACACGGACGTGGCGCACAATATGAATGGCGTGGACCTCTATATCAGCCCGCTTCCGCTGAGCCCCCACCTCGAAAACAACATTGTGCTGGACCACGACCCTTACCACGCCGTGTTCCAGAGGCGGCTCGCCGAGCGCATTTACGGCGCGCATTGGCCCGACGCGGAGCGCGAGCTCATCGAGACGCAGGACCTCGGCGCGATCCGCCAGCTGCCCTTCATCGCCCTGCGCGACCGCTACGGTCAGCTGATGCAGGACCTGACGCTCATCTTCGACGAATACCACCTCTCGCCCGTGTTCGGCTTCACCTCGGAGAATCTCGACTTGAACGAGCACGCCTGCGTCCACGGGCTCGGCTGCCTGCTCGTAACGGAGAGCTGCGCCAAGGCGCTCTTCTCCGGCTGCGCGCCGGAAATGGCGGCGGAGCTGCTGAGCTATCCGATCCGCGTCACAAGCTTTGAGACGAAGACCTGCATCAGCTACCGCAAGGGCGTCCGCCTCCATCCGGCGGAGCTGCGCTTCATCGAGGAGGCGCGCGAATTGTTGAATCAGCCGGACGAGCCGTAACAAACGTTCCATACGTTTGTGCAAAATTACCTGTCTTTGAATTTAGTGTAACATTTGATCTGCGAAATGTCTAACACCGTTCCCCTTGGAGACTTACAGGTGTTTGCCTGTGGAACAGCAAATTTTGGAAAGGATGATGGACCCGCCATATGGGATTCTGGGATAAAAAACGGGAGCGCGCCGCGTTTCAGGAGCGCTTTCAGACAGACGACACGAAATCGGCGCGGCGCGCGGGCTCGCTGGAGCGCAAGCGCGGCGCGATCGTCAAGACTTACGAATTGCCCGTGCTGCCGCGGCTCGCGCGGCTGCTGACGGGGATGCTCCCGGTGCTGACGGCGGCGTGCGTCGCCGTGGACGTCAAAAACGCTCTGCGCTTCGGCGAGCAGCTTGGACGGGAGCGCGCGCTCGCGGGGATCAGTCTGACCGGGCTCGCCGTCTGGGGCGCGCTGACGGTGCTGCTTGCCCTCGTCTGCACGATTGGGATGCGGCAAAACGGCGCAGCCGTGAGAAAAAAAGCCCGCGAGGGCGGCGCCGACCTCGACGATCCCGAAGGATCCGCCCGCTGCAACCGCGCCGCCCGCCGCCTGAACCGCCCGTACCGCGTCTCGCTGATCATAGCCCTCGCCGGCACCGCGGCATGGGCGGTGTTTTGGGGGATTGTCTCTTAACACGGGCAGCGGCGCGGATGATAAAATTGAACGCGCCTTTGGCGCAAATTGAATTTGTTTCGCGTCCGCGGGACGCGACCTTCTTTCCGCCCGCGCGGAAAGAAGGCAAAGGCGCGGTCAGAAGGAAAACCCTTTCGATTGGGTTTTTCCTCCCGACACCCTCTTTTCCTGAACGACCAAGAGGGTCTTGCGACCCCCTTGGATTCCCCCTAAAGTCGG
>CAVJGI010000077.1:0-9865 GCA_963649145.1 Ruminococcus bicirculans (ex Wegman et al. 2014) | reverse complement strand
CCTTCAGGAGGTCGTGGACCTCATCAACCAGAGGCCGAGAAAAATCTTCGACTGGCTCTCCCCAGCCGAACTTGCGGGGGTTGCACTTGGTTGACTTTCTGCCGGGGTGCCCTTTCAGGGGAGCCAAGGACATGCGCGTCGGATCCTGCTGCCGCCAAGAAGGAAAGCACCAGCCCTTGCCTCCCCTGAAAGGGGAGGGGGACCGCGAAGCGGTGGAGGGGTTCCCGCGGACACTGTGGCATTTAAAAAAAAATAAAATTTTTCTTGCATCACTTGCAGCAATTCCGCCCCCGGACGGACCCCCCGGTTGGGGAGAAGGTTTTCGATTCCCGGCGGAAACCGGGGGAAAACCGCATTGCCATAGCCTCCCTTGGGAGCTCAAAAAACTGATACTATATTTATATATAGTTCTTGTGTTTTTCACAGCGCTGTGGTAAAATAATTAAGATAGGGGATTTTACACCCATGCAGCAAGAGATCAAAGGGAGAGAGAACGACATGAACTCCATTCAGGACATCTGGGATTCCATCATGCAGATCCTAAAGCAGGAGCTGACCACCACCTCCATCAACACCTGGTTCGGCGAGTGCGCGCCCGTGGATCTGGAAAACGGCAGCCTCGTGATCCAGACGTCCAGCGCCTTCAAGCGGGACATCATCCGCCAGCGCTACGGCAGCATCATCAAGGAGGCGCTGCACGAGCTGTTTTCCTGCGACTATGAGCTGACGGTCCTGACGGGCGACGAGGTGGACGACTACTTCAAGCGCAAGCGCGACGAGAAGAGCCTCCCGGAGATGGACGGCTACACCTTCGATAACTTCATCGTCGGACCCTCCAACAAGTTCGCCCACGCCGCCGCGCTCGGCGTCGTCAAAAACCCCGGCAGCCGCGCCTATAACCCGCTTTTCATTTACGGCAA
The DNA here is from genome assembly GCA_963649145.1 of Ruminococcus bicirculans (ex Wegman et al. 2014). Taxonomy (GTDB): domain Bacteria; phylum Bacillota; class Clostridia; order Oscillospirales; family Oscillospiraceae; genus SVKR01. The sequence continues at coordinate 8,945 of CAVJGI010000077.1, read as the reverse complement.
CTCCGGACTCGGCAAGACCCACCTGCTGCTCGCCATCGGCTCCGCCATCCACGAAAACGACCCGGAGGCGAAGATCATCTACATCAAGGGCGACGAGTTCTTGAACGAGATGGTCCACTCCCTGCGCGAAGGGCAGGCGGAGGAGTTCCGCAAGAAATACCGCAACGTGGACCTCTTCCTCGTCGACGATATCCAGTTCATCGCCGGCAAGGAGAGCACGCAGGAGGAATTTTTCCATACCTTTAACAACATCTATGAGTCGGGCCACCAGATCGTTCTGACCTCGGACCGCCCGCCGATGGCGATCGCCCGGCTGGACGACCGGCTCCGCACCCGCTTCGAGGGCGGTCTGATGGCGGACGTGCAGCCCCCCGACACGGAGACGCGCATGGCGATCATCCGCGACAAGGCGGGACACCTCGGCATGGCGCTCTCCGACGAGAACGTGCAGTACATTGCGGAAAAGCTGACGAGCAACATCCGCCAGCTGGAGGGCGTCGTGAAGCGCCTTTCCGCCTACAAGGAGATCACGGAGGGTCCCATCACCCGCGCCATCATCGACGAGGCGATCCGCACCGTCATCCAGAACGGCATTTACGTCCCGACGCCCGACAGCATCCTCGCCGAGGTCGCGCGCTATTATCAGGTCTCCGAGGAGGAGGTCAAGGGCCAGAGCCGCCAGAAGACCATCGCGAACGCCCGCCACGTTACGGCGTACCTCATCCGCATCCTGACGAACCTGCCCTTGAACGCGATCGGCGAGTTCTTAAACCGCGACCACGCGACCATCGCCTTCTCCGTCACGAAGATTGAGGAGAGCATGAAAAATAACGCCGACCTCGCCGGGACCATCCGAGACATCACGAGCAATATCAATTCCCGTCCGAGGGAAACTTAAAACTCAACCGGAACCCGCTTCGGCGCGCCGCAAGCTCTGTGAGGCTTTTTGACATTTACGGTTGAAAACTAAAAAGTTTTTTGTTGAAAACGGTGGAAAAGAGTTTTGCCGGTTTGTCGGCTTTGAAAGCGGTGAAAAACCCGGAAAAGTTTTTACCGGCGCAAAGCCTTGAAAATCCTATGGTTTTTCAACTTTTCAACAAAAGTTTTCACTAATACGACTTTTTCTAAAAAATATAATCTATCTTTCTTTCTAAGGAGGCAGCAATATGAAATTTTCCTGTGTGCGCAGCGTGCTCCAGCAGGCGGTCAACACCGCGGCGAAGGCGGCGAGCGCGAAGAGCCCGATCCCGGCGCTGGAGGGCGTGCTTTTAGAGGCGGGCGTCGGCAATCTGAAGATCACGGGCTACGACCTCAAAAAAGCCATCTACACCCGCGTGGACGCCGACGTTGCCGAGCAGGGCAGCATCGTCCTCGGCGCGCGCATCTTCGGCGATATCGTCCGCTCCATGCCGGACGGGATCGTCACCGTCAGGACCGAGGGGCTAAACGTCACCATTTCCTGCGAGAGCTCGGAATTTTCCATCATCGGCACCGACTTCAACGACTATCCGGAGCTGCCGAGCATTGATGGGCAGACCGGCGTCTCCCTGCCGCAGAACCTTCTCGGCGAGATGATCCGCCAGACGATCTTCGCCGTTTCCGACAACGAAGCGCGCCCAGTCTATACCGGCGAGCTCTTCGAGATCAGCGGCGGGATGCTGACCGTCGTCGCCGTGGACGGCTACCGCCTTGCGCTGCGCCGCGAAACGGTCGAGGGCGCGGGCGAGGATTGCCGCTTCATCGTGCCGGGCACGGCGCTCGGCGACCTTGAAAAGCTCTGCGCCGACACAGACGAGCCCGTCCGCATCGCGCTCGGCAGCAAGCACATCAGCTTCACCATCGGCACGACCGTGCTGCTCTCCCGCCGTCTGGAGGGCGAGTTCCTCAATTACCGCAAGACCGTTCCGAGCACCTTCAACATCTCCGTCACGGCGGACCGCCACTTCCTCCAGCGCACGGTCGAGCGCGTCAGCTTAATTATCGACGACAAGATCAAAAACCCGCTCCGCTGCACCTTCGGCTTAAACGAGATCCACATTATCTGCGCCACGGCGCTCGGCAAGGCGGAGGACGTCTGCATGGTGGACGGCGACGGCGGCGAGATCGAGATCGGCTTCAATAACCGCTACCTGCTCGACGCGCTGAAGGCGGCTCCCGCGGACGAGGTCAAGGTCAACCTCAACACCGGCTCCTCCCCCTGCGTCATCACCCCGGCGGACGGGACGGAGGGCTTCCTCTACATGATCCTGCCGGTGCGCCTGAAGGCGGGGGAGTAAAGCCGACATGACCGACATCGAAATTTCCACGGATTTTATCAAGCTGGACGCTTTTCTGAAATTCACCGGCTGCTGCGGCACCGGCGGCGAGGCGAAGGTCCGCATCGCCGGCGGCGAGGTATGCGTCAACGGCGAGGTCTGCACGATGCGGGGCAAAAAGCTCCGCGCGGGCGACACGGTGCGCTTTAACGGCGAGGAGTTCGCCGTGAAGCAGGCATGAGAGTCTGCGCCCTCGCGCTCGAAGGCTGGCGGAACTATGACGCCGCGGCGGTGGATTTTGACCCCGGCATCAACGTCATCTCCGGCGAAAATGCGCAGGGCAAGACCAACCTGCTCGAAGCGATCTATTACCTCGCCGGGGCGCGCAGCTTCCGCACAAGGTTCGACCGCGAGCTCATCGGCTTCGACCGGGATGCCGCCCGGCTGCGCGCCGCGGTCTGGTCCGGCGAGCGCGGGCAGCAGCTCGATATTCTGCTCCGCCGCGGGCAGAAAAAGCAGCTGTGCCGCAACGGAGCCCGCGCCTCGGCTGCGGAACTGAGCGAAACGGTGCGCGCCGTGCTCTTTAGTCCGGACGATCTCGGACTCATCCGGGAGGGTGCGGCGGCGCGGCGGCGGCTTATGGACCTCGCCATCTGCCAGCTCCGCCCCGGCTACGGAAAGCTCATCGCGGACTACGGCCGCGTGTATGAAAACAAAATGCGCCTCCTGCGCGACTATCGCGAAGACCGCGCGATGATGGACTGCTTCGACGAATTTTCCGATTCGCTCGCGCGCCTCAGTGCCAAGATCATCCGCTACCGCGTGTCCTTCGCCCGCGCGCTCGCCGACGCCGCCGCCCCCATCCACCGGGAGTTTTCCGGCGCGGGGGAGACGCTCGGCATCGAATACCGCACGGTCAGCACCGTGACGGACCCGACCGCGAGCGAGCGCGCCATTTATGAGGAGGTCAGCGCCCACCAGCGCGCCCACCGCGACGCCGAGCTCGCCGCGGCGAGCTGTCTCACGGGCATCCACAAGGACGATCTGGAGATCACGGTCAACGGCAGACCCGCCCGCGCCTTCGCCTCCCAAGGCCAGACGCGCACCGCCGCGCTCTCCATCAAGCTTGCCGAGCGGGAGATTTTTCTGCGCGAAACGGGCGAATACCCCGTGCTGCTGCTCGACGATGTGCTCAGCGAGCTCGACGCCCGGCGGCAGGAGTTTGTCTTAAACCGCATCGGCGGCGGACAGACGCTCATCACCTGCTGCGAGGATGAGCAGATCGTCAAAAAAACCGGCGGCCGCGTGATCTTCGTCCGCGGCGGCAGGATTCAGGAGTGAACGGCTATGTATCTGCATCTCGGAAACAGCGTCGTCATCCGCAAGGCGGACTTACTCGGCGTATTCGACCTCGACAACACGTCCCAGTCGCCCCGGACGCGGCAGTTCCTCGCCGCGGCGGAGCGGGCGGGCAGCGTTATCAACGCCGCCGGGGACGAAATTCCCAAGAGCTTCATCGTCTGCGCGGACGGGACGGCGGGACAGCGGGTCTATCTGAGCCAGCTGAACACCTCCACGCTCCTGCGCCGCAGCGCGGGGCGCGGGCTGGATGCTTCTTTTGAGTAAACAAATCAGGAAGGATCAGAGGATTTATGTCTGATATCAACGAAAAAATAAACGGCGACTATGACGCCAGTAAAATTCAGGTCTTAGAGGGTCTGGAGGCGGTCCGGAAGCGTCCGGGCATGTATATCGGCTCCACGTCGTCGAGCGGTCTGCACCACCTCGTCTACGAGATCGTCGACAACGCCATCGACGAGGCGCTCGCGGGCTACTGCAAGCACATCACGGTCACGATCGAGCCCGGCAACGTCATCCGCGTCACGGACGACGGGCGCGGCATTCCCGTCGATATTCAGGAGCAGACCGGTCTTCCCGCGCTGGAGGTCGTCTACACCGTGCTCCACGCCGGCGGCAAGTTCGGCGGCGGCGGCTACAAGGTCTCCGGCGGTCTCCACGGCGTCGGCGCGAGCGTCGTCAACGCGCTCAGCGAGTGGCTGGAGGTGGAGGTCCACAAAAACGGCAGCGTCTACCAGATGAAGTTTTCCCGCGGCGTCAAGACGCAGGACATGACCATCATCGCCGAGACGGACCATACCGGCACCACCGTGCGCTTCAAGCCGGACCCGGAGATGTTCGACGATCTCGTCTACGACTACGAAACGCTCCACACCCGCATGCGCGAGCAGGCGTTCTTAAACGCCGGGCTGCATATCACGATCGCCGACGAGCGCCCGGAGAGAGCCGAGAAGCCCATCGAGGAGCGCTACGACTCCATGTGCTACGAGGGCGGTATCCGCGAGTTCGTGAGCTATATCAACCGCAACAAGACCCCGCTCCACGAGGAGGTCATCTACGTTGCCGGCGAGCGCGAGGACAGCGAGGCGGAGATCGCCCTGCAATATAACGACAGCTATAACGAGATCCTCGTCTCCTTCGCGAACAACATCCACACGCCGGAGGGCGGCATGCACGAGACCGGCTTCAAGACCGCGCTCACCCGCGTGCTGAACGCTTACGGCAAGAAGGTCGGCATGCTGAAAGAGGGCGACTCCCTCTCCGGCGAGGACTGCCGCGAGGGGCTCACCGCCGTCATCTCCGTCAAGCTGACGAACCCCCAGTTCGAGGGCCAGACGAAGGCCAAGCTCGGCAACAGCGAAATGCGCACGCTCGTGGACAACATTCTGCAGGACAAGCTGACCGAGTTTCTGGAGGAGAACCCGAACATCGGCAAGGCGGTGCTCGACAAGGCGCTGACCGCCTCCCGCGCGCGCGAGGCAGCGCGCAAGGCGCGAGAATCCGTCCGCCGCAAGACGGGACTGGAAAGCGGCCAGATGCCCGAAAAATTGCAGGACTGCAACGAGCGCGACCCGGCGCTCTGCGAAATTTACATCGTAGAGGGCGACTCCGCAGGCGGCTCCGCCATTCAGGGGCGCGACTCGCGCTTTCAGGCGATCTTATCCATGTGGGGCAAGATGCTGAACGTCGAGAAAGCCCGCGCGGATAAGATCTACGGCAACGACAAGCTCTATCCGATGATCGTCGCCCTCGGCGCGGGCATCGGGGACGAGTTCAACCTCGAAAAGCTCCGCTACCACAAGATCATCATCATGGCGGATGCCGATGTCGACGGCGCCCATATCCGGACGCTGCTGCTGACCTTCTTCTTCCGCTATATGCGCCCGCTCATCGAAAACGGCTACGTCTATTCCGCCGTGCCGCCGCTCTATAAGCTGACCCGCGGCAAGACCGTCCGCGTCGCTTACTCCGACGAAGAGCGCGACAAGATCAGCGCCGAGCTCCGCGGCGGGAACCCGAACGTCAAGGTCGATATCTCCCGCTTCAAGGGCCTCGGCGAGATGGACCCGCACGAGCTCTGGGAGACGACCATGGACCCGGAAAAGCGCACGCTGCGCCGCATCACCCTCGGCGACGCCGTTGCCGCCGATCAGGTCTTCACCGTGCTGATGGGCGAGGAGGTCGAGCCGCGCAAGCAGTGGATCGAGCAGAACGCCCAGTACGCCGTCAATATCGACATTTAAGGAGGTGACGCTTCAATGGGACATAACCGAGACTATAAACCGGAGGACATCGCATTCCCCGAACAGGTGATCACGGAAAGTGAGCTCGTCGGCGAAATGCAGAAATCCTATATCGAATACGCCATGAGCGTCATCGTCGGCAGAGCCCTGCCGGACGTGCGCGACGGTCTGAAGCCCGTCCACCGCCGCATCCTTTACGCGATGTATGAGGACGGTCTCACGAGCGACAAGCCCTTCAAAAAATCCGCCACCTGCGTCGGCGACGTGCTCGGCCGCTACCACCCCCACGGCGACGCGAGCGTCTATGACGCCATGGTGCGCTTAGCGCAGGACTTCTCCATGCGCTATATGCTCGTCGACGGCCACGGAAACTTCGGCTCCGTGGACGGCGACCCCCCCGCGGCTTACCGTTATACGGAAGCGCGCATGTCCAAGATCGCGAACGAAATGCTCCGCGACATCGACAAGGAAACGGTCGACTGGGACCCGAACTTCGACGAGAGCCGCAAGGAGCCGCGCGTTCTGCCGAGCCGCTTCCCGAACCTGCTCGTCAACGGCTCCAGCGGCATCGCCGTCGGCATGGCGACGAACATCCCGCCCCATAACCTGACGGAGGTCATCAACGCCTGCATCTGCGTGCTCGATAACCCGGAGGCGGAGCTTTCTGACCTTATGCGCCATATTCAGGGCCCCGATTTCCCGACCCGCGGCATTATTATGGGTAGGAGCGGCATCCGGCAGGCTTACGCCACGGGCCGCGGCAAGGTCGTCGTCCGCGCCAAGGCGGAATTTGAGACCTTCAACCGCGACCGCACGCGCATCATCGTGACGGAGCTGCCCTATCAGGTCAACAAGCGCCAGCTCATCCGCACCATCGCCGAGATGGTGAAGGACAAGCGCATCGAGGGCATCAGCGACCTGCGCGACGAGACCGACCGCAACGGCATGCGCATCGTCATCGAGCTCAAACGCGACGCAAATGCGCAGGTCGTGCTCAATAAGCTCTACACGATGACCGCGCTGCAAAGCAGCTTCTCCATCATTATGCTGGCGCTCGTCAATAACCAGTCCCAGCCGCGCATCCTCTCCCTGCGCCATATTCTGGACGAATACATCGCGTTTCAGGAGCAGATCATCATCCGCCGCACGCAGTATGACCTCAAAAAAGCCCGCGAGCGCGAGCATCTTCTGCAGGGCCTGCTCATCGCGCAGGACAACATCGACGAGGTCATCCACATTATCCGCACGAGCTACGACGACGCGAAGGAAAAGCTCATGCAGCGCTTCGACCTCTCGGAAATTCAGGCGCAGGCGATCTTGGATATGCGCCTGAAGGCGCTTCAGGGTCTCGACCGCGAGAAGCTTCAGGCGGAATATGACGAGCTGGAGAAAAAGATCGCCTATTTCGTCGAGCTGCTCGGCAGCGAAGACATGCTGCGCGGCGTGCTCAAGGACGAGCTCACCGCCATCCGCGACAAGTTCGGCGACGAGCGCCGCACCGAAATTCAGGACGTTGAGGACGAGATCGACATCGAGGACCTCATCGAGGAGGAGGACTGCGTCTATACCCTGACCCACGGGGGCTATATCAAGCGCCTGCCCACCTGCGAATATAAGGCGCAGGGCCGCGGCGGAAAGGGCGTCCGCGCCATGGCGACGAAGGACGAGGACTACGTCGAGACCGTGTTCACCGCCTCGACCCACGACAATATCCTCTTCTTCACCTCCGCGGGCAGAGTTTATATCAAGAAGGGCTACCGCATCCCCGAAGCCGGGCGCAGCGCGCGCGGCACGAATATCGTGAACATCCTGCCGCTCCAGCCCGGCGAGCAGATCTCCGCGATGATCCACGGCCGCGAGGCGGACGAGGAGAGCTACCTTGTCTTCGTGACGCGCAACGGCACGGTCAAGCGCCTGCGCCAGAGCGCGCTGAAGAACATCCGCTCCAACGGCATCCGCGCCCTCAATCTCGACGAGGGCGACGAGCTCATCTCTGTCCGCCAGACGGACGGCGCGGATAATATCCTGCTCATGACCCATAACGGCATGTCCATCTGCTTCGCGGAGACGGATATCCGCGTCATGGGCCGCGACGCGGTCGGCGTCCGCGGTATCCGCCTGCGCGAAGGCGACTATGTCGTCGGCGCGGCGCGCGCACGCGAGGGCGGCATGGTCCTCGCCGTCACCGAAAACGGCTACGGCAAGCGCACCCCCATCGACGAATATCTCCGCGGCGACGAGCCGCAGCACCGCGGCGGCATGGGTCTGAAGGGCTATAACGTCACCGAAAAGACAGGACCCATCGCGGACATCAAGGTCGTGGACGACGATGACGACCTCCTCGTCATCTCCGACGACGGCACCATCATCCGCATGGCGGTGGACACCATCAGCGTCTACAGCCGCGCCGCCCAAGGCGTCCGCATCATGCGCGTCGCGGAAGGCAGCCGCGTGATCTCCATCGCAAGGACCGAGAAGGAGGAAGCGGCAGCGGAGGAGACTCCGGCGGAAGCGCCTGCTGAGACGGAGGAATAAGGTAGTTAGATTTTAAATTAGCAGGGGGATTTCGCGGACTGCGGTCCGCGACCCTGCCGGGGGCCTTCTTTACTTTTCGCTTGTGCGAAAAGAAAGAAGCAAAGAAAAGCACAGTCAGAAGGAAAACCCTTTCGAATGGGTTTTCCTCCCGACACCCTCCTTTCCTGAACGACCAAGAGGGTCTGACGACCCCCTTGGATTCCCCCTAAGGCGGAAGCTGGTTCCGTTTTACTGGGGCAGTAGACTCTACCCGTGCAAGCCCCGGTCACGCACCCTTAACCAAAAAGTCAAAAAATCAAATCCGCGGCGAAGCCGCGACTTTAGAAAAATGCTCCCCGGAAAGGGCACCCCCAGTGCGCACACTGGGGGCGTGCACAGCAGAGCTGTCAGCGCTGCGCGCTGACTGAGGGGTGCCACGATTTAGCTGAAGCTCCCGGAGATGCTCCCACAGTTAAAACGCTAATGCTTGGACTTCAGGGGGGTTCCAAGGGGGTCGTCAGACCCACTTGGTCGTTCAGGAAAGGGATTGTTAAGGGAAAACCCATTCGAAAGG
>CAVJGI010000076.1:0-9948 GCA_963649145.1 Ruminococcus bicirculans (ex Wegman et al. 2014) | reverse complement strand
GGGATAACTCCATTTTCCAGCCCATATTCGCTTGTTTTTCGCTAAGTTGCAAGAGAACCCCCGCCTTCGCTGCATGAAAGCGGGGGTTCTTTGACGGGCTGAAAAGAGAGAACGCCGGCGGCGTTCTCTCTTTTTTTTCTCACGACAGCAGCATCTTGTCGTTTGCCTCGTCGCTGCCGCTGGCGCGGGAGAAGAGGGCGAGGAGGTCGGGGACGGTGAGGTTTTTCTTCTCCTGCCCGGAGATATCCACGACGACGCGGCCGGCGTCCATCATGATGAGGCGGTCGCCGTGGGCGATGGCGTCGCGCATGTTGTGGGTGATCATCAGCGTGGTGAGGTGGTTTTCCGCGACGATCTGGTCGCTGAGCTCCAGCACCTTGGCGGCGGTCTTGGGGTCGAGCGCGGCGGTGTGCTCGTCGAGCAGCAGCAGCTTCGGCTGGCGCAGCGCCGCCATCAGCAGCGTCAGCGCCTGACGCTGGCCGCCGGAGAGCAGCCCGACCTTGCTCGTCATGCGGTCCTCAAGACCGAGGTCCAGCGTGCGCAGCAGCTCGCGGTAATCGAGCCGCTCGGTCTTCGTGATGCCCCAGCGCAGCCCGCGGGACTTGCCGCGCCGCGCCGCGAGCGCGAGGTTTTCCTCGATCATCATCGTCGGCGCGGTGCCGAGCATCGGGTCCTGAAACACGCGGCCGAGCAGCGCGGCGCGCTTATGCTCCGGCTGGCGCGTAACGTCCTCGCCGTCGATCGTGATGCTGCCGGAATCGACCGCGAACACACCGGCGACGGCGTTGAGCATCGTGCTCTTGCCCGCGCCGTTGCCGCCGATGACGGTGACGAAATCGCCCTCGCGCAGCGTCAGATTCAGCCCGTTCAGCGCCGTTTTCGCGTTCACGGTGCCGGGGTTGAAGGTCTTGTAAACGTCCTTGATCTCAAGCATGGGGCGCCGCCTCCTTTTTCTGCTTTGTATGATGCAGCCGGCTCTTCCAGTGCGGAACGGAGAGGAAGAGCGCCACGATGAGCGCCGTCAGGAGCTTCAGATCGTTCGTGTTCAGACCGAGCTGGAGCACGAGCTGGAGCACGAAGTAATAGATCACCGCGCCGATGGCGACGGCGGCGAGCTTCAGCGCAAAGTTGCGGAAGATCTTGCCGAACACGACCTCGCCGATGATGACGGCGGCGAGCCCGATGACGATCGCGCCGCGGCCCATGTTGACGTCCGCCGCGCCCTGAAACTGGGCGAGCAGCGCGCCGGAGAGGGCGACGAGCCCGTTGGAGAGCATCAGACCGAGCACGACGCAGCTCTTGGTGCTGATGCCCTGCGCCCGCGCCATCGCCGGGTTCGCGCCCGTCGCGCGCAGCGCGCAGCCGCGCTCCGTGCCGAAGAACCAGTAGAGCAGCGCGATGACCACCGCGAGGAAGATGAGCAGCAGCGGCAGCGGGTTTTTGAGTGTCAGGTCCCGGACAAAGCGCTGGGAGACGAGCAGGGGATATTTGTCAACGCCGACCGCTTGGTTGGCTTTTCCGCCTAAGATGCGCAGGTTGACGGAGTAGAGCGCGAGCTGGGTCAGGATCCCGGCGAGGATCGCCGGAATGCCGCAGCGGGTGGTGAAAAGCCCGGTGACGAGACCGGCGAGCATCCCGGCGGCAAAGGCGCCGAGCAGCGCGAGCCACGGGTTCACCCCGGCGCGGATGAGCATAACGGCGACGGCGCCGCCCGTCGCAAACGAGCCGTCCACCGTCAGGTCCGCGATGTCGAGGATGCGGAAGGTGATGTATACGCCGATGGCCATCAGGCCCCAGATCAGCCCCTGCGCGGCAGCGCCGGGCAGAGAGTTCAGCAGTGCTGTGATGAAGCTCATGTGGGTTCAGTCCTCTCTCAAAAAAGTTCGGGAAAGCGCGGGAAAGCCCGGACGGACCCACCGCGTGAGCCCATCCGGGAAAAAGCTTCTTGCGCGTCAGCCCTCGATCGCGGTGTAACCGTCCAGCGGGGTGATCCCGAGCTGCTCGCAGATGCTGGCGTTATACTTCGGGGTGGCGTCCGTGAACTCGACGGGCATTTCGGAGATATCCGCCTCGCCGGTCAGGATCTTCGCCGCCATCTCGCCGGTGGTGACGCCGAGGTCGTAGTAGCTGATGGACAGCGTCGCGACGCCGCAGCCGGAGCAGATGCCCTCCTCGCCCGCGATGACGGGGACCTTGGCGGGGATGACGACGTTCGCGATCGCCTCGGTGTTCGCGGCGGCGGTGTTGTCGGTCGGGATGTAGATGACGTCGCTGGCGTCGGCTGCCTTCTGGCTGACGGAGGAGACGTCGTTGCTGTCGGTGAAGGCGAACTCCTCGGTCTCAACGCCGGCGTCGTTCAGATACTTCGCGACCTCCTCGATCTGGTAGCGGGAGTTGGCCTCGGCGGAGCAGAACAGCAGACCGACCTTCTTCGCCTCCGGGAACCAGTCGAGGATCATCTGCGCCTGCTTGCTCAGATCGGCGAGGTCGGAGGTGCCGGAAACGTTGCCGCCGACGGTGCCGTTGAAGTCATCGAGGTCCAGCGCGACGGAGTAAGCCGTGACGGAGGTGCCGAGGATGGGGATGGAGTCCGTCGCGGAGACGGCGGCGGTCAGCGCCGGGGTCGCGTTCGCCATGATGAGGTCCACGTTCTCGGAGAGGAAGCCGTTGACGATGGTGCCGCAGTTGACGGAGTCGCCGGAGGCGTTCTGGACCTTGATGGTGACGGCGTCGCCCAGCGCGTCGGTCAGCGCGTCGACAAAGCCCTGCGTCGCGGCGTCCAGCGCGGCGTGCTGCACGAGCTGGCAGACGCCGACGGTGTAGGTCTTGCCATCCGTGCCGGTGTCGGCGGGGGCGGCGGAGGGCTTGACGTCCGCGCCGCTCGCGGGGGAGTCCGTTTTGCCGCCGCAGGCGGCAAGGCCGAGCGCCAGAACAGCGACCAGCAGCAGTGCGATCAGTTTCTTTTTCATTTTGTTTGTTCTCCTTTATGTGCGGAATTTTGTTGATAAAATAAAAATCAGGAAGCTTTTGTCCGCGGAACAAAAACTCCCTGCTTCTTACTGACTCAAGAGGGTCAAAGGAAATTCTTATTGACAAACGGACGGTTCGGATTTTTCGGCACGGTAAGCAAAGCCCGCAAAAAAGCGGACCGGATAGGCGTAATAAAACATCCCGGCGCTGCGCAGCTTTTTCATAGGGCTCCATGCTCCTTTCCCGCCGTCCCCGGCGTTTCCTCTGATGGTTCGCATTATATGACTTTAAATCGCCAAAGTCAAGCGTAAAGTTTGACAAATCCCGCCGTTTTTTGAGGGGGATTTGTCGGCAAAATGAGAAAAAGAAGAAAGGCTTGGGCTTTTTGCCCGCCTTGTGATATACTGATCCCATCGTATAGTATTGAAAAGGGGAACAGCAATGACAAAAATCTTATTCGTTTGCCACGGCAATATCTGCCGGAGTCCGATGGCGGAGTTCGTGATGAAGGATCTGGTGAAGAAGGCGGGGCTGGAGGCGCGGTATTTTATTGCTTCCGCGGCGACGACGCGGGAGGAGATCGGCAACCCGGTCTATCCCCCGGCGCGGCGCAAACTCGCCGAGCACGGCATCTCCTGCGCGGGCCACGCCGCGCGCCAGCTCATGCGCGCGGACTACGCGGCGTTCGACCTGCTCGTCGGCATGGACGGCGAGAACCTGCGCGACATGCGAAGCATCTGCGGCGGCGACCCGGAGGGCAAAATTTCCCTCCTCTTAGACCACACCGCCCGCCCCGGCGACGTCGCCGACCCATGGTACACCGGCGACTTTGAAGCCACATGGCGAGACGTCGCCGAAGGCTGCGCCGCGCTGCTCGAAGAGACAAGAGGATAAGCGAAAGCCCCCGCCAGAACCGGCGGGGGCTTTGATCTTATTCAGAGAGGTCTTTCCAACCGCCGGCATCCAGATTTTTGGGCATGGTGGTCGGCGCGGCGGGAGCTTTCGGTATTTGCAGGGGGTTCGCGATCGCGCCGAGCTCCGCGTTGATCTCACTGGGCGTGAGGGGGCTTCTCTCGTGCCGCGGCGCGCTCGTGAGGCGCTCGGTGTTGTTTTCGTTCCCTGTTTTGGCCTTACCGGGGACCTGGGGCTCCTTTTCGTCTTTCAGCATATTGTAGAGCTTCTCGCAGTATTTTCCGGCGCGCGCGGAGTTCTTTTTCGTCTCCTCGGAGCTCTCGATGAGCTCACCGAAGCCGTAGAGGAACAGAGAGCCGATATAAGAGAGCAGCGGGCCGCCGATCAGGAACGGCCAGAAGATTGCGGGGATGATGCGGCTGCTTCTGCCCCATCTACTGATCCCGACCGTGAATGCCAGAACGACGAAGAGAACGGCAAAAATCCAGAAGCAGATCTTTGCCAGCGTTTTGATCTTTTGTCCGGCGTTTTCAAACATAATGTGTTACCTCCAAAAGGAAAATACGCAGGGAGGGGCGTTAAACCCGCCGTTATGAGGCGCGGCGGGGGAGAGGAACCCGGCTCTGCATTTTCGTCATTCGACGCTTTTCCCCTCCTCCGCGAGTTCGCGGTCGGCGATCCGCTCTACTTCCTCCCATGTGAGGTCCGAGCCTGTGGAGGCGCGCTTGCCGCCGTTGCAGGCGCAGAGGGACAGGAGGAGCAGCGCGGTCAATATCATAGCGGTCAGTTTCTTCATCGGAGTCTTCCTTATTCGATCAGATTTTCCCAGCATCTGCTATTATGCCCCAAAACCCGCCCGATTTCAAGCATGAATTTTTCCGGGCGGCGGCTTGCAAAATCCGGGGAGATGGTTTATTATTTCCACTATATTATTGATTTACACATACCGGAGGAGAAAACCTATGCGAGCGATCATGAACGTCGTCGGACCCGACCGGGTCGGCATCATCGCGGGCGTCAGCGCGCTTTTGGCGGAGCTGAACATCAACATTTTAGACCTCAGCCAGACCATCATGGGCGGCATGTTCACCATGACACTGCTGGTGGACACCGCCGGCGCGTCGGCTTCGTTTGAGGACATCCGCGCCGCTCTTTCCGACCACGGCGCGCGCGAGGGGCTCAGCATCCGCATCCAGCGGGAGGACACCTTCACCGCGATGCACCGCATCTGAGGGGAGGGGACGGTTTCCATGCTCAACCAGTCCGACATCCTCCAGACGCTGGACATGATCGACCACCAGCATCTGGATATCCGCACCATCACGATGGGCATCTCCCTGCGCGACTGCGCCCACCCGGACATCGGCGAGTGCGCGCGCCGCGTCTATGACAAGATCTGCCGCCGCGCCGAACGCCTCGTTGCCACCGGCGAGGCGATCGAGAGCGAATACGGCATCCCCATCGTCAATAAGCGCATCTCCGTCACGCCCATCGCCATGGTCGCCGAGAGCAGCGAGAGCGCCGACTACGCGCGCCTCGCCCGCGCGCTGGACGCCGCGGCGCGGGAGTGCGGCGTGAACTTCATCGGGGGCTACAGCGCCCTTGTCCACAAGGGCTGCACCGTCGGCGACGAGCGGCTCATCGCCTCCATCCCGGAGGCGCTCGCGTCGACGGAGCTCGTCTGCTCCAGCGTCAACGTCGCCACGACGAAGGCGGGCATCAATATGGACGCCGTGGCGCGCATGGGACGCATTATCAAGGAGACCGCCGCGCGCACCGCGGACCGGGACGGACTCGGCTGCGCCAAGCTCGTCGTGTTCGCGAACGCGGTGGAGGATAACCCGTTTATGGCGGGCGCGTTCCACGGCGTCGGCGAGCCGGAGTGCGTCATCAACGTCGGCGTCTCCGGTCCCGGCGTCGTCCACGCGGCGCTGAAGGCAGTCCCCGGCGAGAGCTTCGACGTCGTGGCGGAGACGATCAAGAAGACTGCCTTCCGCATCACGCGCATGGGCCAGCTCGTGGCGCAGGAGGCGAGCGCGCGGCTCGGCGTGCCCTTCGGCGTCGTGGACCTCTCCCTCGCGCCGACCCCCGCGGTGGGGGACAGCGTGGCGCGCATTTTGGAGGAGATGGGGCTCGAAGTCTGCGGCACCCACGGCACGACGGCGGCGCTCGCGCTGCTCAACGACGCGGTGAAAAAGGGCGGCGTGATGGCGTCGGGCCACGTCGGAGGGCTCTCCGGTGCGTTCATCCCCGTCAGCGAGGACGAGGGCATGATCGCCGCCGCCGAGCGCGGCACGCTCTCGCTCGAAAAGCTGGAGGCGATGACGACGGTCTGCTCCGTCGGGCTCGACATGATCGCCGTCCCCGGCGACACGAGCGCGGAGACGATCTCCGCCATCATCGCGGACGAGGCGGCGATCGGCGTCGCGAACAGCAAGACCACCGCCGTGCGCCTCATCCCCGCGCCGGGCAAGCGCGTCGGCGACCGCGTGGAATTCGGCGGACTGCTCGGCAGCGCCCCGGTCATGCCCGTCCGCAGCGAGTCCCCCGCCGCCTTCATAGCCCGCGGCGGAAGGATCCCCGCCCCGCTGCAAAGCCTGAGGAACTGACGCAAGGCGGCGAACGCCCTTGGCTCCCCCTCTGGGGGAGCTGGCAGCGGGAACCCCTCCACCGCTTCGCGGTCCCCCTCCCCTTTCAGGGGAGGCAAGGGCCGGTGCGGTCCTTCTTGGCGGCAGCGGGATCGATGTACACGTTCTTGGCTCCCCTGAAAGGGGAGCTGGCAGCGCGAAGCGCTGACTGAGGGGTTTTGCCTGCGAAACCGCCGGGCTTGGATGGTTCGGCAGCTTCCACCCTCCCTTACACAGGGGAGCCTTTCAACGAAAAACGAACAAAACTGTAAGAACTCCGCCGGGAAATGTAAGCCGCTGCTATGGCTTGCGTTTCCCGGTTTTGGTAGGATAGGAATAGACCAAGGAAAAGGAGCAAATGCTTTTATGAGTTCTATTTTGACTGTTGAAAATCTGAAGAAGGTCTATTCCAGCCGTCTCGGTGGGGAGAAGGTGGAGGCGCTGCGGAGCGTCAGCTTTGCCGTGGAGCAGGGTGAGTATGTCGCCATCATGGGCGAGAGCGGCAGCGGCAAGACCACGCTGCTCAACATCCTCGCCGCGCTCGATAAGCCCACGGCGGGCAGCGTGCGGCTCGACGGGCGGGACATCTCCGCGATGCGCGAGGGCGACGTCGCCGCCTTCCGGCGCGCCAATCTCGGCTTCGTGTTTCAGGAGTTCAACCTGCTGGACACCTTCACGATCGAGGACAACATCTATCTGCCGCTCGTGCTCTCCGGTCGGAGCTACCGCGAGATGCACGACCGGCTCATCCCGCTCGCGCGGGAGCTCGGCATCGCGGAGCTGCTGAAAAAATACCCCTACGAGGTCTCCGGCGGCCAGAAGCAGCGCGCCGCGGTCGCCCGCGCGCTCATCACGGAGCCGCGGCTGCTGCTCGCCGACGAGCCGACCGGCGCGCTCGACTCCCGCGCCTCGGACGAGCTGCTGCGGCTTTTCGCCCGCATCAACGCGCGGGGCCAGACCGTTCTGATGGTGACCCATTCCGTCCGCGCGGCGAGCACCGCCGGGCGCGTGCTCTTCATCCGCGACGGCGAGGTCTTCCACCAGCTCTACCGCGGCGGCGACACGGACGAGCAGCTTTACCAGAAGATCTCCGACACGCTGACACTCCTTGCGACGGGCGGTGATCGCGGATGAAAAACCTCGGCTTTTATCCCCGTCTCGCCTTCGACGGCATCCGCAAAAATTCCCGCATGTACGTCCCCTATCTGCTCACCTGCGTGCTGATGGTGTGCATGCACTATATCCTGCTCGCGCTCTCCGCCGAGGTCCAGCTGCGCCAGATACGCGGCGCGGGCTCGCTCGGCGCGATCCTCTCGCTCGGCGCGGGAGTGGTGCTCGTGTTCTCGCTGCTGTTTCTGTTTTATACCCATGCCTTCCTGATCCGCCGCCGCAAGCGGGAGTTCGGGCTTTACAGCGTCCTCGGCTGCGGCAAGCGCGATTTGGCGCGCATCATCACGTGGGAGAGCCTGCTCTCCGGCGCGATGGCGCTCGCCGCGGGGCTTCTGCTCGGTATCGTGCTGAGCAAGCTTGCGGAACTTGGGCTGACGCGGCTGCTCGGCGCGGAGGCGGACTTCGCGCCGCGCGTGGACCTCTACGCCCTGCGCGAGACGGCGTGGCGCTATGCCGTCATTTTCGCGATGATCTGGCTCTCCGCCGTCGTGCGCGTGGAGCGCGCGAGCGCCGTGAGCCTGCTGAAAAGCGAGAGCGCCGGCGAAAAGCCGCCGCGCGCGAACTGGGTCGCCGCCGTGCTCGGCGCGCTCATCCTTGCCGCGGCTTATTACCTCGCCGTCAGCATCGAGAGCCCGCTGGACGCGATGATCTGGTTTTTCGTCGCGGTCATTCTCGTCATCATCGGCACCTATCTGCTGATGATTTCCGGCTCCGTGGCGCTCTGCCGCGCCTTGCAGCGCAACAAGCGGTACTATTACCGCCCGAACCACTTCGTCTCCGTCTCGTCCATGGCTTACCGCATGCGGCGCAACGGCGCGGGGCTCGCCAGCATCTGCGTCATCGCCACGATGGTGCTCGTGATGATCTCGTCCACCTCCTGCCTCTATTTCGGCGCGGAGGATTCCCAGCGCACGCGCTACCCGCGCGAGGAAAACATCGTCGTCTACTTCGACGCCGAGGCGGATATGGTCCCGACGGCGGACATCTTCCGCCGCGCCGCGGCGGAGACCGCGGCGGGCAGCGGCGCGGAAATGCAGGATGTGCAGGATCTGCGCTGCGCCAACATCACCGGGCGGCTTTCCGGCGACACGCTCACCTGCGACGCCGCGTCGGTGGACGGCGGCTTCAGCTACGGCGACCTGCGCGACGTCTATTTCGTCCCGCAGGCGGACTATAACGCCCTCACGGGCGAGAGCATCTCCCTCGCCACCGGCGAGACCGCGCTGCGCACGGACCGCTGCACCTATTCCGGCGACACGCTGCGCTTTGCCGAGAGCGGGCTCAGCCTCCGCGTCGCGGACAGCCGGAGCGTGGATATTTCGCTATCCATGACGGATGTGCAGGTCATAGCGGCGATCATCGCCGTCGTGCCGGACCTTGCCGACATCACCGCCGCCTTTGAAGGCAGCAGCCCGGCGCTGAGCCTGCGCTGGACTTACGGCTTCGACACCGGTCTCGCCGACGTGCGCCAGAGCGCGCTCGCGCTTGCGCTCTCCACGGAGCTCTCCGAGCTCGGCGAAGCCGACGGCGTGAATTACATCTACTTCCGCACGGACGCCCGCGCCGACGGCAGCGACGACTTTTTCGGCAGCTACGGCGGCATGTTCTTCCTCGGCATCGTGCTGAGCCTCGTGTTCTGCCTTGCCGCGGTGCTCATCATCTATTATAAGCAGCTCTCCGAGGGCTACGAGGACCGGGCGCGCTTTTCCATCATGCGCAAGGTCGGCATGACGCGGCGCGAGATCCGCCGCAGCGTCAATTCCCAGCTGCTGACCGTGTTCTATCTCCCGCTCGTCTTCGCCGCGGTCCACCTCGCCTTCGCCTTCCCGATGATCCGCCGCCTGCTCCTGCTCTTCTCGCTCACCAACGCAGGGCTCTTCGCCGCCACCACCGGCATCAGCTTCGCCGTTTTTGCCCTGCTCTATGCGCTTGTTTATCGCCGGACGAGCAGTGCGTATTACGCGATCGTAAGCGGCGGGGAGGAAATTTGAACGCGCCTGCGGGCGCTAAGATTTAATATGTTTCGCGTCCGCGGGACGCGACCTTCTTTCCCCTTGTGGGGAAAGAAGGCAAAGGCACAGTTAAGGAGGGACCCTTTCGATTGGGTCCCTCCTGTTACAATATATTTGCCTCGGAAAAAGTGGCAGCCAGCAACGAGCCGAGACATCTCGTTGCCTAAGCTGTTAGAATGGGAAGGTAATGGTCTGACCCATCCCTCCAAGGGCTTCGTGCCCGTAATTAAGTCAGTCAGCCATCCTCCTATTCGCAG
>CAVJGI010000075.1:0-10032 GCA_963649145.1 Ruminococcus bicirculans (ex Wegman et al. 2014) | reverse complement strand
AACATCTTAATAAATCCAGCAGTATCAGGGGATTCGTGGCTTTCTGCACGCCACTATATGTTCCTGACAGTTTCTCAAAATGCGCTGCGGAGCAAATTTACATTTGCCGGTGCGCGTGGGGGAAATTTCTCCTACCATTTTCGGAAAAAGCATGGTAGAATGTATGCGTTGTATTGTGCCATGAGGGGAGATGGGTGGAGCTATGAAAAAAATTCTGGTTCTGGAGGACGAGAGCAGCATCCGCAGCTTTGTCGTCATCAACCTGCGGCGCGCGGGCTTTGAGCCCGTGGAGGCGGAGACGGGGGCGGAGGCGCTGGAGCGCCTGCGCGCCGACCCGGAGATCCGCGTGGCGCTGCTGGACGTGATGCTCCCCGACATCGACGGCTTCGAGGTCTGCCGCCGCATCCGCGCGGGGGACAGCCGCATCGGGATCATCATGCTCTCGGCGAAAAGTCAGGAAATGGACAAGATCACCGGGCTTATGAGCGGCGCGGACGACTATGTTACGAAGCCGTTTTCCACCGCGGAGCTCACCGCGCGCATCGACGCGCTTTACCGACGCACCGGTGAGGCGGAGGACGCCCCCGGCGCGGAGACGCTGACGCAGGGACCCTTTGCGCTCAATCTCCGCACCCGCGTGCTGGAGAAAAACGGCGTGCGCGTGCGCCTGACGCAGGTGGAGTATTCCCTCGTGCGGCTTTTTATGGCGAACCCCGGCAAGCCGCTTTCCCGTGAGGAGATCCTCACGCAGGTCTGGGGCAAGGACGACGCCGCGGACGTCAAGGTCGTGGACGTCAACATCCGCCGCCTGCGCGTGAAGCTGGAGGAGGACCCGACGCTGCCGGTCTATCTCAGCACGGTCTGGGGGTACGGCTATCAATGGAACGCATAAAGGGCTTTTTCCGCCGCCTGTTCCGCCCGGCGGGGCGGGAGGATGTGCGCCGCCGCTGGTTCCGCAGCTGCTTCTGGCCGATCATCGGCGTCATCGCCGCCGTGGTCGTGTTTTTCATCCTGTTCGCCCTGCTCGTCCTGCGCGAGCGCGTGGGCGAGACGATCGCCTTTGCCGCCGCCGTCGGCGTTGCCGCGGGCATGGCGCTCTGGCTGCTGGGGGACCGCTTCCTCCGCGGGATCGGCGATTCGCTCCGCGGTCTGCGCGAGCAGACGGGCGACATCGCCGCCGGGCGGCTCGGTCTGCGCGCGGAGAAGCTCCGCGACGACGAGTTCGGCGACCTGACCGACAGCATCAACGAGATGAGCGCCGCCCTCGCGCGCAGCGAAAAGATGCAGGCGGAGTTCATCTCCTCCGTGTCCCACGAGCTGCGCACGCCGCTGACCGCCATCACCGGCTGGGCGGAGGCGCTCAGCTTTGACGACGCCATTCAGGGCGACTCCCGCCGCGGGATCGTCATCATCTCCAAGGAGGCGAGCCGCCTCACGAAGATGGTGAGCGAGCTGCTGGAGTTCACCCGCATTCAGGACGGGCGCTTTACGCTGAATATGGAGACGGTGGACCTCGCCGCGGAGGTGGAGGACGCCGTTCTGACTTACCGCAGTCTTTTGCAGCAGGAGGACGTTGCGCTGGAGCTCGACTGCGACGGCGACGCCGTGCCGCTCATTCAGGGCGACCCGGAGCGGCTCAAGCAGGTGCTGCTGAACATTCTCGACAACGCCGCGAAATACGGAAAAAACGGCGGCTCCGTCGCCGTTGCGGTGAAGCCGGACGGCGCGGACGTCGTCGTCAGGGTGCGGGACCACGGACCGGGCATTCCGGACTCCGAGCTGCCGCACGTCAAGGAAAAATTCTACAAGGGCTCCTCACGCGAGCGCGGGAGCGGCATCGGCCTTGCCGTCTGCGAGGAGATTGTCGTGCGCCACGGCGGGACCCTCACGGTCGAAAACGCGGAGGGCGGCGGCGTGTGCGTCACGGTGCGCCTGCCCGCGAAGTAGGCGGCATAACACATTTTTCAGAAAAGAGACACAGGGTAAAGCCTATGAAACAAAGCAAGCAAACCGGCTTCAAGACCAGCATCGGCGGACAGGCGCTCATCGAGGGCATCCTCATGCGCGGTCCGGAGAAGCAGGCGATCGTCTGCCGCCTCGCGGACGGGACGATGCAGACCAAGGTGGATGAGCTGAAGCTCAGCCGCGACCGCCATCCTATCCTGCGCATCCCCTTCCTGCGCGGCGTTCCGACGTTCATCGACTCGATGGTGCAGGGTATGCGCGCGCTGACCTATTCCGCCTCGCTCCTGCCCGAAGACGAGCAGGAGAAGCCCAGCAAATTCGACCTCTGGCTCGAAAAGCGCTTCGGCAGCGAAAAGGCGGAGAAGGCGGTCATCGGCTTCGCCGCCGTGCTCGGCGTGCTGCTCGCGGTGGCGCTTTTCGTGCTGCTGCCCTCGCTGCTTTTTGAGCTGCTGCCGGAGAATATCCACCTCATCGTGCGCTGCATCTTGGAGGGGCTCATCCGCATCGTCATCTTCCTCGCCTACATGTGGCTCTGTACCCGGCTGGACGACGTAAAGCGCCTGTTCGCTTACCACGGCGCGGAGCATAAGACCATCTTCTGCTACGAAAAGGGTCTGGAGCTGACGGTGGAGAACGTGCGCAGGCAGAGCCGCTTCCACCCCCGCTGCGGCACGAGCTTCCTCGTCGTTATTATGATCATCAGCATCTTCGTCGTGTCGTTTATGACGTGGGTGCTCTCCCTCATCCCCGGCATCGCGGCGCTGCCGCACCTCGCCGCGGCGCTCGTGCGCGTGCTGGCGAAGCTCATCATCCTGCCCTTCATCGTGAGCATCACCTATGAGCTCAACCGCTGGGTCGGCGGACACGACGAAAACCTCGTCGCCCGCATCGTCGCATGGCCCGGCAAACAGCTCCAGCACATCACAACCAGCGAACCCGACGACGGCATGATCGAGTGCGCCATCGAGTCCGTGAAGCTGGTCATTCCGGAGAAAAAAGGCAGCGACGCTTGGTAAAAAGCCATTGAGAAGCACACGCCCCTTGGCTCTCCCTCTGGGAGAGCTGGCAGCGCGAAGCGCTGACTGAGAGGGCTTCGCTTGCGAAATTGCCAAGCCCGGATAGTTCGTGCTGAACGGCAGAATATCTGAAACACCAAAAAGGAGGCGTCGACGCGATGCCTAAGACCTATAACGAGCTCTATCTCGCGCTGCGGCAGCGGCTGCGGGACGCGGGGGTGGACGCCCACGCGCTCGAAGCGCGGCTGATCGTCGCGGGTGCGGCGGGCAAGACGCCGGAGAAGCTTTTGCAGGATTTACAGCTTTACGCCTCGGACGAGATCGCCCAGCGCGTGGACGCGCTCGCGGCGCGGCGGCTTTCCGGCGAACCGGCGGCTTATCTCGTCGGGCGCTGGGGCTTTTACGGGCTGGACTTCGCCGTGACGCCGGACGTGCTTATCCCGCGGATGGACACGGAGGTGCTCGTCGACTGCGCGCTCGCGCGGCTGCGCGGAAAAACGGAGCTGGCGCGCGTGCTCGACCTCTGCACCGGGAGCGGCTGCATCGGCTGCGCCATCGCCCATGCCCTGCCGCAAAGCCGCGCCGTCCTCGCGGACATCAGCGCCCCGGCGCTCGCCGTCGCGCGGGAGAATATCGCCGCGCTGGGGCTCGCCGGACGTGTCAGCGCCGAGCAGCTCGACGTGCGCCGCGACCCGCCGCGTGAGCTTGGCAGCTTTGATATGATCGTGAGCAACCCGCCCTACATCCGCGACGACGAAATGCCGGAGCTGGACGCCTCCGTGCGGGACTATGAGCCCGCGCTGGCGCTTGCCGCCGGAGCGGACGGGCTGGATTTTTACCGCGCCATCGCGGAAAAGTGGACGCCGCTGCTGCGGCTCGGCGGCTGGATGCTGCTGGAGGTCGGCGAGGGGCAGGCGCCCGACGTCACCGCCCTGCTGCGCCGCGCGGGACTGCGCTCCCTCGGCACCGCGCGGGACACCGCGGGCACGGAGCGCGTCGTATTCGGACGGAAATAAATAAATTTTGAGATAAAAAGAGGTTTAAGAAGCTATGGCAGAGAAGAAAAAGGAGCTCGTGAGCCCCGCTCCGGCGGCGGACAAGAAAAAGGCGCTGGAGACCGCGCTTGCGCAGATCGAGAAAAACTACGGCAAGGGCGCGATCATGCGCCTCGGCGAGGACATCCCCGTGAACGTGGAGGCGATCTCCACCGGCTCGCTCTCGCTGGACCTTGCGCTCGGCGTCGGCGGCGTTCCCAAGGGCCGCATCATCGAGATCTACGGACCGGAATCCTCCGGTAAGACCACCCTCGCGCTGCATATTCTCGCCTCCGCGCAGAAGGCGGGCGGCGAGGTCGCGTTCATCGACGTGGAGCACGCGCTCGAACCGGCTTACGCCCGCGCCCTCGGCGTCAACATCGACGAGCTGCTCATCTCCCAGCCGGACACCGGCGAGCAGGCGCTCGACATCACGGAGGCGCTCGTGCGCTCCGGCGCGGTGGACGTCGTGGTCGTGGACTCCGTCGCCGCGCTCGTTCCCCGCAGCGAGCTGGAGGGCGAGATGGGCGACAGCAGCGTCGGCGTCGTGGCGAGACTGATGAGTCAGGCGCTGCGCAAGCTCGCGGGCACCATCTCCAAGACCAACTGCATCGTCGTGTTCATCAACCAGCTGCGCGAAAAGATCGGCGTGATGTACGGCAACCCGGAGACGACGCCCGGCGGCCGCGCGCTGAAGTATTTCTCCTCCGTCCGCATCGACGTGCGCCGCATCGAGACGCTGAAGGTCGGCGGCGAGATGGTCGGCAACCGCACGCGCGCGAAGATCGTGAAGAACAAGGTCGCGCCCCCGTTCAAGGAGGCGGAGTTCGACATCATTTACGGCGAGGGTATCAGCAAGGTCGGCGAGATCATCGACCTCGGCGTGAAGCTCGGCCTCATCGAAAAGGCGGGCGCATGGTTCACCTGCGCGGGCGAGCGCATTCAGGGTCGCGACGCGCTGAAGGAATATCTCAACAAAAACCCGGAGGTCAGCGCCCAGATCGAGCAGCAGATCCGCGACAATTCCTATAAGCTTATGACCCCGCAGGCGCTCAAGGCGGCGCAGGTCGCGGGCCGCGCCGTGGACGTTTCCGCGGACGATTTTGAAGGCTGAGCCTCCCAATGAACGAGGAGGCGAAGTCCCGCGCGCTGCGGCTGCTCGATAAGCGGGATTATTCCCGCGCCGAGCTCATCCGTAAGCTGACGGAGAAGGGCATCGACGAAGCCGATGCCGCCGAAGCGGTGGACTATCTCGTCTCGCTCGGCTTCGTGGACGATGCGCGCTACGCGCCGCTGCTCGTGCGCCGCTGCGCGGCGAAGGGCTACGGCCGCGCCCGCGCGAAGCAGGAGCTTCAAAAGCGCGGCATCGACCGCGCGCTCTGGGACGCCGCGCTCGAAGAGCTGCCGGAGCAGGAGGAGACGATCGACCGCATCCTGCGCAGCAGGCTCCGCAGCGCGGAGCCGGACCGGGCGGAGATAAAGCGCGCGTCGGACGCGCTGCTGCGCCGCGGCTTCGGCTGGGACGAAGTGAAGCGCGCGCTCGCGCGCTATCAGGCTGATATTGAGGAAGAAGAGTAAATAAAAGCATGACAAAGGAAAAAATCGCATTTATTTCCCTCGGCTGCGCCAAGAATCTGGTCAACAGCGAGCAGATGATGTGTCTGCTGGCGGACGCGGGCTACGAGCTCGTGAGCGAGCCGGACGGGGCGGACGCCGTCGTCATCAACACCTGCGGCTTCATCGACGCGGCGAAGAGCGAGGCGATCGACAATGTTCTCGAAATGGCGGAGCTCAAGGCGGCGGGACGGCTCGGTAAGATCATCGTCACCGGCTGCCTCAGCGAGCGCTACCGCGCCGAGGTGCGCACGGAGCTCCCGGAGGTGGACGCGCTTGTCGGCGTCGGCAGCTTCGGCGAGATCGTGGACGTCGTGCGCGATACGCTCTCCGGCGCGGAGCCGGACCGCTTCGGCGACAAGAACGCCCCCGTGGACGAGGTGGGGAGGTTCCTGACCTCCGGTCCGGGCTGGGCGTACCTCAAGATCGCCGAGGGCTGCAACAACTGCTGCGCCTTCTGCGCCATCCCCGCCATCCGCGGACGCTACCGCAGCCGCCCGATGGAGAACATTTTAGCGGAAGCGCGCGGGCTCGCCGAGGCCGGCTGCCATGAGCTCATCATCATCGCGCAGGACATCACGCGCTACGGCACGGACCTCTACGGACGCCGCCGTCTCGCGGAGCTCTGCCGCGAGCTGAGTCGGATCGACGGCGTGGAGTGGCTGCGCCTGCACTATCTCTACCCCGACGAATTTGACGACGAGCTCATCACCGAGATCGCGGACAACCCGAAGATCGTCAAATATCTCGACATTCCCATCCAGCACATCAATGACACGATCTTAAAGCGCATGAACCGCCGCGGCACCGGCGGGGAGATCCGCGCCCTGCTCCGCTCGCTGCGTGAGCGCATCCCCGGCGTCGTGCTGCGCACGAGCCTCATCACCGGGCTTCCCGGTGAGGGCGAGGCGGAGTTCGAGGAGCTCTGCGAGTTTCTGCGCGAGGTGCGCATCGAGCGCGTCGGCGTGTTCCCCTATTCCCCGGAGGAGGGCACCCCGGCGGAGAAGATGCCCGACCGCGTGGACGCCGAGGAAGCCCAGCGCCGCGCCGAGCTCATCATGGACTTCCAGCAGAGCATCATGGAGGATTTTTACGCCTCCCGCATCGGGAAAACGCTCCCCGTGCTCTGCACGGACATCGACGGCGCTTACCGCGTCGGGCGCAGCGAGGCGGACTCCCCGGAGATCGACGGCGTTGTCTATTTTGAGGGCGAAGCCCTCCCCGGCGAGATCGTGCCGGTGCATATCACGGGCCTGATGGACGGAGAGCTGTCGGGCGAGCAGGTGAAGGAGTAATATTGACATGCAGCTTACCACTGCAACCAAACTGACCATTCTGCGGGTGATTTTGATCCCCGTGTTCCTCGTCGTGCTCTATTGGGACTTCCCCGGCGCGAACTGGGTCTCCATGCTCATCTTCGTCGCCGCGAGCATCACGGACGCGCTGGACGGCCACATCGCGCGCAAATATAATCAGGTGTCCAATATGGGCAAATTCCTCGACCCGCTGGCGGACAAGGTGCTCGTCACCGCCGCCATGTGCTGGTTCACGTCCGTGGGCCGCTTCCCGGCTTGGGCGCTCGCCGCGGTGCTCCTGCGCGAGTTCGCCGTGTCCGGGCTGCGCCTCATCGCGGTCGAGCGCGGCAGGGTCATCGCCGCGGCGTGGAGCGGCAAGATCAAGACCGCGTCCACCATGGTCGCGCTCTGTCTGATGCTCGTGTTCGCGATGGAGTGGCTCGACTGGGTCTGCATCGCCGTCATCGTGATCACCACCGTGTGGTCCGGCG
This sequence comes from Ruminococcus bicirculans (ex Wegman et al. 2014), assembly GCA_963649145.1. Classification (GTDB taxonomy): domain Bacteria; phylum Bacillota; class Clostridia; order Oscillospirales; family Oscillospiraceae; genus SVKR01. The sequence goes on along the minus strand of CAVJGI010000075.1, from coordinate 2,617 downwards.
TGGAGTATTTCTATAAAAACCGCGATGTGTTCGCGGAGTAAGATCTGCCCGCGCGGAAAAGACTTGACACGCGCCGGAGCGGATGCTAATATACTGATTACCGGTGATGAACGGGAGAAGTAAGCTTGCCGCTGCCCCGCAGAGAGACGCCGCCTTTGGCTGGAAGCGGTGTTGGGGAAAGGAGCTGCTGAAATGCGCCCCGGAGCCGTCGGGGGAGGAAATGCCCCCGCGTAAACGCTGCGTTAAAGCGTAAGCGCGGTCAGAAAGCGCCGCGCGGTGAGTGAAAAAACTGAGAGTGGAACCGCGTTTTTTGTATGAAAAAAGACGCCTCTCATGGGCACTATCCGCCCATGGGAGGCGTTTTTCGCGTTTTCCCGGAAAGGAATCGGATTATGTTTGAAGGTCTGAAGGAGACCGTCGCCGCCTATAAAGCGCGCGACCCCGCGGCGAAAAGCGCGCTGCAGATTCTGCTGCTCTACCCCGGCGTCAAGGCGGTGCGGAGCCATCGCCGCGCCCACTGGTGCTATGAGCACGGGCTATTTTTCCTCGCCCGGCTCATTTCCCAGCACAGCCGCCGCGTCACCGGCATTGAAATTCATCCCGGTGCCAAGATCGGGCGCCGCCTCGTCATCGACCACGGCATGGGCATCGTCATCGGCGAGACCGCCGAGATCGGCGACGACTGCCTCATTTACCACGGCGTCACCCTCGGCGGCACGGGCAAGGACGTCGGCAAGCGCCACCCCACCATCGGCAACAACGTCCTCATCGCGACGGGCGCGAAGGTGCTGGGACCGTTCAAGGTGGGCGACGGGGCGCGCATCGCGGCGAACGCCGTCGTGCTCTCGGAGATCCCCGAAAACGCCACCGCCGTCGGCGTGCCCGCGCGCGTCGTCCGCATCGCGGGCGAAAAGGTCAACTATGCTGCGGAGGTGGACCAGATCCACGTGACCGACCCCGTGGCGCAGGAGCTCGCCGCTCTGTGCGCGCGGCTTGATGAACTTGAGAAAAAACAGTCTGAAAAGGAGTCTTAAAGCGATATGATCCTCTATAATTCCGCCACCCACAAGCGCGAGGAGTTCGTCCCGAACGAGCCCGGCGTCGTAAAAATGTACACCTGCGGCCCCACGGTCTACCATTTTGCCCATATCGGCAACCTGCGCACCTATATCATGGAGGACGTGCTGGATAAATACCTGCGCTACCTCGGCTACGACGTGGAGCGCGTGATGAACATCACGGACGTGGGCCACCTCACGAGCGACGCCGACGAGGGCGAGGACAAGATGCTCAAGGGCGCGCGCCGCGAGCACAAGACCGTCATGGAGATCGCGCAGTTTTATACCGATGCCTTCTTCGACGACTGCCGCAAGCTCAATATCCGCCGCCCGGACGTCGTTCAGCCCGCGACCGGCTGCATCGATGAGTATATCAAGATCATCAGCCGTCTGATGGACACCGGCTACGCCTATCTCGCCGGCGGCAATGTCTATTTCGATACGAGCAAGTTAGAGCGCTACTACATCTTCAACGACCACGACGCGGAGGACCTCGCCGTCGGCGTCCGCGAGGGCGTTGAGGAGGACACCAATAAGCGCAACAAAAACGACTTCGTCCTCTGGTTCACCAAGAGCAAATTCGAGGATCAGGCGCTCAAGTGGGACTCCCCGTGGGGCGTCGGCTACCCCGGCTGGCATATCGAGTGCTCCGGCATCAGCATGAAATATCTCGGCGAGCACCTCGACATCCACTGCGGCGGCATCGACAACGCCTTCCCCCACCACACGAACGAAATTGCCCAGTCGGAGAGCTATCTGGGGCATAAATGGTGCAATTATTGGATGCATGTCCTCCACCTGAACACCACCAGCGGAAAAATGAGCAAGAGCAGCGGCGAGTTCCTCACCGTCTCGCTGCTGGAGGAAAAGGGCTACGATCCGCTCGCTTACCGCTTCTTCTGCCTCCAGAGCCATTACCGCAAGGCGCTCGTGTTCACGTGGGAAAACCTCGATAACGCGCAGGGGGCTTATAATAAGCTCATCGGAAAGATCGCCGCGCTGAAGCCCGGCAGCAGCGCCGTCGTCCCGGAGGAATTTGAGGCGCTGCGCGGGAAATTCCGCGCCGCGCTCGATAACGACCTCAACACCTCCCTCGCCATCACCGCGCTCTACGACGTGCTGAAGGCGAAAACCACGGACGACACCAAGCTTGCCGCCATCAACGACTTCGACCGCGTGCTGGGCCTCGACCTCATCGACAAGTCCATCGCGAAGCGCGAGACCGACGCCAAAGCCGTCGCCGCCGCCGGCAGCTTCACCGTCATCGCCGAAGACGGCGCGGACGACGAGGGCGTGACCGCCCGCCTTCAGGCGCGTCAGGACGCGAAAAAAGCCAAAAACTTCGCCGAAGCCGACCGCCTCCGCGACGAGCTCAAAGCCGAGGGCATCGAGATCACGGATATCCCGCACGGCGTGAAGTGGAAACGGATATAAACTCATCCGGGACCCGCTTCGCTGGGCTCCCGGATGAAAAGGATTCACTCCGCTCAGCGCACGCCCCGTTGGGGCGCACGTTCGCTCCGCGCAGAGTATTTTTCGGCACGCACGTGTCGCGCCGA
>CAVJGI010000074.1:0-10103 GCA_963649145.1 Ruminococcus bicirculans (ex Wegman et al. 2014) | reverse complement strand
CCTTCAGGAGGTCGTGGACCTCATCAACCAGAGGCCGAGAAAAATCTTCGACTGGCTCTCCCCAGCCGAACTTGCGGGGGTTGCACTTGGTTGACTTTCTGCCGCCTTTAAAATCGCAGCTCGGCGGAGTTTTTAGGCGGTCTCTCATTTGACTAATATTTGAAGTATCCGCTGTCCCGCATAGACACGAAGTCGCTGCCGCAGACTATGATGTGGTCGGCGAGCTCCACGCCGATGAGGGCGAGCGCCTGATAAAGCCGCTCGGTGGTGTCGATGTCGCTCTGGGAGGGCAGCGCGGTGCCGGAGAGGTGGTTGTGGGAGAGGATGACGCGCGCGGCGCGGTCCCGCAGCGCAAGGTCCACCACGTCGCGCACGGCGAGCTCCACGCGGTTGATGCTGCCGTTTGCGAGCTCGCGGCAGTGGCGGACGCGCGAGGCGCTGTCCATCGAGACGAGGAACGCGGTCTCCTCCGCACAGTAGGTGAAGAGCGGGCAGAGAAAATCCCCCGCGGCGTCGCTGCTGAGCAGCTGCCTGCCCTCGCCGCGGTCGGCGCGCAGATAGCGCCGGTTCAGCGCCGCCGTGAGCGTAATGAGCCCCGCCGCCGTTTCGCCGACGCCGGGCACGGCGGCAAGGTCGGCGGTGTCCGCCTCCAGCACGGCGCGGAAGGAGCCGAAATGGGCGAGCAGCGCGTGGGCGAGCTCGTTCGTGTCGCGCCGCGGGATGGCGTAGAAAAGCAGCAGCTCCAGCGCCTCGACGTCCGTGAAGCTGCCGAGCCCGTGGTCGCGGAATTTTCGTTTCAGCCGGTCGCGATGACCCTCGTGGACGTTCGGCACTGACCGCGCCCTCCTTTGCTTTTTAGTCTCTTGTTCCGACCTCGCTGAGCTCCATGCTCGCGTAGGCATTCAAGTCGCTGCCGGCGGTGTTGCCGGCGAGGAACTCATAGTAGCCCTGCGCGCCGACCATGGCGGCATTGTCGCCGCAGAGACGCAGCGGCGGGACGAAAAGCTCCACGCCCGCCCCCTTCGCCGCGCGTTCCAGATCGGCGCGGATGCGGCTGTTCGCCGCGACGCCGCCGGCGGCGACGAGCTTGCCGTAGCCCCGCTCGCGCACCGCGGCGATGGCGCGCGGGACGAGCGACTCGCTCACCGCGCGCTGGAACGAGGCGCAGAGCGAGGCGCGGTCGAGCGCCTCCCCCGTCTGCTCCGCGTGGTGGACGAGGTTGATGACCGCGGTCTTCAGCCCGGAAAAGCTCATATCGTAGGGGTGCCCCTCCACGCGCGCGACGGGCAGCGTGTAGCGCCGGTCGTCGCCGGTTTTGGCGAGGTCGTCCACGGGCTTTCCGCCGGGGTAGCCGAGACCGAGGACGCGCGCGGTCTTGTCGAAGCATTCGCCGGCGGCGTCGTCGCGCGTCGCGCCCATGATGCGCATATCCGTGTAATCCCGCACGTCCACGATGATGGTGTTGCCGCCGGAGATGGCGAGGCAGACGAAGGGCGGGGTCAGCTCCGGGTAAGCGAGATAATTCGCCGCCATGTGGCCCCGGATATGGTGGACCGGGATGAGCGGCACGCCGAGGGCGCTCGCCGCGCTTTTCGCGAAGTTGACGCCCACGAGCACCGCGCCGATGAGCCCCGGCGCAAAGCTGACCGCGACGGCGTCGATGTCCTGCCGGGTGATCCCGGCGGCGGCGAGGGCGCGGTCGGCGAGCTGGTAGATGACCTCCACATGGCTGCGCGAGGCGATCTCCGGCACGACGCCGCCGTAAACGGCGTGCAGCCCGGCTTGGGAGAAGATCTGGTCTGTCAGGATCTCCCGCCCGTCGCGCACGAGGGCGACGGCGGTCTCGTCGCAGGTGGATTCCACGGATAAAATGATCATTGTTCTTCCTCCTCGTCCTCCGGTGTCCGGATCCAGTCCCGGAGGGGATAGACCGCCTCCCCCGCGCGGAGCGGGATCTGCACGGCGGTGTCATAGACCGCCTTCGGCAGGCTCAGGCGGTAAAACTCGCGGTGCGCCGCGGCGAGCGCCGCCGGGTCCACGGCGCGCGCAGACCACGCGAGCGTTTTGTAATGTACGCCGAAGGTGGCGGTGTCGTAGTCGACGGTCCGCGCGCCGAGGCGGGCGTAAAACGCGAGACGGCGGCGGATGAGCCTGTCGCGCGCGGCGTTGCCGGTCACGGGCGCCTCCGCCTCGCCGAAGCAGATCGCCTCCGGCGGCATAGCGGCGAGCACGGCGGTGAAGAGCTTCGCGCCGAGTCCCGCGCTGCGCTTTTCCGGCTCCACACAGAGATAGTCCAGCAGAACATAGTTCCCGCGCTTCCAGAAGGTGAAAAAGGCGCTGAGCGCGCCCTCGTGCTCCATTCCGTAAAAGGAATATTCCCCGCTTCTGACAAGGCGCTCGATCGCGCCGAGGGGCCGGAGCTCCGCGCGGGGGAACGAGGCGCGGAACACGGTCTCATAGGCGTCCCGCCGCTCCTGCTTCGTGAGCAGGCGGACCGCCGGGTCGTTGATATGCATGGTGGTTTTCTCAATTCTCCGTTAAGTCGAGGGTCATCAAAATGGCGTCCTCGACCGGCTTTTCATAGTAGTTTTTCCGCCGCCCCACGGCGCGGAAGCCGTGCTTTTCGTAAAGGGCGCGCGCGGCGGCGTTGCTCTCGCGCACCTCCAGCGTCAGGAAGCTGAGGCGTTTTTCCCGCCCGCGCGCGATGAGCGCCGAGATGAGCGCGTCGCCCGCTCCGCGGCGGCGGTAATCGGGGTGGACGGCGACATTGGAGATATAGCCCTCGTCGAGAACATACATCAGCCCGACATAGCCGGCGATGACGCCGCCGGTCTCCGCCGTCAGAAAAACGTGGCTCTCCGGCTGGAGCTGGATGCGGAGCATCATCTCCGTCCACGGCATGGAAAAGCTCTGCTGTTCGATGCGCTGGATCTGGGGCAGCAGCTCCTCCCGCGCGTCCGAAATGTGAAATTCCACTGCTTTCAGTCCTCATCCTCTCCGCGGAGATCTTCGAGCAGATACTCCGTCTCTTTTTTGAGCCGCCGCATCGCCGCGCCCCAGCCGAGGCGGGTCTTCGGCGGCAGCAGGTCCGTTTCCGCGAGGCAGCACAGCCGCTCCTCCGTCTCCGGGAAGCGCTCGGCGAGCTCGTCCGCCTGAAGCACCGTCATGCAGACGAGCACGTCCGCCGACGCCGCCGCGGACGCGGTGAGCGCCCGCGGCGCGTGGTCGGAAAAGTCCGCGCCGAGGTTTTTTGCCGCGCGCAGCGCGTCGGCGCTTAAGGTCCCCGCCGTGTCCATCCCGGCGCTCTCCGCGCGCTTTTCCGTCCCGGTCTCCCGACAGAGCGCGTTGAAAAACGCCGCGGCAGCGGGCGCGAGCGCGCCGTCGTCCCCGTCCAAAAAGAGCACGCGGTCGCCCCGCAGGGGCGGGAGGTCGGCGAGCGCCTTCTGCGCCTCGTCCCAGTGCTCCAGCGTGCGGTCCCCGGCAAGGTTTTCGATGTGGTGCGTCAGCTCGTGGTGCAGCGTTTTCGTGAGCCGCTCGCGGAATTTTTCCGGCGGGATGTCGCCGTAAAGCGCGGCGATGGAGCCGTAAAAGATCTCGATATAGCGCCCCATCGCGTCGTGATGGTATAAGCCGAGGATGCAGCCGCCGTCCTCGCCCCGGCGGGTCTCCGGGCTGAGGTTGACGCCGCCGTTCAGTTCGCGGAAAATGCCCTGCGGCAGCGCTTCGCATGCCTCGTCGAGCATCGCGCCGGCTTCCTGAAACGTCACCATCTCAGTGCGCCTCCGCCCAGCTCCTGCCGACGCCGGCGGACGCCGTCAGCGGGACGGAGAGAGACGCGGCGGCAGCCATCTCCTCCGTCAGCAGCGCCTTGACGCGCTCGGCCTCCGCCTCCGGACATTCGGCGATGAGCTCGTCGTGGACTTGAAGAATGAGGCGGCTCTCCAGCCCCTCCGCGCGCAGCCGCGCCGCGGCGCGGACCATGGCGAGCTTGATGATGTCCGCCGCCGTGCCCTGAATAGGCATGTTGAGCGCGACGCGCTCGCCGAAGGAGCGGACCGTGAAATTGCTGCTGCGCAGCTCCGGCAGCGCGCGGCGGCGGCCGTAGAGCGTCGCGACAAAGCCGTCCGCCTTCGCCTGCTCGACGATGCGCTTCTGGTATTCGCGCACGCCGTGGTATTTTTCGAGGTAAGCCTCCATATACACCTTCGCCTCCGCCGCCGAAACGCCGATGTCCTGCGCGAGCGACCATGCGGAGATGCCGTAGACGATGCCGAAGTTGACCGCCTTGGCGTGGCTGCGCATGGCGGGCGTCACCTGCTCCGGCGGAACGCCGAAGACCTGCGACGCCGTGACGGTGTGGATATCCTCCCCCGCGCGGAAGGCGGCGATCATGGTCTCGTCGCCGGAGATATGCGCCAGCAGACGCAGCTCGATCTGGCTGTAGTCCGCGTCCACGAGCACCTTGCCCTCCGGGGCGACGAACATGCGGCGGATCTGGCCGCCGAACTCGCGCCGGACGGGGATGTTCTGCAAATTGGGCTCCGTGCTCGAAAGCCGCCCCGTTGCCGTGACGGTCATCTGGAAGCTCGTGCGGATGCGCCCGTCGGGGTCGATGACCTTCAGCAGCCCCTCCGCGTAAGTGCTCTTGAGCTTCGTCAGCATGCGGTATTCCAGCACGTCGTCGACGATGCTTGCCTTGCCGCGGAGCTTTTCCAGAACGTCGGCATTCGTGCTCCAGCCGGTCTTGGTCTTCTTCCCGCCGGGGAGCATCAGCTTTTCAAAGAGCACCGCGCCGAGCTGCTTCGGGGAGTTGATGTTGAACTCCTCCCCCGCCGCGTCCCAGATGCGCCGCTGAAGCGCGTCGATCGTGCCGGTCATGCTCTCGCCAAAGGCGCGCAGCGCGTCGCGGTCGACGAGGAAGCCCGCCTGCTCCATCTCCGCGAGCACGGGGCAGAGCGGCAGCTCCGCGGAGTGGTAAAGCGCGTCCATGCCTTCCTCCGCCAGCTTCGGCTCCATCGCCTCGCGCAGACAGGCAAGCGCGGCGGCTAAACTCGCCGCTTCGCCGCAGCGCGCGGCGGCGTCCGGCGCGCCGTCGCCCAGAAGCGACATCTGACCGTCCCCCTCCGGGGCGGCGCTGTAGGGCTGGAAGGCGCAGTATTTCACGCAGAGCGCGTCGATCTCATAGCTGCCCGCCGTCGCGTCCAGCAGGTAAGCGGCGAGCGCGGTGTCAAATTCCCAGCCGCCTATCTCTCCGCCGATAGAGAGCAGCCAGCGCTGGATGTCCTTGATATTGTGGCCCGTCTTCCGGACCGCGGGGGCGAGCAGCGCGCAGGCTGCGGCAGCGAAGTCGCCGGCGAAATCGTCCCGGTCCAGAATAAGCGCCTCGCCGCCGGATTCCAGCGCGAGCAGCGTCCGCTCCGCGTTCAGCCAGACATTAACCTCCCGCCCCGCGAGCGCGGCGGCAGCCGCCGCAGCGTCGGCGCCGTCCGTCAGGCGGCGGAGCGTGCATTCCCCGGAAAACTCCGCCGCGGGCACATCCTCCGCCGCGGGCTTGAGCCCCCATTTTTCGATAAATTTCGTGAAGCCGAGCTTTAAGAAAAGCCCGTAAAGCTCCGGCTTGAAGCGGCTTTTGTCCCAGCGCGCGGCGTCGAGGTCCAGCTCCACGGGCGCATCCGTCCGGATCGTCGCAAGGTCGAAGCTCTGCATCGCGCTCTCGCGCCCTTCCATCAGCTTGCGCTTCACGCCCGCCTTGACCTCCAGCGCGTCCGGGTCGGTGTAAATGCGCTCCACGCTGCCGTAAGTCTGGATGAGGCTCATCGCGGTCTTCTCGCCGATGCCGGGAACACCGGGGATATTGTCGCTCGCGTCGCCCATCAGCGCCTTGAGGTCGATCATGCGGATGGGGTCGAAGCCGTATTCCTCGCGGAAGCGCTCCGGCGTGTAGGCGATGGTCTCCGTCTGGCCCATCCGGGTCTTGACGTGGAGCACGCGCGTACGCGGCGTGATGAGCTGGAAGGAGTCCTTGTCGCCCGTGACGATGACGGTCTCCGCGCCCTGCGCCTCGCTTTTCCGCGCGAGGGTGCCGAGCAGGTCGTCCGCCTCCCAGCCCTCGCACTCCGCGCGCGGGACGCCCATCGCGTCCAGCGTCTCCTTCAAAATCGGCATCTGAACGGCGAGGTCCTCCGGCATCGGCTTGCGCTGCGCCTTGTAGCCCTCGAATTGCAGATGGCGGAAGGTCGGCGCGCGCAGGTCGAAGGTGACGGTGAGTCCGTCGGGCTTTTCCTCGTCCAGCAGCCGCTGCAATATGGTCAGAAAGCCATAGACCGCGTTCGTCGGCGTTCCGTCCGGAGCGTTCAGCATCCGGATGCCGTAAAACGCGCGGTTTACAATGCTGTTTCCGTCGATGAGCATCAGTTTCATGCGCCGGTCTCCTTTCGTTCCGCCCTGCCGAGCGGTCGGTAAACGGTGAAATACATGGTGATATAGCATGCCGCGCCGCCGATGATGTCCGAGATCGGCTCAGACCAGAACACGCCGTAAACGCCGAGGGCGGGGATGCGCGGCAGCAGGAAGATGAGCGGCGTTACGATGATGACCTTGCGCAGCACGGAGAAAATGATTGCCTGCTTCGCCCTGCCGAGCGCGACGAACACGCACTGGCCCGCCACCTGAAACGACATCGGCAGGAAGGCGCAGAAATAAATGCGCATCGCCTTTTCGCAGATGGCGAGCAGCGCCGGGTCGTCGTTGAACACCATCGTGAGCTGCGCCGGGAAAAGCTGGGTCACAGCCGTGGCGAGCGCGGCGTAAGCGAACGCCGCCGCGGTCATAAAGCGGACGCCCTGCCGCACGCGGTCGGGCTTTCCCGCGCCGTAATTGAAGCCCAGCACCGGCTGCGCGCCGCCGCTGAGCCCCTGTATGATCATAAAGAGCACCTCGCGCACGGAGTTCAAGACCGTCATCGCGCCGACGAAGAGGTCCCCGCCGAACGCGCGCAGCTCCACGTTGCAGGCGATCTGGACGACGCCGCTCGTGAACTGCATGACAAAGCCCGTGATACCGAGGGCAAGCATCCTGCCCAGCACGCTCCAGCGCAGCCGCATGCAGCGCAGCCGGAGCTTCAAGATCGCCTTTTTCCCCAGCAGGAAGCAGAGCACCCACGCCGCGCTGCACGCCTGAGAGATGAGCGTCGCCCAAGCCGCACCCGCGATGCCCATGTCGAGCGCGAAGATGAAGATCGGGTCGAGCACGATGTTGATCACCGCGCCGACCGCCACGGTCAGCATGCCGGTCCCGGCGAAGCCCTGCGCGTTGATGAAGTAATTCATGCCGAGCGAGAGCATCACGAAAATAGTGCCGAGGACATAGATCCGCGCATACTCCGCAGCGTAGCCGATCGTCGCGTCCGTCGCGCCGAAGAAGAACAGAATGGGGCGCAGGAAGGCGGAAAACGCCGCCGTGATGACCGCGCCGAGGATGAGCAGCAGCGCGAAGGCGTTGCCCATCAGCTCCTCCGCGCTCTCAAGGTCGCCGCGGCCGCGCGCGATGGAGCAGAGCGGTCCCCCGCCCGTGCCGCAGAGGGCGGCGAAGGCGCCGATCATGGACACGAGCGGCATTGTGAGCCCCAAGCCCGTCAGCGCGAGGGAGCCGACACCCTCCATGTGTCCGATATACATGCGGTCGACGATGGAGTAGAGCACGTTGATGAGCTGCGCGAGCATCATCGGCAGCCCCATGCGCAGGATATTGCGCCACATCGCGCCCTTGGAAAAATCGTTTTTGACGACAGATGACGCCATGCGTGTCTCCCCCCTTCCGCCGGTCATTTCTTGCTCTTTTTCTCTCCCTTGAGCTCCATAATAGCGTCGCGCAGGCTCGCGGCGATTTCGAATTCGAGGAGCTTCGCCGCCTCCTTCATCTGCTTTTCGAGCCGCTCGATCTCCGCGGCGCGCTCGCGCTCCGTGAACTTTACGCCGCTTTTCCCGCGCGCGCCGGACTTTTTCTCGTCCTCGGCGGAAAAGCGCAGCAGCTCGCGCACGTCCTTGTGGACGGTGCGGGGCGTGATGCCGTGGGCTGCGTTATACGCCTGCTGCTTTTTGCGGCGGCGCTCCGTCTCCGTGATGGCGGCGCGCATGCTGCGCGTCACCGTGTCGGCGTACATGATGACCGTGCCGTCGGCGTTGCGCGCGGCGCGGCCGATCGTCTGGATGAGGCTCGTCTCGCTGCGGAGGAAGCCCTCCTTGTCCGCGTCTAAAATGGCGACGAGCGAGACCTCCGGCAGATCGAGCCCTTCGCGCAGGAGGTTAATGCCGATGAGCGCGTCAAACTCGCCGAGGCGCAGGTCGCGGATGATCTCCATGCGCTGCATCGCGTCGATATCGTGGTGCATATAGCGGCAGCGGATGCCCGCCGCGGTGAGATATTCGGTGAGGTCCTCCGCCATCTTTTTCGTCAGCGTCGTCACGAGCACGCGCTCGTCGCGCGCGGCGCGGGCGTTGATCTCGCCGATGAGGTCGTCCACCTGTCCCTCGACGGGGCGGACGGAGATCTCCGGGTCGCAGAGCCCGGTGGGGCGGATGACCTGCTCCACGATCTGCCCGGCTTGCTCGCGCTCGAAATCCCCCGGCGTTGCCGAGACGTAGCACGCCTGATGGACGCGCTGCTCAAATTCCTCGAATTTCAGCGGGCGGTTATCGAACGCCGAGGGCAGGCGGAAGCCGAACTTCACAAGGCTCTCCTTCCGCGCGCGGTCGCCGTTATACATGGCGCGCACCTGCGGCAGCGTCACGTGGCTCTCGTCGACGAAGAGGACGAAGTCCTCCGGAAAATAGTCCAGCAGCGTCATCGGCGCGCTGCCGACGGGTCTGCCGGAGATGATGCGGCTGTAGTTTTCGATGCCGGAGCAGTAGCCCAGCTCCGTCAGCATCTCGATGTCGTAATTGACGCGCTCGGCGATGCGCTGCGCCTCGATGAGCTTGCCGTGGTCCTGAAAAAACTTCACGCGCTCATCGCACTCGCGGCGGATCTCGCCGACGGCGCGCTCCATCTTCTCGTGCGTCGTGACATAGTGGCTCGCGGGCCAGATGGGGATGGAGTTTAAGCGCCGGATGACCGCGCCCGTCAGAGGGTTGATCTCGCTGATGCGGTCGATCTCGTCGCCGAAAAACTCCACGCGGATGGCGCTGGACGCCCAGTAAGCGGGCCAGATCTCCACCGTGTCGCCGCGGACGCGGAACATGTTGCGCTCGAAGGCGATGTCGTTGCGCTCATAGCGGATGTCGATGAGCCGGTGGAGCAGCGTGTCGATGGGCATTTCCGCCCCGACGGTGAGGTTCACCATCATGTTCATAAAATCGTCCGGCTCGCCGAGGCCGTAAATGCAGCTCACGGACGCCACGACGATGACGTCCCGCCGCTCAAGCAGCGAGGCGGTCGCCGCGAGGCGCATCCGGTCGATCTCCTCGTTGATGGCGGCGTCCTTCTCGATGTAGGTGTCCGTGCTCGCGATGTAAGCCTCCGGCTGGTAATAGTCGTAATAGGAGACAAAATACTCCACGGCGTTGTCCGGGAAGAACTCCTTGAACTCGCCGTAGAGCTGTGCCGCCAGCGTTTTGTTGTGGGCAAGGACAAGCGTCGGGCGCTGGACAGCCTCGATGACCTTTGCCATCGTGTAGGTCTTGCCGCTGCCCGTCACACCGAGGAGCACCTGCTCGCGCAGTCCGTCCCGGAAGCCTTGGCTGATCGCCCGGATAGCCTCCGGCTGGTCCCCCGCCGGGGTGTATTCACTTTTCACCCGAAATTCCGGCATTTTTCCAAGCCCTCCGCGGTTTTCGTCTATCTTGTCATTATAACCCGTTTCTTGGGAAAATGGAAGAGGGATTTTCGCCGCGCGGGGCGGAGGTGTTCTCGCCCGCAAGGGCGAGGGGATTCCAATATTGAATGCGCCTTTGGCGCAAATTTAATTAGTTTCGCGTCTGGGGGACGCGACTTACTTTCCCCCTGCGGGGAAAGTAAGCAAAGGCGCAGTTAAGGAGGGACCCAATCGAAAGGGTCCCTCCTGTTACAATATATTTGCCTCGGAAAAAGTTGCAGCCAGCTACGAG
>CAVJGI010000073.1:0-10340 GCA_963649145.1 Ruminococcus bicirculans (ex Wegman et al. 2014) | reverse complement strand
AGACCCTCTTGGTCGTTCAGGAAAGGGATTGTTAAGGGAAAACCCATTCGAAAGGGTTTTCCCTTAACTGCGCCTTTGCTTACTTTCCCCGCAGGGGGAAAGTAAGTCGCGTCCCGCGGACGCGAAACAAATTAAATTTTGCGCCAAAGGCGCATTCAAATTTGAAACCCCTCGCCCTTGTGGGCGAGAAAACCCCTCACACCATGCAGCAGCCTTCGCAGTCCCCGCAGTCGGGGAACTTGCTGTGGTCATATTCAATGCCGTTGCGGTCATAGTAGTCCTTGACCGCCGCCTTGATGCTCTCCTCGGCGAGGACGGAGCAGTGGAGCTTGTGGGCGGGAAGCCCGCCGAGGGCGTCCACGACCTGCTTGTTCGTGACGGCGAGAGCGTCCTCGATGGTCTTGCCCTTCACCATCTCCGTCGCCATCGAGCTCGCGGCGATGGCGCTGCCGCAGCCGAAGGTCTCGAACTTCACGTCCTCGATGACGTTGTCGCGCACCTTCAGATACATCTTCATAATATCGCCGCACTTGGCGTTGCCGACCTCGCCGACGCCGTCCGCGTCCGGGATCTCGCCGACGTTGCGCGGGTTCATAAAGTGGTCCATGACCGTTTCGGTATAAAGTGCCATAATGGGTTCCTCCTTCGTTTACAGAATGAATTTGCGCTTGCCGCTGCAAAGGTCCTTCCACATCGGGGACATATTGCGCAGATACTCGACGATCTTCGGCGTCTCGGCGAGGATATAGTCGATCTCCTCCTCGGTGTTCCACTCGCTGAGGCTCAGACGCAGGGAGCCGTGGGCGACCTCGTGGGGTCTGCCGATGGCGAGCAGGACGTGGCTCGGATCGAGCGAGCCGGAGGTGCAGGCGCTTCCGCTCGAAGCGCAGATGCCCTTCGCGTCGAGCAGGAGCAGCAGGCTCTCGCCCTCGATGCCCTCGAAGCAGAAGCTGACGTTGCCGGGCAGACGGTTCACAGGGTCGCCGTTGAGCGCGCTGTGGGGGATTTTCGCGAGCCCCGCGATGAGCTTATCGCGCAGGGCGCTGACCTTGGCGGCGTTCTCGTCGATGTTCGCCGTCATCTCCTTCAGCGCCGCGGCGAGCCCGACGATGCCGGGGATGTTCTCCGTGCCGCCGCGCTTGCCGCGCTCCTGTGCGCCGCCCTCGATGAGATTCGTGAGCGCGACGCCCTGCCGGGCATAGAGCACGCCGGTGCCCTTCGGTCCGTGGAACTTATGGCCGGAGAGGGAGAGCAGGTCGATGTTCTGCGCCTTCACGTCGATATGGAGGTGTCCCGCCGCCTGCACCGCGTCCGTGTGGAACAACACGCCGCGTTCGCGGCAGACCGCGCCGATCTCCGCGATGGGCAGGACCGAGCCGATCTCGTTATTCGCGAACATCACGGTGACGAGGCAGGTGTCCTCCCGGATGGCGTCCGCCACCTGCTGCGCCGTGACCGTGCCGGTCGCGCCGACGGGCAGGAGCGTGACCTCAAAGCCCCGCTTTTCCAGCTTTTTCAGCGTGTGCAGCACCGCGCGGTGCTCGAAGGCGGTGGAGATGATGTGGCGCTTGCCCTTCCGCTCGCCGATGGCGGCGGCGGACAATATCGCCTGATTATCCGCCTCGCTGCCGCCGGAGGTGAAATACACCTCGCGCGGCGTGCAATTTAAGCACGCGGCGACGGTCCCGCGCGCGGCGGCGAGCGCCTCCGCCGCCTCCTGCCCCGCGGAGTGGAGGCTCGACGGGTTGCCGTAAGTGATGTCGAAGTAGGGCAGCATCGCGTCGATAGCGGTGCGGCTCATTTTGGTGGTCGCGGCGTTGTCCGCGTAGACATGCATAATATCCAGCTCCTTTTTGTCGACGACGGAGATCTCCATGCCCTTCCGCAGCGTTCCGGAACGCAGCACGCGCGCGAAAATGCCCTCGCGCGGCATCACGCAGTCCCCCGCCGCCTGCCGGATGGCGCAGCCGTGGTGGCACTCCTTGCCGATCTGCGTCACCTCCAGCAGCGCTTCGCCGGCGCGCAGCAGCGTGCCGATCGGCAGCTCGTGGACGCGCAGCCCCGCGATGAGCAGATTTTCCGCAAACGCGCCGGGCTTCAGCTCAAACGGCACGCGGGAGCGCAGCGTGTCCACACTCTCGACGCTGAGCAGGCTGACCTGCCGGTGCCAGTCCCCGGCGTGGGCGTCGCCCTCGATGCCGTGGTCCCGGACGAGATACGCCGAGAGGACCTCGTATTTCTGAACGCCGCGGACGTCGCTGATGCAGATTGCCTGAATGGTCGCCATGGTGATTTCCCCGTTTCGTTAGTATGTTTTGCATGCCTAATATGACATGAGATCCCTACTTTGTCAATAGGGATTTGAAGAAAAAGTGCGCCGCCCCCGGAAAATCAGGGGCGGCGCGCGGTTTTTTTCACTTCACGGGGCAGCCGCCGGCGGCGGTGGCGGGCTGGAGATCGGAGAGACGGACGGAATCTAAGTAGCCGTTGATGAGCCCGTCCAGCTTTTCCCAGAGCGGCAGCGTGCAGCACTCTCCGGCGCGCGGACAGGCGTTTTCCGCCCCCTCCAGACACGCGACAGGCGCGAGCGAACCCTCCGTCAGGCGCAGTATCTCGCCCACGGAGTACTGGTCCAGCGGACGGCAGAGGCGATAGCCGCCGTTTTTGCCGCGCTGCCCCTCCACGAGCCCGGCTTTGACCAGAACGGAGACGATGCTCTCCAGATATTTCTCGGAGATCTGCTGCTTCTCCGCCACCTGCGGCAGCGGGATGAAGCTCCCCGCATCATAACGCCCCAGCTCCAGCATCACCCGGAGCGCATAGCGACCCTTAGTAGAAACCAGCATATCAAAAACCTCCCGTGCTGCTTTGTTTTCAGCATACCATCGTTCGACGGAGAATACAAGAGGTTTTTTGATTTCGGCTTAAAGGACCAACTGCCGCCCCCTCAAAAAGCCTCGCAGAGTTCGCGGCGCGCACGCCGCGAATAAATTTCAATTCATTTTTCGGCGCGACACGTGCGTGCCGAAAAATTCTCTGCGCGGAGGGAACGTGCAAAGCCCCTGCCGAACGGCAGGGGCTTTGTGCGCTGAGCGGAGTGAATCCTTTTCAAATGAGAGCCCAGCGAAGCGGGTCTCATTTGAGTGCGTCAGCACTTAAAGATCTTCGACCACTCCGCCTTGTCGTAGTCGTAGCCTTCCCACCTATTAAAAGCCTGCGGGTTGAACTTGCTCGCCTGATAGGGGGAGGAGGTGAAGCGCTTCGCGGCTTCGGATTCTACGACGCGGTGGAGCTCCTGCGGCACGACGGTGAACGGCAGCATGCCGGGCTCGATATCGCGCAGACCGAGGCGCGCGGCGGTCTCCATGGTGTTGTCGAAGCGGCGGTAATAGCCGTTGATGCGGCGGATGGGCATATCGAAGGCAAAGAACAGCGCGCTCGCCGGGACGGACACGCCGTCCAGCACGACCTTTCCGTCCTCGCCGACGATCTCCAGCAGACCGGGCAGGGCGCGGGTGGTCAGCGCATCGCCGGAGACGATGACGACGTCGAAATCGGCCAGCGCGGCGTAAGCGGCACGGTCGAAATCCTTGTCCATCGGCAGCGGGAACGCTTCGGCGGCGAAGCCGCTCTTTTCAAAGCAGGGGCACTCGCCGACAACGGCGGCGCGGTGTTCGGGAACGTGGGTATAGCCGAACTCGCCCTTGCCGTCAAGCCCGGCGACGCGCTCCGGGGTGTTATACCACGCATTGAGCGCGGCGACGCCGACGGCGGCTTTCGTGAGGCTGTCCCAATGGAGGTGGCAGGCGGTGTCGCGCAGGTAAGCGCCGATGAACTCGTCACCGCTGCGGCAGGGCTTTTCCAGCATGCGGGCGATGCCGATGCTGCCATTGGCGCGCACCGTGACCCACTCGTCGCCGATGACGCAGCCGTCGATGGTGATGCCGGACGGGATGCCGATATAAAGATCGTCATAAAGCTTCCACATATCTGCTTACCCCCCTTACTTGTTGTTGAACCAAAGCACGGGGCGCTTCAGCTCCTTGGACTTTTCGAGCAGCTCCTCGGCCTCGCCGTAATAGATGATGGAGCCCTGACACGCCTTGACGCAGGCGGGGCGGGTGTCGACGCCCTTCGCGATGCGGTCGGCGCAGAGATTGCAGAGGTTCGTGGGGAAGGGAACGTTGTCGACCTGCACGTGTCCGTTCGGATAGGTGTAGATCTGCTCAAGCACCTTGATGCCCCAAGTATCGGCGTCAAACTGGTTTTCCTGCTTGCAGGCTACGGTGCAGGCGAAGCAGCCCGTGCAGTATTCCATGTCAAACAAAAGACCTTTGTTATTCTTCATCTTCTTCCACTTCCTTTCCTCAGCGCTTATCTTTCCACTCCGCCTCATCGTTCGGATGCGGATCGTCCTCCGGGGTCATCTTGCGCAGCCGGACGAGGGTGGTCTTGTAAGCGCCGCCGCCGTAGCCGGACTCGGACTGGGTGTCCACCGGGATGAGGATGTTGCAGTTGATATCCCACGCATTGAAGAAATCCGGACCGGTCGCCTTCGCCTCCGGCATCCACCAGCCGTGGGGCACGCTGACCGTGCCGGGAGACATGGACGGATTCTCCTTCACCTTGCGGCGGATGGAGCCGCGGTCATTTTCGACCCAGACCCACTCGCCGTTGTCGATGCCGAGCGCCTTCATGACGTCCGGATGGACCTCCACGACGGGGTAGGGATCGCAGACGCGCAGCCACGGGATGTTGCGGTGCTCGCTGTGGAAGAACACGGGGCTGCGGCGGCCGCTGACCATGATGAGCGGATACTTCTTGAACAGCTCCGGCGTGCGGACCTCGCTCTCAGGCGGCTCGACATAGAACGGCAGCGGATGGATGCCGTACTCCTCGCCGAGCGTGGAGTAGAGCTCGATCTTGCCGGTCGGGGTGCGGAAGCCGGGCTTTTTATCCGGGCGGAGGTCGCCGCGCTCATAGCGGCGGTAAGGCACGGACTGCGGCCACTGCTCCTGCGTCGGATACTTCCAGCCGCCGGCGGCGGCGAGGGTGTCCCAGTTATAGCCGGAGGGCGCGATGCGCTCGTTGACGAAATCCTTGAAGGTGGGATACTTCTCGCGCAGGATCGGGTTAAAGCGCTTCGCGAGCTCGAAGTTGATCTCCCAGTCGGAGCGGCACTCGCCGACCTCGACCGCGGGCTGGATGAGCTGGAGCGGCTGATACCACGCGCGGAAGCTCTCCTTCTCCGCGAAGGTCGCGGCGGGGAGGATGAGGTCGCCGACCGCCTCGGTCGTCGGGTTGTGGAACAGGTCGACGATGACGTTGAACTCCATGTTCATCAGCGCCTTATAGTGCTTGCGCATATCCGCCGCCTGTCCGCCGAGCAGGTTGGAGGTCTGGATCCACGCGGACTTGATGGGATAAGGCGATCCGTCGATCATCTGCTGCACCGCCATATCCGGCTGACCCCAAGAGCGCATGTTCGCGAGATACTTATAACGGTCCGCGCCGATACGCTTGGCGTTGATGCGGTCGAGAATGTCGTCGCCGTAGACGTCCTTGAGCTGCTGGGTGGAATAGGGGTACTGGGTGATGTCCCATGCGTTGCGGGCGATGACGTTGCCGCCGGGGACGTCGAGGTTGCCGGTGATGCACCAGAGATAGATGATGGCGTTATCGACCGCCGTCGCCTCCGGCACCTGATCGAGGGGCAGACCCCAGTGGATGGTGGAGGGGTGGTTCGTGGCGTAAGCCTTCGTCGCGGCGTAGATGATCTCCGGGTCGATGCCGGTGATCTCCGCGGTCTTTTCGACCGTGTAGGGCTTGACCTCCTCGGCGAGCTTGTCGAAGCCGTAGCACCACTTCTCGACGAACTCGTGGTCATACCAGTCGTTTTCGATGATGAGGTTCAGCATGCCCATCGCGAGCGCGCCGTCCGTGCCGGGGCGGATCTGGAGGAAGTGCTCGGCGCGGGAGGCGAAGAAGGTCCAGCGCGGGTCGATGACGATCAGCTTGCTTCCGCGGCGCATGCAGTCCACGATCCAGTGGCCCTGAAATGCGTCCGGGCAGCCGGTCGCCGGGTTCTGCGCCCAGATAACGATATATTTCGGCAGCTCATAGCGCGGGTCGTCGAAGCGCTTCTCAAAGAACTGAGAGCAGTCGGACACCGCGAAGTCGCCCATCGTGGCGACCTGAGAGCAGAGACGCGGGGTGTAGCAGGACTGGCCCGCGAGACCGAGCTGGGTCCAGTTCGGACTGCCGTAAGAATAGCAGAGGAAGGAAATGGGTCCGCCGATGTCGCGGCCCGTGCCCTGAATGAAGATGACGGATTCGGGGCCGTAATCCTCCTTGAGCTGGTTCCACTTGCGCTCGATGGTGTCGTAAGCCTCATCCCAGCTGATCTCCTCCCACTTGCCCTCGCCGCGCTCACCGACGCGCTTGAGCGGCTTCGTGATGCGGTCCGGGTGGTTGATATACTGCGTGCACGCCAGCAGACGCGGGCAGGCGCGGCCGTGGTTCCACGGATGGTCCGGGTCGCCCTCGACCTTGACGACCTTGCCGTCCTTGATGTAAAGCTCCACGCCGCAGCCGCCGTGGCAGCCGGGTCCGGGGGACCACGCCGTGGTCTTTACGACTTTGTCGAATTCAACACTCATTGCTTTTGTTCCTCCTTCTCATTTTTGCGGGTTTACAGTTCTTCTCCTGCCCCCACTATAGAGGATGGCGCGAATTTTGTAAAACAACTAATAATTGGGTTGCACAAATCCTTGCGTATATTATATAATATCTTCAGCGAAATTTACAGTGTTATTCTCGAAAAATTTTGAGGTTAAGATAAATCTTTTTTATAATAGCCGGGGGACCAAGATTTTTTGAGAGGAAGAAGGAACAAAAGAAGGGGGAACTTTTCCATGCTCAACGAGAGCAGCATCAACTGCTTTCTGTCGCTCGCGGAGACGCTGAGCTTCACGGAGAGCGCGCGGCGGCTTTACCTGACCCAGCAGGCGGTGAGCCGCAACATCATGCAGCTGGAGGCGGAGCTCGATCTGCCGCTCGTGAACCGCGACGGGCGGGTCATCACGCTGACGCCTGCGGGTGAGCGCTGCGCGGAGATGTTCCGCGATATGAGCCGGCGCTTCACGGAGGAGATGGACGCCATCCGCCGCGAGATGAACACGGAGGTGCGCGCCGTGCGCGCCGGGTTCCAGAATTTTCTCGACTTCGGCGCGGAGATGTTCCACAGCAACGAGCTGTTCCGCCAGCGCTGCCCGGAGGCGATCTTAAAGGTCGAGCGCCACAGCCCCGGAACGCTCGCGAAGCGGCTTTATTCCGGCGCGCTGGATCTCGCCGTGATGCACCGGCGCTACGCGCCGACGAACCCGGACTATGAGATCCGCGACCTCTTTACGGTGCACCTGAACATCCTCGTCTCCCCCAACCACCCGAACGTCAACGAGAGCGCAACTTATCTCGACTTCCGCACCCAGCCGTTCATCATCGACGTGTTCGAGGACGAAAGCGACGCGGCGCTCGAAGCCCGTGCCAAGCGCGAGATCGCGCTCATCGGCTTCGACCCCTCCGCGCTCATCACCGTCCCGAACCGCGACAGCGCTTACGTCACCGCCGAAATGAGCGACGGCGTGCTCTTGAGCTCCGACATCAGCCAGTCCCGCGGTCCCGGTCTGCTCCACTACCGCGTCGGCATCACGGACGCCGTCAGCTGCGTCTGGCGCAAAAAGGCCGCGAACCCCTCGGTGCAGTCGTATGTGAACATTCTCACGAAGGTGTTCGCGGGCGTGAAATAATGCCCTCATTATCCCTCTTCCCTTTTCCTGCGGTCTATGTTATAATACATTTTACTTTACTACTTTCATCCGGAGACTGAGGGAATATGAAGGAAAAGTTTTCACTGAAAAAAGTGCTGAAGGCACACCCGGAATACTGGTATAT
This sequence comes from Ruminococcus bicirculans (ex Wegman et al. 2014), assembly GCA_963649145.1. Lineage (GTDB taxonomy): Bacteria > Bacillota > Clostridia > Oscillospirales > Oscillospiraceae > SVKR01. Next base: position 2,387 of record CAVJGI010000073.1, on the reverse strand, counting down.
CCTGTTCGTGCCCTGCTACCTGATCTGCTTTTTCATCGTGGAGCGCCTTGTGCCGTCGGACGGGGACTATTGGGTCTCCTATCTCCCGCTGGACGACAAGATCCCCTTTCTGGAGGGCTTTGTCATCCCCTACTGCCTGTGGTATCCGCTGCTGATCTTCGTCGGCGTCTGGCTGATGGTCGGGGACGTGCCGGAGTTTAAAAAGTACATGCGCTTCCTCATCATCGGCTTCGGCTTCACGCTGGCGTTCTGCCTCGTGTTCCCGAACGGGCAGGACCTGCGCCCGCTGCCGTTTGAGCGGCAGAATTTCTGCACTTGGCTGCTGGGACGGCTCTACGCCGCGGACACGAACACGAATGTTCTGCCGAGCATGCACGTCATCGGCTGCGCGGCGGCGACGGCGGGGGCGTTCTCCGCGCGCTGCGGGCTGCGCAAGTGGCGATGGGGCGTCGCGGTGCTGAGTGTCTTCATCTGCGCCTCCACCGTGTTCGTGAAGCAGCACTCCATTCTGGACCTTTTCGCCGGGATCGTCGTCAGCATCCCGATCGCGCTCATTTTGTACTTACCGAAACGAAAGGGAGGCCGGTCATGCCGAAAGAAAAAAGCGGAAAAAATATCATAAAAAAGATCCTGAACGCCTACCGCACGGAGAAAAAGAGCGTTTTCGTCGTCTACGTCGTGCTGCGCTTTCTCGTGCTGGCGGCGCTCGTGCTCTCCTGCATCGGCGGCAACTGGGAAAACGCCTTTATCTGCCTGCTCGTGCTCTTTCTGTTCCTGCTGCCGCTGCTGTTTGAAGCGAGCTTCAAGGTGGAGCTGCCGAGCACCTTGCAGATCATCATCCTGATCTTCATCTTTGCGGCGGAAATTTTAGGCGAGCTGCAAAGCTATTTCGTGCGCTATGCCCACTGGGACACCGTGCTCCACACGACTTGGGGCTTTCTCTGCGCCGCCGTGGGCTATTCGCTCGTGGATATCTTAAACCGGAACAAAAAGATCCGCTTCTCGCTCTCGCCGATCTACCTCGCGCTCGTGGCGTTCTGCTTTTCCATGACCATCGGCGTCCTGTGGGAGTTTTTTGAGTTCGGCATGGACTACTTTTTCCACAAGGACATGCAGAAGGACACCATCATCCACGCCTTCTCCAGCGTGACGCTCGACCCCACGCAGAGCAACATCCCCATCCGGGTCGAGGGCATCACGGACGTCGCGATCAACGGCGAATCGCTCGGTCTCGGCGGCTATCTCGACATCGGGCTTTACGACACGATGGAGGACCTCTTCGTCAACTTCCTCGGCGCGGTCGTCTTCTCCACCCTCGGCTTTATCGACGCCAAAACCGGCGGCAAGCTGAATCTGGTCTCAAGATTCGTCCCGCAGGTCCCGGAAGAGCCGGAAAAGCCGGAAGAAGAATAAAAACTCACCCCTGTCCCGAATCGGGACAGGGGTGAGTTTTTTGGCGGAGAAGCCTCGCTTAAGTTCGCGGCGCGCACGTCCTTGGCTCTCCCTCTGGGAGAGCCAAGGGCTCCCTCATTTGAGGCTTCGCTGGAACTCCGCCGCAGAACAGCAGCGCCAGAACGCCCCGCCCCGCGGGGAACGAGACCTCCCAAAGGATCAGAAACAGCGCGATGCCCCAGCTTCCCATCGTTTACGCCCCCTCCACATACGGCAGCGTCACGCCGTAAGCGGTCATCTCGGCGCGCAGGGCGTCGATCGCCTCCGCGCGCGTCTGCGCGCCGACGGCGAGGCAGAGCCGCCTGCCGCCTTCTTCGCCGTGTACAAGGATCACGGCGCTCTCCGGACCGTTTTGCCAGTAGAGCGTCCCCAGCGTGTAGGGGTCATATTCCCACGTTCCGGAAAAGTTCTGCACGCGGCGCAGCTTATAGCTAAGCGGCGCGATCTTCGGCGAAAGAGAGATCGCCGCTCCCTGCGCGGCGTCAAAGGTCTGCGGATAGCCCTCGACCGTGACCAAGCCGGAGAAATAAGACGGGGCAAACAGGTTCAGCGAAACGGTCCCGTCCGCGGCGATCTCCGCGTACCGGAGATAGTCCGGGTCGTCAAGGTCGATCTCCAGCGCGTCAAAGCGTGCGCTGTAACGCCAAGGCACGTTCAGCACGACCACCCCGGCGCAGAGCAGCACGGCGAGCACAATAAGCACGATACGGACCGGTTTTTTCATCCCTCCGTCGCCTCCTCTTAGCATACTTTATTAAAGCGTACCATACCGACCCCGCGCGGTCAAATACGCGAAAGCGACGAAAAGTCGCACCCCAATTTGTGCAGAGCGACGGAAAATCGCCGAAAAGAACGCTGCGCGCCACGGTTTTAAAGGCTCCCCTGTGCAAGGGGAGCTGGCATGCTATCATCTGAAGTGCAACCCACCGAAAAAA
>CAVJGI010000072.1:0-10355 GCA_963649145.1 Ruminococcus bicirculans (ex Wegman et al. 2014) | reverse complement strand
GCTGACAGCCTCTGCTGTGCACGCCCCCAGTGTGCGCACTGGGGGTGCCTTGCACAGGGCGGCCTTTAAATTGTGCGGCTTCGCCGTGTTGATAAGACTTTTTTTAACAGCCTCAAGCCCCCGCCGGACGGCGGGGGCTTAACTGTTGCTTATAGCGCGATAATTATGTTTGATTTCCTTTTTTTGGGCAGGCGCTGTATAATTTCACTATAAAACCTATGGCGAAAGGCAGCCTGAATTGAGAATAAAGGAGAATCATCACTATGAGCAAGATCGGAAGATGGGTCGTTGACTGCCACATCCACTGCGGCAAGAAGGACCAGACCAGCAAGAACGCCACCGTGGACGGCGTCTACCGCGAGGTAGAGGCGGTCGACAACTCCGGCGAGGCATTGTTCGATATGGACGCCTACGGCGTCGATATGGGCATCCTGCTCCCCAGCTTTATCGGCACCCACAGCGACGAATACGCCGCGATCTGCAAGCGCAACCCGACTCGCTTCCGCACCTGCGCGATCGAGACGGAGCTCCGCTTCACCTGCGCCAAGGGCAAGGACCACTGGACCATCGAGAAAGCGCTCAAGGAGCTCGACGGCTACTTCTCCGGTCCCGACAAGGAGTGGTTCGTCGGCATCGGCGAGTTCGCACCCGGCTCCATGGGCATCATCCGCGACCGCCCGACCCGCATGGACCGCTTCAAGGAGTGGTGCCAGATCGCCGAGTTCTGCATCCACTACGACATCCCCTGCTACACCCACGAGTTCACGACCTACTGCATGGAGGAGCACCTCACCATGATCGCGGCGGTCTGCACCAAGTATCCCGCGTTCAAGGTCATCATCGCCCACGGCGGCGGCAGCGCGGAGGACGACATCAAGAAGGCGGTCTCCCTCGCCCGCAACTTCGAGAACATCTATCTGGAGACCGGCTACTGGCGCGCGGAGTATTATGAGCACGCCCTCATCGACCCGGACCTCGGCGCGGCAAAGCTGCTCTGGGGCGGCGGCGATACCGGCAGCCATATCTGGTATCCGATGATCCGCAAGGGCGCGGTCCGCGCGGAGAAGACTCTTGTCTACAATAACCGCAGCAACTGGATCTGGTCCGGTCAGAAGGCGACCGATTACCAGCCCGACTTCCTCGGCTGGGCGACGCATCAGGTCAACCGTCTGAAGGACCTCGACCTCTGCACGCAGGATGAGATCAACCTCATCGTCGGCGGCAACGCCGCGCGGCTTTATAAGCTGCCTGTGCCGAAGCACTGCTCCTTTGCAGCCAACCGCCCGAACCTCAACATCATGCCGCGCGAAATTCTGGAGGACCCGAACCCGACGAAGCGCGCCCAGTTCCTGTGGCCCGAAGGCATCGACTACGTCGGCGGCGCGCACACCATCATCTGAGCTTCCGAAAAATAAATGTAACTAAATACACGCATTTTCTATTGACTTGGAGAAAAAAGTCTGATAAACTAATGGTACCGGGGCGCGGAAAGCGTCCCGGACCTCGGCGCAAACTGCCCCGTTCCCACACACCCCACACAAACTTTTTTATGGAAAGGAAGCTGCGAAGACATGGCAAGAACCACATATAAAAAGGAAGTCATGGGCGAGACTTAGTACATGACGGACTATCCGCGCATCCAGTTTGAAAACAACTCCACCGGTCTGCTGAAAAAGCGCATCTGGGAGGCGAGCACCGACGAGATCGAGGAGATTCTGCGCGATTACGGTCTCCCCGCGGAGAGCGAGCTCGGCAAGGCGGGCTGCTATATCCAGAACACCCCGCGCTATAAGGTGATGGAAAAGCGCCGCAAGAACGACGTCGTCCTCATCCCCATCGGCACGACCGAGAACCACGGCGTCCACAACCCCTCCGGGCTGGATACCTACATGGTCTCCTATATCTGCGAGGCGGTCCGCCGCAAGACCGCCAAGATGGGCATTGAGGTCGCGCTGGCGCTGCCCCCCATCAACTACGGTGGCCACCCCTATCACCATGTCGCGATGCCCGGCACCTATATGGTGACGGAGGAGGTCGTGCGCGAGACCCTGATCTACACGCTGCTCGGTCTCTGGGATGACGGCTACCGCAAGTTCATCCTCGTCAATAACCACGGTCACAAGTGGATGCTGGAGAGCGCCGTGCAGGAGTTCTTCAAGCGCTATCAGCTCCCCGCCATCGTGAGCGAGCTGGAGTGGCACCGCGCCATCCGCGAGTTCTGGATCCCCATCGACGAGCCGGATTCCCTGACCACCCACTTTGTCCATGCCGACGAAGCGGAGACCTGCGTGGCGAACTTCCTGTTCGGCGATATGGTCGACATGAGCGTCTGCGTGGACGCCCAGCCGAAGGGCCTCGCCCTCGCGGGCCACTATGACACCTCCGTCGACTCTTACGGCCGCGCCCACACCTGGAGCGAGGGCGAGGGCCACAACGTCATCGAGCGCTACGGCACGCCGGAGGGCGTCGTCGGCTATCCGAGCCGCGGCGACGCATTCAAGGCCAAGCGCCCCATCGCCGCCATCTGCGAGTATATCACGCTGATGATCACCGAGATGCTCGAAAAGTATCCCGCCGGCACCGCGCCGATCGAGGGCTTCACCACCCGTCCGGCGGAGGAGGTCGCGGGCTGCTTCAAAGAGCCGCTCAGCGAGGGCTGGGTCTCCGTCCACGAGCTGCCGAAGCGGGGAATTTTTAACCGCTGAAGCGTCAAATGCGACCCGCTTCGCTGGGCTCGCATTCGAAGGGGTTGCAGCCCGCTGCAGCGCACGCCCCTTTGGGGCGCACGTTTGCGGGCTGAGCGGAATTTTTGGCGACGTACACGCCGCCGCCAAAAATGATTTAATTCTATTCGCGGCGTGCGCGCCGCGAACTCTGCGAGGCTTTAAAACTAAAGACGGCGGACATTTGTTCGCCGTCTTTTTTGAAATTTTGTTTTGGAGGATGATTCGATGTCTGATAGGATGAAAGCGGTCGTTCTGACGGGACCGGGGGAGTATTCTGTGCAGCGGGTGCCGGTGCCTCAGCCGGGACCGATGGAGGTTCTGGTGCGCATCCGCGCCGTCGCCATCTGCGGGACGGACCCGAAGCTTTTTGCCGGGGCGTTCGCCGGGATGTGGCCCCCGGCTTACCCCTTTATCGCGGGCCATGAGTTCGCCGGCGAGGTCGCCGCGCTCGGCGCGGGCGTCACGGGCCTCGCCGTGGGCGACCGCGTCGCGGGCGAGGCGCACTGCGGCTGCGGCCACTGCCGCGCGTGCATGGCGGGCTTTTATAACCTCTGCGAAAACTATGGAAAGCCGGAGACGGGCCACCGGCACTACGGCTTTATCGTGCAGGGCGCTTACGCGGAATATAACGTCTACAGCGTCAAGGCGGTCACGAAAATGCCCGACAACGTGAGCTTTGACGAGGGCAGCATGTGCGACACGGCGGGCACGAGCTTCAACGGCATCCGTCTCATCGGCGTGACGCCCGGCGGCTTCTCCGCCTTTATCGGACCGGGCCCCGTCGGTCTTTCCGCCATGCTGATGGCGAAAAGCATGGGCTCCACGGTCATCATGGTGGGTCGCGGCGCGCGTCTGGAGGCGGCAAAACGCCTCGGCGCGGATTTTGTTGTTGACTTTGAGAAAGAAAATATGTATGCTCGTATAGAAGAGATCACCGGCGGCAGAAAAGCCGACGAGGTTTTCGAGTGCGCCGGAAACGAGGCGTCTGTCAATCAGGCGCTCGGCAGCGTCAAGCGCGGCGGAGCCGTCGCGCTGCTCGGACTGCCGACCGCCAACAGCATGAATGTCAATATGAAGAGCGTGATCATGGACCAGATCCGCGTGCAGGGCTGCCGCGCCAATCCCAACTGCTCCGAGCAGGTGCTGCGACAGATGAGCACCGGCGGGCTGAACGTGAAGGACATGGTGACGCACACCTTCGCCATTGACGACATTCATGAGGCGATGGACACCTTTGTCCAACGCCGCGGCGGTGCCTTGAAGGTGGTCATCCATCCCTAAGAGAAACCAAGAGGAGGTCAAAAGAAGGAAACATGATGGATTCCGCAACTGTAAAAGAGCTGGAGTCGAAGTGCCGGGAGATCCGCTACCTGATCGTTGACACCATCGCCACGGTGGGCAGCGGTCACGTGGGCGGCAGTCTCTCCGCGGTCGAGGCGGTGGTGACGCTCTACTACCGGCACATGAACATCGACCCCGCGAACCCGGACATGCCGGGACGCGACCGGTTCGTCCTCTCCAAGGGTCACGCCGGCCCCGTGCTGTATGCAACGCTCGCCGAAAAGGGCTATTTCGACAAGAGCTGGCTGCACACGATGAACAAGCCCTACACCCGCCTGCCGAGCCACGTTGACCGCCGGCTCACCCCCGGCGTGGACATGACCGCGGGCTCGCTGGGTCAGGGTCTCTCCGCCGCCGTGGGCATCGCCATCGGCTCGAAGCTCTCCGGCGACGGCGCTTACACCTACTGCATGCTGGGCGACGGCGAGAGCGAGGAGGGACAGGTCTGGGAGGCCGCCATGTTCGCCTGCCACGAAAAGCTGGACCACCTGATCGGCTTTACCGACTACAACAAGCAGCAGATCGACGGCTATGTCGACGAGATGACCGGCATCGCGCCGCTCGCCGACAAGTGGACCGCCTTCGGCTGGAACGTCATCGAGGTCGACGGCCACGACATCGCCGCCATCGACGACGCGATCTGCCGCGCCAAGGCGCACACGGGCAGCCCGTCCATGATCGTGCTGCACACGGTGAAGGGCAAGGGTTACTCCCGCGCGGAAAACTCCCCCATCGCCTGCCACAGCATGACGTTTACCGAAGAGCAGCACGAGCAGGCGCTGCATGAGCTGGAAGGAGGTCTGGAGAAATGAATGTGAAGGAAGCTGCCTCCCTGCCCATGCGTCAGGTCGTGGCGGGGTATCTGAAGGAGCAGATGGCGCAGGACGATAAGGTCATCGTCATCAACGCCGACCTCGGCGGAGCCTGCGGCACCGCCGGTCTCGCCAAGGATTTCCCGGACCGCACGCTGAACGTCGGCATCGCCGAGGCGAACATGGTCGGCGTCGCCGCCGGTCTCGCCTCTTACGGCTATAAGCCCTTTATCTTCACCTTCGCCCCCTTCGCAACGCGCCGCGTCGCGGACCAGCTCGCCATCTCCGTGAGCTACGCCGGGCTGAAGGTCGTCGTCGTCGGAACGGACCCCGGCGTCTCCGCCCAGATGAACGGCGGCACGCACATGGGCGTCGAGGACACCGCCATCATGCGCGCTATCCCCGGCTTCCTCGTCTATGAGCCCTCCGACTGCGGTCAGTATTTAGAGGCGCTGCCTCAGATCATGGCGCACGAGGGTCCCGTCTATATCCGCCAGCTCCGCAAGCTCGCCCCGCCGGTCTATCCGCGTCTGAACGGCGAGTTCCGTCTCGGCAAGGCGGACCTGCTCCGCGAGGGCACGGACGTTACGCTCATCGCCTCCGGCGTTGAGATCGAGCAGGCGATGCGCGCAGCCGAGGCGCTCGCCGCCGAGGGCATCTCCGCCGAGGTGCTCGGCATCCACACGATCAAGCCGCTCGACGCGGACGCCGTCGCCGCCTCCGTCGCCAAGACCGGCTGCGCCGTCGTCTGCGATAACCACAACGTCATCGGCGGGCTCTGCTCCGCCGTCGCGGAAGCGCTCGCGCTCCGCCGCCCGACCCCGCTGGAGTTCATCGGCTTCCAAGACTGCTTCGGCGCTGTCGGCAAAATGAGCGACCTGATGGAACGCTTCGGCATGACAAGCCACCACATCGCCGACGCCGCAAAGCGCGTGATGGGGAGAAAGTAAAAGATCAACAATATAAAAGAAGACCGCCGAGGGCGGTCTTCTTTTTGCGTTATTGCGGGCATGTCAAAGGGCTGGCGCGAAGCGCCCTTGGCTCTCCCAGAGGGAGAGCCAAGGGGCGTGCGCTTCAGCGGAGTGAATCCTTTTCAAATGAGAGAACGCCTTTGGCGTTCTCTCATTTGATTATCCCATACTCCTCCGCCAGCGCGCGGAAGGCGGGGATAGATCGGACGATGGTGTCCTTCGCGACGCAGTAGGCGAGGCGGGCGTAGCCGGGGCAGGCGAAGTCGTCGCCGGGGACGAGGAGGATGTCGTGCGCCATCGCGCGGCGGCAGAAGGCGCGGGAGTCCGGCTCCGGGGAGCGGAGGAAGAGGTAAAACGCGCCGTCCGGCTTTGCGCAGGAAAAGCCCAGCTCCGTGAGCGTGCCGTAGATGAGATCGCGGTTTTCCGCGTAAGCGGAGAGGTCCGCCGTTTTGCCGAGACACGCCGCGGCGACGCGCTGGAACAGCGAGGACACGCAGATATAGCCCTGCGCGCGGTAAGCCCCCGCGACGGCGGTCATCACCGCGTCATGCTCCGCCGCACGCGGCGCGAGCGCCAGAAAGCCCACGCGCTCGCCGGGCAGGGAGAGCGACTTGCTGAACGAGTAGCAGTAGACCGCGTCGGCATACATCGCCGGGAGGAACGGCACCTCCGCGCCGCCGTAGACGAGCTCGCGGTAGGGCTCGTCGGCGAGGAGATAGATCGGGTGACCGTACTCGCGCTCCCGCCGCTCCAGCAGCGCGCAGACCGCGGCGAGGCTCTCGCGCGTGTAGACGACGCCGGAGGGGTTATTCGGGGAGTTTAAGATGACGAGCGCGGTGCGCGGCGTGATCGCGGACTCCAGTGCGGCGAGGTCCGGTTGGAAGGAGTCCGGCAGGCAGGGCGCGACGCGCAGCGCCGCCCCGGCCTGCTCGGTGAACACGCGGTATTCGGAGAAAAACGGCGCGAGCGCCACCGCCTCGTCGCCGGGGGAGAGCAGCGCGCGGGCGAGCACGGAGAGCGCCGCGGATGCGCCGTCCGTCATAAAAATGTCCTCCGCGCGGTAATCCATCGCGAACGTGCGGTTCAAGTAAGCCGCGACTGCCTCGCGCACCTCCGGGAGCCCCTGCGCGGGCGCGTAAGCGTGGAGGACCGTCGGCGGCACGGTGTGCAGCAGGCGCTCGATCGCCTCGCCGACGCAGGGCGGCGGGTCGATGCTCGGACTGCCGATGGAGAAGTTATAGACGTTCTCCGCGCCGATCTCCGCGGCGCGGCGCGCGCCGTATGCCGCGATCTCGCGGATGGCGCAGCCGCTGCCGCCCCAATCCAGAAGCCGGGGATCGGTCATGACGCAGCCCCCTTTGCAAGATAGTCCTTCAGGTACAGAATCGCCTGCCGGTAGCCCTCAAAGCCGAGCCCGATGAAGCTCTTGACGCAGGCAAGCCCCGCGTAAGAGACATGGCGGAACGGCTCCCGCACACTCACGTCCGAGAGGTGGACCTCCACGGCGGGGATGGCGACCGCCTTCAGCGCATCCAAGATGGCGACGGAGGTGTGGGTATAGGCGGCGGGGTTGATGACGATGCCGTCGAAGACACCGTAAGATGCCTGAATGCGGTCCACGATCGCGCCCTCGTGGTTGGACTGGAAGAGCTCGCCCTCCGCGCCCGCCTCGGCGCAGGCGTCCAGCACAAAGCGGCAGAGCGCGGCGTAGTCCTGCTTTCCGTAAATTTCCGGCTCGCGCAGACCGAGCAGGTTCAGATTCGGACCGTTGATGATGAGAAGCTTCATTTGATCGCCTCCAGAATTTGCGCCGCGGTGGACTCCACCGCGCCGTTATTGTCGATGCTGCGGTCGGCGAAGGCGCGGTAGAGCGCCTCGCGCTCGCGCGCCAAGTCCGCGAGATCGCGGCTCTGGGAAATGGGTCTGCCCGCGGTCGGGAGCTTTTCGATGTCCCGCCGCAGCCAGAAAATTCTGCCGTTCTGGTGCAGCAGCGGGTAATTTTCCCGCCGCGTCACGCAGCCGCCGCCCGTCGCGAGAATGACGCCGGAGCGCTTGCCGAGCTCCGCGAGCGCGGCGGTCTCCAGCGCGCGGAACGCCGCCTCGCCGCCCTCGGCGAAAATTTCCGGGATCGAGCGCCCCGCGGCGCGCTCCACCGCCTCGTCGCTGTCCAGCACGGGGCGTCCGAGCGCCTCGCCCAGCGCGGCGGCGACCGTCGTCTTGCCGCAGCCGGGCATGCCGATGAGGATAATGTTCTCCATCTCGCGCGAGAGCATCGCGCAGACGCGGTCCGTCTCCGCGTCGTCGATGGCGTTGCCCAGAAAAAGCTCCGCTGCGCGCTTGCCCTGCGCCGCGAGCATATAGAGCCCGCCCGCGCAGGGAATGCCGCGCGATGCCGCCTGAAGCAGCAGCGCCGTGCGCGCCGGGTTATAGACCACGTCCAGCACGCCGGCGCAGCGCGGGAAGCGCCCAAGGTCCACGGGCGCGGCGCCGTTGCCGGGGAACATGCCGACCGGCGTGGCGTTCACGATGAGCTCCGCGTCCGCGTGACGGTCCAGATTTTCATAGTTCACCGGTCCGGAGCGGGAGATGACGGTCACGTCCGCCGCGCCGAGCTGCCGCAGCACGGCGCAGACCGTTGCGGAAGCGCCGCCGCTGCCGAGGACGAGCGCCTTTTTGCCCGCCGGGTCGATCCCGCTGCGGCGAACGAGCCCGGCGAAGCCGTAAGCGTCCGTATTGTCGCCAAGCAGCGTACCGTCCGGACGGCGGAGCAGCACGTTCACGCTGCCGAGCTCCGCCGCGATGGGCGAGAGCGCGGCGCAGTAGGGGATGACCGCCTTTTTGTAGGGAATGGTGACGTTCAGCCCGTCAAATTCGCGCCGGGTGAGAAAAGCGTCCAGCTCCTCCCGCGGGACCTCATAGAGCCGGTAGTCATAGTCCGCGAGCGCGGCGTGGATGGCGGGGGAGTAGCTGTGGCCCAGACGCTCGCCGAGCAGACCGTAGCTGCCGCCCATGTCAGAGCACCTCGCTGTAGCTGCCGAGATAGTGGAACTCCTCGCAGAGCCCCGGAAGCTCGCCCATCAGCTGGCGGAAGCCGGGGGAATAGACCGGCGTGTCGAGGTCGAAATAGAACATAAACTCAAAGTTGCGCTCCGGCAGAGGGCGGCTTTCGAGCTTATTGAGGTTGATGCCGAGCGCATAGAAGCGGGAGAGCACCTTATAGAGCGAGCCGGGGCGGTGGGGCAGCACCATCATAAGGCTGGTGCGGTCCGCGCCCGGATAAATTTCGAGGTTTTTCGCGATGCAGATGAAGCGCGTGAAGTTGTTGCCCTGATCCTGCACGTCTGCGGCGAGGCACTGGAGCCCGTAAAGCTCCGCGCAGGAGCGGGAGGAGAGCGCCGCGACGTCCGTCCGTCCGGACTCGGCGACGCGCTTGGCGGCTGCCGCCGTGTTCTCGCAGCGCACGACCGTGACGCCGGGGAGCGACTGCAAAAAGCCGGAGCACTGGGCGATCGCCTGCTCGTGGGAGTAAATCTCCCGGATATCGCCGAGCTTTGCCCCCGGTGCGGCGAGCAGATTGTGGTCCACCTTCAGCCGCACAGAGCGCACGATGCGGAAATCGTGGCGCATCATGAGGTCATAGACCGCGTTGACGGAGCCGGCGGTGGAGTTTTCGAGCGGGATGACACCGTAGCGGCAAAGACCCTTTTCGATGGCGGAGAACACCGCCTCGAAGGAGGAGAAATAAAAGATGTTCGCGAGCCGGAACAGCCGGTCGCAGGCGAGCTGGGAGTAAGCGCCCTCCACGCCCTGACAGGCGACGGCGGCGCTTTCGGGGAAAAGCTGCGGCGTTTCGGCAATGGCGTCTGCGATCTGCTGCGTCAGCTCCGTGCGGTCGCCCAGAATTCGGTTCTGGTAGCCGCGGCTGAGCTCAAAGAGCAGGGAGTAGAGGCTGACGGCGTAGTCCCGCACCGCCTCCGGCGCCTTTTCCGCGACGTCCAGCAGCTTCTGCCGCTCGCGGCTGGGATCCAGAACCGGCAGGGCGTTTTCCTTTTTATATTCCGCGATGGCGGCGGCGACGTCCATGCGCTGTGCGAAAAGCGCCAGAAGCTGCGCGTCGATGCCGTCAATTTCGCGGCGGTAGTCGTTGAGGTCCATTATGCGTTATCTCCTTTCTTTTCTGCGCGCGAGCAGCGCGTCATAAACGGCGATCGCCGCCGCGGATTCGATGCAGGGAACGGCGCGGGGGACGATGCAGGGGTCGTGGCGGCCCGTGATACAGATCTCCGCGTTCTCCAGCGTGTCCAGATCGACCGTGCGCTGGGCGCGGGCGATGGAGGGCGTCGGCTTGACCGCCGCGCGGAACCAAAGGGGCATACCGTCCGTAATGCCGCCTAAAATGCCGCCGCAGCGGTTCGTCTCCGTGATGATCTTTCCGTTTTCCACGGCGAAGGCGTCGTTATTCTCGCTGCCGCGCAGCGCGGCGGCGGCGAAGCCCGCGCCGAACT
>CAVJGI010000071.1:0-10424 GCA_963649145.1 Ruminococcus bicirculans (ex Wegman et al. 2014) | reverse complement strand
ACAAGTCCAGCGGCAAGCGGGTACAGCACATCCATATCAAGTACGACGGGCTGGGCTTTATCCCTCTGAATGAGCTGATGAAAAAGGAAACGGCGTGACCGAAGTCACGCCGCCCCTTGAAAACACAAGGTTTTCACCATTTTTTTGATTTTACTGTTTTACGACCACCCGGTATTTTTCCGGGCGGGCTTTTTTCTGTCTTTTCGACTTTTATCTCATACTTTGGGAGGATTTACAACCCCTGCGGGGTGATGTAAGATAGAGCGGCGCGGTCTGGGGAGTCCGCGCGGAAATCTGTCTGGAAGAGGTAGGACCCATGCTGCTGCACTTTGCGATCGTGGAGGACGTCGCGGTGGATGCGCAGGCGCTTTGCCGGGCGCTCCGCAGCGCGTCTGCGGGGCGCTGCGAGCTGAGCCTCCGCTTTTTTGAGAGCGGAGACGCGCTGCTGCAAAGCCCCGCGCCGACGGAATATGACGCCGTGTTTCCCGATATTCTCATGCCCGGAACGAACGGGGTCGAGACGGCGCAGCGCCTGCGCGAGCTCTCGCCGCGCCTTCCGCTCATTTTCATCACCGCCTCCGGCGATTATATCTGGCAGGCGCTCCCGGTCCACCCCTTCGACTATCTGCTCAAGCCCTACACGGACGACGCCATCGCAAAGCTGCTGGGCGACCTCCTGCGCGCTATGCAGCATGTCGAGCGCGAGATCGAGGTGCGCTGCGACCGGAAAAGCCTGCGCATCCCGCTCGACCGCGTGGAATACATCGTTGCGCAGAACCACACGGTCTCCGTCAAGACCGACGAGGGCGAATACCGCGCCGCGGCGAAGTTTTCCGAGATTCAGGAGGATCTCAGCGAGGAGCCCCGCTTCCTCGCCTGCAACCGGGGCGTGATCGTCAACATGGACCGCATCCTGCGCTTCGGCGAGGACAGCGTCGAGATGCTCTGCGGGAAAAGCTTCCCCGTCCGCCAGCGCGACAAAAAGCGTATGTTCGCCGCCTTCACCCAATACCAGTTCCGCCGCATGCGGAAGGAAGTCTGAGCGCGGGGGGAAACGAGATGGATCCGGAGCTTTTCGGGCGTTACCTGCTCGATTTTGCCGCCCTTTATCCCGGCGCGGCGCTCTGCTTTGTGCCGGTGCGGGATTTTCTGCGCGCGCCGCGGCGGACGCTTCCCATCGCCGCCGGCGTGCTCACGGCGCTCATCGCCGCCGACGCCGCGGTCTGCGCTCTCTTCCGCTGGAACAGCAACTGGTTCCTGCTCGCGGAGCTTGCGCCGCTCTTTTTTCTCTACAGCCGCCTTTTCACCCCGGCGTTCTCGCGCCTGCGCGCGGCGTTCGCGTTTCTGACCGGGATCTGGCTGACGGAGGTCAGCGTTCTGCTCGCCATGGTCTTGAATGCGCGGGCGGAGCTCGGCAACGCCCTGCCCGTCTGTCTGCCGTCCACGGCGCTGCTCGCGTTCGCGTTTGCGGCGGTGCTCGGCGCGGTCTACTGCACCACCGGCGCGCGCTGGACGGCGTGGCTGCTGCGCGCGTTTCCCGCCGAGCACATCTGGCACATTGCGTGGGTGCCGCTCGCGCTTTGCACCGTGTGCTATGTCTTCTTTCTCCCGCGCGACCCGTCGGTCGTGCTGCGCGGGCGCGTGCAGGAGGCCGCCGTGCTGGTGGTGTTCGTCACGCTCCTGCTCGTGTTTCTGCTGCTTTATGTGTTTTACCGCGGCGGGCGCGAATATCTGGCGCGGCTGAAGCTCGCGCAGGAGAACCACCTGCTCGCCATGGAGAGCCAGCGCTATCAGGAGCTGCGCGCCTACGTGGAGCAGACGCGCGTGCTGCGCCACGACTTCCGCCAGCATCTTCACGTGATCTGCGGTCTCGCCGAAACGGGGCGGCTGGAGGAGCTGAAAAGCTATCTGCGCCAATATGAGGGCGAGCTCTCCGCGCCGCGGCCGACGATCTGCGCCAACGCCGCGCTGGACGCCATCGCGGGCCACTACGAGCTGCTCTCCCGCCGGGCGCACATCCCGGTCAAATGGCAGATCGCTCTGCCGGAAACGCTGCCGCTGCCGGAGGAGGAGCTCTGCATGGTGCTCGGCAACCTGCTGGAAAACGCGCTGCGCGCGAGCGAAGCGCTGCCGGTATCGCAGCGGCGCATCGGCGTCACCGCCCGGATGCTGAGCCCCGTTATGCTGGCGCTCGGCGTGGAAAACGCTTACGACCCGCGCCCCGGCGCCACGCCCGCGGGCGAGGGCATCGGTCTCGCCTCCGTCAAGACCGTCGTGCAGAAATACGCCGGACAGATGTCGGTGGAGACCGACGGCGGCATTTTCCGCGTCAACATTCTCCTGAACTTCTGAATAAGAACCTCAAAGCCCGCGCGCCAAGCGGCGTGGATCCGATGCGATTCACGCAGTTTGGCGCGCGTTTTGCGCTTCTTTGATTGAAGGCGATTCGACAAAAAGCTATAATTTTCCGCGCAAAAGCTGAAAAACCGACAGGAGGAACGACAGCGATGAAGATGAAGAAAAGATGGATCGCCCTGCTTCTGGCGCTCGCCCTGTGCGCCGGTCTGCCGGCGGCGGCACACGCAGCGGAAACACGGGTCGCCCTGACCCTGCACACCACGGACAGCAGCGAAAGCACGCAGCTCGTTGCGGCAGGCGCGCCGGTCACGCTGCCCCTCCCCGTGCGCGAGGGCTATATTTTCGACGGCTGGTACAGCGACGCGGCGTACTCTGCCGGGAGCGGTCCGAGAATGCAGCTTCTGGTCCCGAACGGCGGCGCGGAGCTCTGGGCGAAATGGGTCACGGAGGCGGACGCCGACCTCGCCGCGCATTTTACGCTGACCCTTGACACCGCAGGCGGCGGCGCGATAACGCCGGTCGAAACGACCTACGGCGTCACGGTCGACCTCGCGGCATACGCGCCCGAACGGGAGGGCTATATTTTCCTCGACTGGTATTCGGACGAGGCCTGCACCGAGCCGGTCACGTCCGTCCTGATGACGGAAAACCGCACGGTTTACGCCGGATGGCTCGCCGCCGCGGACGCCGAAGTGCGCTATCAGCAGACCGAGGGCGGCGAATGGCTGCCGGATACCCTCGCCCGCGCCTTCGCGAAGGTCTATGACGGCGGAACGATCCATCTTCTGAAGGACGTTGAGGTCTCGACGCCGATCATGACCGACAAGAGCGTGCGCCTCACGAGCGACGAGAGCGCACAGAGCCCCTTCGCACTCCGGCGCGCGGCGGCGTTCCGCCCGATCAACGGGGAAGCGCACCTGCTCTGCATCTACTACCGCGGCTGGAACCAAAAAGGCGCGACGGCGCCGGCGGAGCCGGACGTGACGCTGACGCTGGACCACATCGTCCTCGACGGCGGCGGGCTGGACGGGATCGTCGCGACGAGCGGGCTCGTCACGCTCGGCTATACGAACCTCGTGCTGGGCGAGGGCGCTTCGCTCCAGAACAACAACTACAAGGGCGGGCGCGGCGGCGCGGTGGGCAGCTTCGGCGGCAACGTGACCGTCGGCGCGGGCGCGCAGATCGTCGGCAACGAGGCATGTCTCGGCGGCGGCATTTTCGCCGACGGCGGCACGGTCACGATCGACGGCGGAAAGCTTGAAAACAACACCTCGCTGACCGACAGCCGGACGGATTTCATCGTCCGGATCACCGAGCAGAAGTGCGGCGCGGGTATCTTCATCTGGTCGCGCGACGACCTGCCCGATACCGTGGTCGAGCTCAAAAGCGGCGGCATTTCCGGCAACAAAGCCGGGAACTACGGCGGCGGCGTTTATGTGAAAGCCAACAACTATAAGACCGCGACCTTCCGTATGAGCGGCGGCGCGGTGAAGGGCAACGAAGCGCGCTTCGGCGCCGGCGTGTATGTCCTGTCCAGCGCGCTGGAGATGAGTGCCGGCGAGATCACGGGCAACATTGCCGAGAGAAACGGCGGCGGCGTTTACTACGCCCCGCTCGACGAGCACCCCGTCCAGCTCTCCGGCACCCCGAAGATCACCGGCAACACCGGAAACGGCACGGAGAACAACGTCTTTCTGGAATACTATAACACCACGACGCCGGACAGCACGCATACCCTTCTCCTCACCGGCGCGCTGGGCGCGGGCGCGGAGATCGGCGTGACGCGCAATCTGAAGCCGACGAGCGAAGATCCCGTGAAGCTCGTGGCGGAGTCCGCGGGCTACACGATCACGGAGAGCGACTGCGAAAAATTCTTCAGCGACGACCCGGCTTACGCCGTCAAGCTGCAAAACGGCAGCCTCGTGATGACCGCAGCCGTCCGCGTCGGCGGTCTGTCCGTTTCCCCGGCGGAGCTGACGCTGGAGACCGGCGCGCAGTCCCGCCTGACGGCGACGGTCACGCCGGATGATGCCTCCAACAAGACCGTTCGCTGGTCGAGCGACAACGAGACGATCGCCGTCGTGGACGCCGGCGGCGTCGTGACCGCGAAGGCGGTCGGCACGGCGACGATCACCGCCGTCACGGTGGACGGACAGTACAGCGCAAGCTGCCGCGTGACGGTGGTCGAGCCCGCCGAGATCTGGTACACGCTCTTTTTCGAGACCAACGGCGGCAGCGCGGTCGAGCGCCTGCGCCGTCCGGCGGGCAGCCTCGTGCGGCTCAGCCAGACGACGGAGCGCACAGGCTATCGCTTCGCGGGCTGGTTTCTGGACGAGGCGCTGACCGAGCCCGCCGAGCACCTCACGCTCCGGCGCAATACGACCGTTTACGCCGGCTGGCAGCGCGACGCGGCGGACCCCGAAAACACCGGCGTCGCCGCCCAGCTGGACACGGACAGCCACAGCCGCTATCTCCGCGGCTACACGGACGGCACGGTTGCCCCGGACGGCGACCTCACCCGCGCGGAGGCGGCGCAGATCTTCTATAACCTCCTGCGCGACGCCTCTGCCCCCGCCGAGGTGCATTTCGGCGACGTCGCCGCCGAAAGCTGGTACGCCGGGGCGGTGGAAACGCTCGCCGCGCGCGGCATTCTCTGCGGCGTCGGCGGCGGAAAATTTGAGCCGGAGCGCCGCGTCACGCGCGCGGAGTTCGCGGCGATGGCAATGCGCTTCGCCGTAGATGGCGCGGCGGAGGAGGAAGCGAATCCCTTCCGCAACGTCGCCGAGACCGCGTGGTACCGCGACGCGGTCGTCGGCGCGGTGGGCTTCGGCTGGATCGCGGGCTACCCGGACGGCAGCTTCGCGCCGGACGCCGCGATCACGCGCGCCGAGGCTGCGGCGGTCATCAACCGCATGCTCGCCCGCAGCGCGGACGCGGGCTATATCCGCGCCCACGCCGACACGCTCGCCGCCTTCCGCGATCTTACGGCGGAGCACTGGGCATATTTTGAGATCATGGAGGCAGCCAACGACCACGGCTGCGTGAAGACAAACGGCATCGAACACTGGGAGTAAAAAAAGAAATCATGCGAGCAAGCTTGGAAGAATACTGCATCCGGCGCGGAACGCCGGAGATACTGGCACAGTGGGACACGGAGCGCAACGGCGCGGCGACGCCGGGCGACATCCCCCACAGCAGCCGGGAAAAGGTGTGGTGGCGCTGCGAGCGGGGTCACTCCTATCAGGCGAGCGTGCAGAGCCGCGCCATGACGGGCAGCGGCTGCCCGATCTGCGCGGGAAAGGCGGTCCTGCCCGGCTGGAACGATCTTCTCTCGAAGCGGCCGGAGATCGCGGCGGAGTGGGACGCGGAGCGCAACGCGCCGCTGACGCCGGAGGCGGTGACGCTCGGCAGCGGCAGGCGCGTCTGGTGGCACTGTGCCGAGGGCCCCAGCTGGCAGACGGCGGTGTTCAACCGCTTGAGCGCCGGCACCGGCTGCCCCGTCTGCCGCGCACGGAAGACCGGCGCAGACCGCCGCCGCTTCGACGCAGTCCTCGCCGACCGCGCCCCGCGCTGCGTCTCACCCTCGCAGGATGAGGCGGCTCTGAATTTCTGACAAATAAGAGGAGAAAATCGCGCGCTGAGCGGCGTGGATCCGATGCGATTCACGCAGCTTGGCGCGCGATTCACGCATTTTCGCTTGAGCTCACCCCTTCATGGGTGATATCATATCGTCGCAAATTTTGGCTGCCCCGCCGCCAGCCGGAGCAGCCAGCGTCACGCAGAAAGAAACAAAGGAGAAACCAGTGATGAAAAAACGAATATTCAGCGCGCTCCTCGCCCTCGTCATGGTGCTGGCTATGGCACCGGCTATGGCGACGATGGCGAGCGCGGCAAGCACCCCCACGATCGTAACAGACGGGCTCGAAGCAAATATGGAGCTGCAGGATAATACGATCTATATTGTGACAAAACCAACTCATCTCAATCCGACAGAGAATCAGAACGGTCTGCGCGTAGCAAAGGGCGCGAACACGGTGCTCTATATTGCCCAAGATGCTTGGCTGACCGTGAGCGGCTATCGCGCCACGAACAATACGATGGGCGGCAAAGCCGGCATTCTTCTGCCTGAGGGCTCCACGCTGACCATCACGGGTCAGGGCAGACTGATCGTGTACGGCGGCGACGGCTATGCCGCTTCAAACGGCGGCGACGGTAAGGCGGGGAAAGGGCTTGTTGCCGGCGAGGGCTTTAATGATTTGTCGAGCGTGACATTTTGGGGCGGCGCTGGCGGCAACGGCGGTCTCGACGGCACGGACGCTCCTGATGGCAAGCATGAGTCCAACGTAGCTATCAACGAAACCCGTTGGAATACAAACTGGGAGGTCGGCTCTTACGGCGGCGGCGGTAAGGGCACGGCAAACGGCGATGGCGCAACAGGTTCCGGCGGCAACGGTGCGTTTGGACTTTACAACGAGAAAAACAATGATTTCAAATACCGTCTCTACAATGATAAGCAGAGTACGGGCGGCAATGGCGGCGCAAACGGTACGGAAGCAAAGAGCAATTCCGATACCTACAAGATCGTGACCACCGCGAAGGTAAACAATGTCAATGGCACAACCGCTCCCGAAAGCGTGCAGCCCCCGGTGGCGTACCACACCTTCAAGCTGGAGAAGACCGGCGGCGCAGGCGGGATTTCTGATGCGTATGTTGTCTTCGGAACAAACGAAACGACCGACCTTGCGGTTCCGACTCGCACGGGATATAACTTCCTTGGCTATTTCACGAAAAAAAAGCAGCGGAACGCAGGTATATGGAAAGTACGGGAATCCCGCGGCTGCACTCAAGCCGTTCAAGGACAGCGCTCTTTTGAACAGCTCCACACTGTATGCACAGTGGGACCCGATCACATACACCGTGAACTTCTATAATGCGGACGGCACGGAGCTGCTGAATACGGTGAATGCAACTTATGACCGGGACTTCACATTTATGATCACGCCGGCAAAACCATCCCGGACGGAAAGATCTTCAGCGGCTGGTCAAAATGGCCCTACGCCAGCAACGCGATCTATGACGCCGGCGCAAAGGCGCGCAATCTCAGCTCCACGCAGGGCGATGTTCTGGATTTTTACGCAGTCTATCAGGATATCCCCGATCTGACGATCACCTATAACGCCAACGGCGGCTCCGGCGCTCCGGCGAGCGACAGCGTGCCCTACGGCGGCGAATATACGATTTCGTCCGATGTGCCCACGCGCGACGGCTACACGTTCCAGTATTGGGAAGATCCCGGACTTTCGGCAATCGGAAGAGCGTATCCCGGCACGACGAAATACACGCAGCTGTTTGTAAGCCTGAATTTTTACGCCGTGTGGAAGCATAACCCCAGCGTCACCTATGACGCCAACGGCGGCTACTTCACCACATCCCTGTCCGTGGATTACCCCTCCCCGGTGGGAACGTACACGCTCACGGACGCCGTGCCCGTCCGCGAGGGCTATGATTTCACGGGCTGGAAATGCTCCAAGGACGGGAACACCTACAGCTCCGGCGCGGAATACGCGCTCGGCGGTTCCTACGATGCGCTCACCTTCACCGCCCAGTGGGAGAAAAAGATTTTCCATGTCACCGTGAATGCCGATGCGGGGATCACCGTGACGGAGGGCCTCGCCGGAGGCTACGAATACGGCGCGGACAGACCCTTCACCGCGACCGGCGACGGCACCGTCCGCGTTTACGCCAACGGCGTGCTGCTCAGTCCGCAGGACGACGCGCAGTATCACATCACGGTCACGCCGTGTGGCAGCTCGACGAGATCACCGTCACGCTCTCCGACCAGCAGCAGGTCTGCACGGTGCCTAGCATCTCCGTCCGCCTCGGCAGCAGCTACGGCGTGCTCCCGGTGCTGACGAAGGACGGCTGGACCTTCCATGGCTGGTTCAACGAGCGCGGCGAGAAGATCGAGAGCACCACGCTCGTCACAAACGGCGCGCCGCACACGCTCTATGCGCGCTGGACGAGCAACTACACCCCGCCCGCTCCGCGCGAGGACGACGACGGCTACAGCCGCGCTTACCGCAAGTGCCCGCGCGACAAGACCTGCCCCGCTTACAGCTTCACGGATCTGGACCTTCGTCTCTGGTATCATGACGGTATCCACTTCTGCGTGGAGAACGGTCTGATGCAGGGTCTCCCCGGCAATCTCTTTGCGCCGGGCGGCACCGCGACCCGCGCCCAGCTCGTCACGATCCTCTGGCGCATCGCCGGAGAGCCCGAAGCGGCGGACGCCGGCTTTGCGGATGTTTCCCCGGATGACTGGTTCGCCGCCGCGGTGAACTGGGCGGAGGAGACCGGGATCGTCCTCGGTTACGGCGACGGCAGCTTCGGTCCCGCCGACCCCGTCACCCGCGAGCAGCTCGCGGCGGTCCTCTACCGCTGCGCCCGCGAGCGCGGCGACGACGTTGCCAAGGCGAGCGACGTGAGCATCCTCAGCTTTGAGGACAGCGCCGAGGCGAGCGAATGGGCGGTCCCCGCGCTGCAATGGGCATGCTCCACCGGCGTCATCGCCGGCACCACAGAGAGCGCTCTCTCCCCCAAAGCCACCGCGACCCGCGCCCAGATCGCCGCGATGATCATGCGTTTCCTCGTGGAGATCGAGCACTGAGTTAAAATCCCAAAAGCAAAAAAAGCCGCAGACGTTTTGAAAACATCTGCGGCTTTTTTTACACCCGCGGTCCCTGTTCGGCATAGGCTGGAGCGAAAAAATCTCGCGGAAAGGTCGGATCGGCTATGGAAAACGGAAAAACGGAGCGCTATTTTCTCGGCGCGAACAGCGCGCGGGGCTTTTATTCGCTTTACGACGGCTTCACGGACCCGGAGGGCGGCGACTTTCTCTGGGTGCTCAAGGGCGGGCCGGGCTGCGGAAAATCGACGTTTATGCGGCGCATCGGCGCGGCGGCGGAGCAGGCGGGGCGGCGCGTGGAGTATATCCACTGCTCCGGCGACCCGGACTCGCTGGACGCCGTGTGGCTGCCGGAGCTGCGCCTCGGTTACGCCGACGGCACCGCGCCGCATGTGCTGGAGCCGCGCTACCCCGGCGCGTCCGGGCTCTATCTGGACCTCGGCAGCTTTCTGGACGCCGGGGCAATGCAGGGCGCGCTGGACGCGGCGGCAAACCTAAACCGGCGCTACAAGGCGCACTACGCGGACGCCTATCGCCTGCTCGCCGCAGCCGCGGCGCTGCGGGTGAAGGGGCAGCCCGGACTCGTCACGGACGGTGAGCGCGGGCGCGTGCGGGAAAAGGCGGCGCGCTTCGCCGCGCGGGAGCTGCCGAAGGGCGGCGGGTCCGGGCGGCTGCGCGAGCGCTTTGTCTCCGCGCTCAGCTGCCGCGGGCGCGTTTCGCTGCTGGACACGGAGGGGCTGCGCCTCGTGGCGCTGGACGACCGCTTCGGTCTCGGCGGGGAGTTTCTCGCGGAGCTCGCCGGGTGCGCGGCGCAGCGCGGGCTTAGCGCCGTGGTCTGCCGCGACCCGCTGGAGCCGGAGCGGATCGAGGCGCTGCTGCTGCCGGAGCGCGCCCTCGCCGTCGTTGCCGAGGAGCGCCCCGGCGCGCGGAAAGCCGACCGGCGGCTCCATCTCGACGCCGTTCCGGACAGCGCCCGCCTCGCCCCGCTGCGCCCCGCGCTCCGCGCCCGCGCGCGGGAGACCGAAGCCCTCCTTGCCCGCGCCTGCGCCTCCCTCGCCGCCGCCAAAGCCCTCCACGACGAGCTCGAAGCCCTCTACCGCCCCCACGTCGACTTCGCCGGTCTCGACGCCCTGACCGAAGATCATATCCGCTGGATCGTGGGATAAAAATGTGCCCCGCCCCGGTGATAAGCCGAGGCGGGGCGCAGGAGGGTGTCAAAAAACTCTGCGAGCTGCGATTTTAAAGGCTCCCCTGTGCAAGGGGAGCTGGCGCGAAGCGCCTGAGGGGTTGTTACCGAGCTTCTGGAAACGCCAAGCTTGGATATCTCGGAAGCTTACAACCCTCCAGTCAGCCTTCGGCTGACAGCCTCCCTTGCACAGGG
>CAVJGI010000070.1:0-10451 GCA_963649145.1 Ruminococcus bicirculans (ex Wegman et al. 2014) | reverse complement strand
GGGATAACTCCATTTTCCAGCCCATATTCGCTTGTTTTTCGCTAAGTTGCAAGAGAACCCCCGCCTTCGCTGCATGAAAGCGGGGGTTCTTTGACGGGCTGAGCTCCTTTGTCCGATGGACAAAGGAGCTTTTTCATGCCACGCCGTAAGGGATTCGAACCCCTGACCTTCTGGTCCGTAGGTTGTCTCAAGGGAAAATCAGAGTTGTTTCGGCTACGATTTGCCCTTTTCATTATTTTCCAATGGATGCACTATGTAGCGGATATATCCCTTTACTGGAGTTAAACCGTTATACCCGCAAGACAAAATGGTTCTTGTGATAATCGAGGATACCACCCTTTTTCATTTTTCCAAGCTCAAGCGACAGTCCGCTGCGCTCAACACCAAGATAATCCGCAAACTGCTGTCTTGAAAACGGAATATCAAATTCATAGGCTCCAAGCCGCTGCGCTTCTGCGGAAAGGTAGGACATAATCTTTGACCGCGTGGTACGCTGTCCCATATGCGTGAGTTTTTCGTTAAACCGCAGATTTTTCTCGGCAAGTTCGCTGAGAAGATTTCGGATGACTCGGCTGTGATGCGAGCAGGCGGACGGGCACACATTCAGGATGCGCTTTACATTCAAAAACATTACGGTGACAGGCGTTTCCGCTATGACACTTACATTCAGTCTGGAACCGGGGGCACAGGCATAGGCCGCAGCGAAAGTCTGCCCCGGCCCCGCTTTGGAAAGAATATTGCGGTTTCCCCAAATATCCTCCTGCATGATCAGAACCGTTCCTGCCAGCACAAGACCAATCGAGTCTGCCGTATCGCCAGCACGCAGCACAAAGGCTTCCTTTGGGAAGTCCTTTTTTTCGGCTTTGAGGCAGGAGAGCATCGCGGTCAGTTCCTCCTCAGAGATACCGGAAAAAAGTTGAGCGGAACGGATCACAGGAAAAAAATCTTTCACAAAATCCTCTCTTGTTGAAAATTCAACCGACTTGTTGATTTGATTGTACTATAATCAAGCCACAAAAGCAAGGAGGTATTGCAATGAAACGGAGGATCATCGAGATCGATCAGGATAAATGCAACGGTTGCGGCGCTTGTGCCGCCGCCTGTCACGAGGGCGCGATCGCCATGGTGGACGGCAAGGCGAAGCTGATGCGGGATGACTACTGTGACGGTTTGGGTGACTGTCTGCCCACTTGTCCCACCGGGGCAATCTCCTTTGTGGAACGCGAAGCTGCTGCCTATGATGAACAGGCGGTACTCGCCAACAAGCAGAAGAAGATGCAGCAGGAGGGGATGCACCTTCACGGTGGCTGTCCCGGAACACGGATGAAAACCATGCAGCACACAGAGCCGTCCGGCGCTGCGGCTGCTCCCGCTCAGGTGCAAAGCCGTCTTTCCCAGTGGCCAGTACAAATCAAGCTGGTTCCCGTGAACGCGCCTTATTTCGACGGTGCAAAGCTGCTTATTGCCGCCGACTGCACGGCTTACGCCTATGCCGCTTTCCACGAGCGGTTCATTAAGGGACATATCACTTTGACGGGCTGCCCGAAGCTCGACAGCGTAGACTATTCCGAAAAACTCACCGAGATCATTCGCAATAACGACATCAAGAGCGTGACCATCGTCCGCATGGAGGTTCCCTGCTGCGGTGGACTGGAATATGCAGCGAAAACCGCTTTGCAGAACAGCGGAAAATTCATTCCGTGGCAAGTCGCGACCATCTCTGTGGACGGGAATATACTTGATTAAAGAAAGTGAGGATTTCAAGATGGATCGAAAAATGTTTTGTTTTCAGTGTGAGCAGACAGCAGGCTGCACCGGCTGCATGGGAAAAGCAGGTGTCTGCGGCAAGACCGCCGATGTAGCGAAGCTTCAGGACGAGCTGACCGGCGCTCTGGTCGGGCTGTCGCGCGCGGCAGATAATGCTCCCGATGTGAACGAGGGTACATGGCGTCTGGTGATCGAGGGGCTGTTTACCACCATTACGAATGTGAGTTTCAATGAAAAGACCCTCCGGGAACTGATTGATCGGGTACACGGGGAAAAGGCGCGTCTTGTTCCCGGTTGTTCCGGCTGTGCCTCTGTGTGCGGACGCACGGATGATTACGATATGGAAAATGTCTGGAACGCGCAGGAGGACATCCGCAGTCTCAAATCCCTCATTCTTTTCGGTGTACGCGGTATGGCGGCTTATGCACATCACGCTATGGTGCTGGGCTATACCGACGAGGAGGTGAACCGCTTTTTTGCAAAGGCGCTCTTTGCCATTGGCGAGGATTGGGGTATGGACGAGCTGCTGCCCATCGTGATGGAGGTCGGTGAGAAAAACCTCAAGTGCATGGCGCTTCTGGACAAGGCCAACACCGAAAGCTACGGAACGCCCACGCCCGTCACCGTACCTCTGACCGTGGAAAAGGGGCCGTTCATCGTCATCTCCGGCCATGACCTCCACGACCTGAAGCTGCTGCTGGAGCAGACCGAGGGCAAAGGCATCAACATCTACACCCACGGCGAAATGCTTCCCGCTCACGGCTATCCTGAACTGAAAAAGTATTCCCACCTCAAGGGCAATTTCGGCACGGCATGGCAGAACCAGCAGAAAGAATTTGCGGAGCTTCCCGCGCCGGTGCTGTTCACCACCAACTGTCTGATGCCGCCGAAAGCAAGCTATGCCGACCGCGTGTTCACCACGGCGGTGGTGTCTTACCCCGAAATGACGCACATCGGAGAGGACAAGGACTTCACCCCGGTCATCGAAAAGGCTTTGGAGCTGGGCGGTTACTCCGAGGACAAGCCTTTCACCGGCATTAACGGCGGCAGCACGGTTATGACTGGCTTTGCCCGTGGCACGGTGCTTGGTGTGGCAGATCAGGTCATCGAGGCTGTCAAGTCCGGCGCAATCCGGCACTTCTTCTTGGTTGCCGGTTGCGACGGTGCACGCCCCGGCCGCAACTACTACACGGAGTTTGTCAAGCAGACGCCTGCCGATACCGTAGTGCTGACCCTTGCCTGCGGCAAATTCCGCTTCAACGACCTTGACCTCGGCACCATCGGCGGTCTGCCCCGTCTGATGGATGTTGGACAGTGCAACGACGCTTACAGCGCCATCCAGATTGCCGTTGCCCTTGCTGATGCTTTCGGCTGCGGCGTGAACGATCTTCCGCTGTCTATGGTACTCTCCTGGTACGAGCAGAAAGCTGTGTGCATCCTGCTGACGCTGCTGTACCTGGGCATCAAGAATATCCGCCTTGGCCCCACGCTGCCGGCGTTCGTTTCGCCCAATGTGCTGAATTATCTCGTAGAGAACTTCGGAATTGCCCCCATCACTACGCCGGAAGAAGATTTGAAGCAGCTCCTCAAGTAATGACGCCCCGCGAATTCGAGGTTGCTGTCCAATCGTTTCCGTATTTGAGACAAACTGCATGGCAGCGTAAAAATGACCACGCTGTAATCAAAGAATAGACTCCCGCAGCCCAGCGGAGCCGCGTCCTCCGGCTTTGCTGTATCCGCGCTTTGGGCGTATGTTGGATCGAAAAAACAAAAAAGTCCTGAAACCACAAGAGTTTCAGGACTTTTTCATGGCACGCCGTAAGGGATTCGAACCCCTGACCTTCTGGTCCGTAGCCAGACACTCTATCCAGCTGAGCTAACGGCGCTTATCGCTCTAAGCGAGCTCAATCATATTAGCACAGCCGGACGGAAAATGCAAGCTTTTTTTACGCAAAATTTGCGCTTTTTCAGAATTTCAGGGAAAGACCGAGCTCGGCGAGGAAGTCCTCGACGCTCCGCATCGCGCTTTTTACGCGGCGGCGGCACATTCTGTTGTCGCTCGCGACCGTCATGCCGAGGCAGGCGCCGACGAGGAGCCCCGCGCCCATACCTTTCAGAAATTTCATCGCGTTTTCCTCCTTTTTTTGAAGATCGCAGCCTTAGTATGTGTTGCGCGCGCGGGCAAAATCATGGTAAAATGGAGCAATCCAAAATTTTTTTGAATCGAGGCAGAGAAAAAAGCATGAGCATCAACATTCTCGCCGTGGGCGACGTCTGCGGGAAGCCGGGGCTGGACTTCCTGCGGCGGCGGCTGCGCGGCGTGCAGAAAAAATACGCCGTGGACTTCACGGTCGTGAACGGCGAAAACGCCAACGTCGTCGGCGCAACGCCGGCGCAGTGCGAGGCGATCTTCGACGCCGGGGCGGACGTCATCACCCTCGGAAACCACACTTGGACGCGCACGGAGCTTCAGGACTATCTGGCGCGCACGAGCCGCTGCCTGCGCCCGGCGAACTTCGCGCCGCAGTGTCCGGGGCAGGGCTTCGGCATTTACGAAGCGCCCTTCGGACGCATCTGCGTCGTCAACGCGATGGGGCGCTTCACGCTCGACGCGAACACGGATAACCCCTTCGTCGTCGTGGACAACATTTTAGCGGACAACCCCGTCCCGCTGACGCTCGTGGACTTCCACGCCGAGGGCACGAGCGAGAAGCTCGCGATGGGCTATTTTCTGGACGGCAGAGCGAGCGCCGTCTGGGGCACCCACACGCATGTGCAGACCTCGGACTGCCGCGTGCTGCCCGGCGGCACGGGCTACATCACCGACCTCGGCATGACCGGTCCGGCGCACAGCGTGCTCGGCATCGCCGTGGACCAGAGCATCGGCAAATTCTTGGGCGACCCGCCCCGGCGCTACGCGAGCGCGGGCGGCGCGTGCAAGCTCGAGGCGGCGCTTTTCGAGCTCGACCCGGAGACCGGCCGCTGCCTGCACGCCGAGGCGCTGCGCATTTTAGAGGAGGAGAAGGCATGACGACCGCGATTTTAATTGTATCCGTTCTGGCGCTCGCCGCTGCCGCGGCGGGGCTCATCGTCGCGCTCGGCAGCCGGAAGCGGCTCCAAAAGCTCGACCCCGCGGCGCTTGCCGAGACCGTCGCGGCGGAGACCGCGCGGCGGCAGGCGGAGGCGGCGGAGGCGCTGCAAGGCGCGCTGCGCGAGGAAAACCGCGCCGCCCGCGCGGAGCTTTCCGCGCTCGTGCAGACGACGATGAAGACCTATTCCGAGGCGCAGACGACCGCCATCAACCAGCAGTTCCGCACCTTCTCGGAGTCCAACCGCGCCGCGCTGGACGCCATCCGCGCCACGGTGCAGGGCCAGCTCGAAACGATGCAGCGCGACAACCACAGCCAGCTCGACCTCATGCGCCAGACCGTGGACGAGAAGCTGCAAAAAACGCTGAACGACCGCATCACCCAGTCCTTCCAGCTCGTGAACGAGCGGCTTCAGGAGGTCTATACCGGGCTCGGCGAGATGCGCACGCTCGCGAGCGGCGTCGGCGACCTCAAGAAGGTGCTGAGCAACGTCAAAACGCGCGGCATTCTGGGCGAATACCAGCTCGGCGCGATCATCGCGGAGCTGCTGAGCCCGGAGCAGTATGAGGAAAACGTCGTCACGAAGCCGGGCTCGACCCAGCGCGTGGAGTTCGCCATCCGGCTCCCCGGCGAGAATGGGCAGGGCGTCTATCTGCCCATCGACGCGAAGTTCCCCGGCGATACTTACGCCCAGCTCGTGGACGCTTACGACACGGGCGACCCCGCCGTCATCGCCGCGGCGCAGGCGGCGCTGGAGACGCGCATCAAGGGCTGCGCCAAGGATATCCGCGACAAGTATATCGACCCGCCGAACACGACGGATTTCGCCATCATGTTCCTGCCGTTCGAGGGGCTTTACGCCGAGGTCGTGCGCATGGGGCTCGTGGACACGCTCCAGCGCCAATACCGCGTCAACATCGCCGGCCCCACGACCTTCGCCGCGCTGCTGAACAGCCTTCAGATGGGCTTCCGCACCCTCGCCATCCAGAAGCGCTCCGGCGAGGTCTGGACCGTGCTCGGCGCGGTCAAGACCGAGTTCGAGACCTTCGGCACCGTCCTTGAAGCCGCGCAGACGCGCATCGAGCAGACGAGCAAGGAACTCGACAAGCTCGTCGGCGTCCGCACGCGCCAGATCAACCGCAAGCTCAAGAGCGTCTCCACCCTCCCGAAAGAGGACGCCGCCCGTCTGCTGGGCGACGGCGAGGGCGAGGAGTAAGACACCATGAGGATCATCAACACGGCGGACGGCTTTGCCGCCTGCTATACCGGCGGGCGGTTTGACCTCGCCAAATGGACCGCATATATCGACGCGCGCGTCCCCGGGGCGCGGGAGCTCTGCCTCCGCGACGCGCAGGAGACGATGGACGCGGGGTATTCGTGGGAGGCATACTTTCTGCCGGTGCTGAACGCCGTGCCCGCGGAGCCGGAGAAGCTGGAGCGGGCGCTGCGCTCGTTCCGCGAGGTCACGGAAGGACTCGACGCGCGCATCACCGCCGCATTCGGCAGGAGCGTGGACGTGGACGTCGTTTTGTATCTCGGACTTTGCTGCGGTGCCGGCTGGGTCACGGAGGTCGGCGGGAAAACCGCCGTGCTGCTGGGGATCGAGAAAATTCTGGAGCTCGGCTGGTACGACATCGACTCCATGACCGGGCTCATCGTCCACGAGCTGGGGCACGTGTATCAGGCGCAGTACGGGCGTCTCACCTGCGAGACCGACGCGCTGCCGGACAAGTTCCTCTGGCAGCTTTTCACGGAGGGCGTCGCGATGGTCTTCGAGCAGGAGGTCCTCGGCGACAGGGACTATTTCCATCAGGACCGCGGCGGCTGGAAGCGCTGGTGCGATGAAAACGCGGCGGCGATCTGCCGCGCCTTCCGCCGAGACCTCGCCGCGATGACGCCGGAGACCCAGCGCTATTTCGGCGACTGGGTGCGCTTCGAGGACCAGCCCGACACCGGCTACTACCTCGGCACCCGCTTCATCCGCGACATGCTCCGCCAAGACAGCTTCGACCGCGTTATCAACTACGACCTTGATGAAGTGCGCCGGCGGTTTGATGCGTTCGCGGCGGGGATGTGAATAGGAATATGAAAAACTCCCGCGGTCCCGGAAGGGACCGCGGGAGTTTTCTCTGTCACAGCACCTGATCGTCCTCGGAGGGGACGTAGCGCATGACCGCCTCGACCGGGCAGTTCAAGATGCGGCAGAGGTCGTTGATGGTCGTGGTGTTCACGGGCCGGTTTTTGCGCAGCTTGTCGATCGTGGAGCTGGAAATGCGGTGCCGGTTGATGAGCGTGTAAGTTGACTGCTCCGAAGCCCGCAGCGTCGCCCAGAACGGGTCGTAGGAAATCATGAAAAACCACCCCTTTGGGATGATTGTAAAAGCTGTTCTTTTTCTTGACTATGGTCGGGAAAGAGACTATAATGAGCGGCGGAGGCATGACCTCTGGGGAAACAATAGAGAAAGGATGATGGAATTTGAAGAAGCTTTCCCTGTTTGCGGCACTTGCACTGGCGCTGCTCCTGTGCGGCTGCTGTACAAAGCATGATTTTGCCCCGGCGACCTGTACCGCGGCGGCGACATGCACGAAATGCGGCGAGGTCGAAGGCGAGGCGCTCGGTCACGACTGGGCAGAAGCGGACTGCACCGCGCCCCGGACCTGTACCCGCTGCGGCGAGACGGAGGGCGAGGCGCTCGGTCACAGCTGGATCGAAGCGACCTGCACTTCGGCAAAGACCTGCGCCCGCTGCGGCGAGACCGAGGGTGAAGCGCTCGGTCACGACTGGACCGAGGCGACCTGCACCGAGCCAAAGCTCTGCACCCGCTGCGGTCAGACCGGCGGCAGCGCGCTTGGTCACGGCAGCAGGGAGTGGACCGTCGTTCAGGAGCCGACCTGCTCCCGGAAGGGCAAAAAGACCGCCGTCTGTGACCGCTGCGGCGAGGAACTGGAACGCGATATCCCGCAGACCGCGCACACAGCCGGAGAATGGGTCGTGACCGTTCCGGCGACGGCGACGAGCCGCGGCACGCGCGTGAAGACCTGCACCGTCTGCGGTGCGGAGGTGAGCGAGGAACGCTTTGAGCTCTCTGCCGAGGAGCGCGTCCAGTTCTACAAGGACAGCTGCCAGAGCATTTCCTACGACAGTCTTTCCCGAACGCCCGATGTTTATGAGGGGACCGACGTAAAATTCACCGGCAGAGTCCTTCAGGTCTGCTCCGAGGCGACATCGGCGGAGTATTACTCCACCTACCGCGTGGCGACCTCCGGGCGCTATGACAACGTTGTTATGATCTACGTAGATAATTACGGCAGCGGCACCCGGATTCTGGAGGATGATTGGATCACCTTCTACGGCAGTTACGGCGGGCTTTATACCTACACCACCGTGCTCGGTGCATCCGTTACCATTCCGAAGATCTATGTGGAATATCTGGATTGAATTTGAAAGGGGAAAAACAATGAAACGATTTTTTGCTGTTCTTCTTGCGCTGCTTCTGACCTTTTCACTGTCCGCCGGCGTGTTCGCGGCGGACGCGGAGGCAGAGACCGCCGCGCAGGAGCTTTTTGACCTCGGACTTTTCAGCGGCACCGGCACGGACGCAGCCGGGAAGCCCGTTTTTGATCTGGACCGCGCACCGACCCGCGCCGAAGCGGTCACGATGCTGGTCCGTCTGCTCGGCAAAACTGACGCCGCGCTCGCCGGAGCGTGGACAACGCCTTTTACCGATGTTGCGGACTGGGCGAAGTCCTATGTCGGCTTTGCTTACGCAAACGGTCTGACCGCCGGGACCTCCGCGGCGACCTTCGGCGGCGGGGACACCGTTTCTGCCGCGCAGTATCTGACCTTCGTGCTCCGCGCGCTCGGTTATGCCAGCGGTACGGATTTCCAGTGGGACCGCGCATGGGAGCTGACGGACCGGCTGGGCGTGACGGACGGCCGCTACGGTGACGGGACGGCCTTCACCCGCGGCGACGCTGCTATCGTCTCCCGCCGCGCGCTGGACACCGCGGTCAAGGGAGGAACGCTCACGCTGCTGCAAACCATCCGCGGAGAAGCCCCGGACACCGCGATCACCTTCTCCGGGACCGGGGATCAGGTCATCACCGGCGTCAACATCCCCGCGGGGTCGTATTACGCGGAATATACACACAAAGGGAACAGAAATTTTATCACGAAGCTCTACTTCGGCGATAAGGAATACGACTACATGCTCATCTCAAACAGGATCGGCAGCTGCTCCGGTCAGGTTGAAATGACGGACAACGATAATCTTGCCGTGGCGAACGGGATGCTCAGCATTCAAGCCGACGGAAGCTGGACGATCAGCTTCAAGCCGGTGTCCGGAAAGACGACGACCAACATTTCTGGGCGCGGTGAAATCGTGACCGGGATTTTTACCGCGACTTCGGCAAGAAATGCGGTCAGCATGACCCACAACGGCGAACGGAACTTTATCGCGAAAGTGATTGAGTATAATGCCGATAATGAGTATGACTATGAATTGCTCGCCAATGAAATCGGTACATATTCCGGGCAAACACTTATTACCCTGACGCCCGGCGTCCAGTACTTTTTCTACGTCCGCGCTGACGGCGACTGGACCATCAATTTCGGCACCGGCGACGCGCTGACGACCTATACGCCTCCGGCAATCCCCTGATACACGAAAGGCCGCCCCGGACGGGGCGGCTTTTCGCTTTCAGAAGCCGACGTTTTCGAATAGTTTAAGTGAAGTTTGGGCTGCGCCCAAGTGAAGTTTGGGCTGCGCCCAAGTGAAGTGGGCGGCTTCGCCGCCGTGAAGTTTCGCGCTTTGCGCGAAGTGAAGTAAAGTGTGCTGCGCACGCCGGTGGTGGGACTCGACGCCCTTCGGGCACCATGGCGCTTCGCGCCCGTCGCCCACTTCGCCTTCGGCGAGTGGATCAAGTCAATCCGCCCGCCGGTACCAAAAATGCTCTGGGACCCCCGCTGGGGGTCCCAGAGCATTTTGGTGCCGGTGGTGGGACTCGAACCCACACGGTGCTGCCACCAACGGATTTTGAGTCCGTCACGTCTACCATTCCATCACACCGGCGCGTCATTGGTATTATAACCCATGCGGGCGGCGTTTTCAAGGAAAATTTCGATTTGTAAATGCCTTCTTATGAAATGTCTGAAAACACTGTTATTTCAAGCATTTGGGCGGTTGCCTTTTTTCGGGTTTCCCTTGTTTCTTCCCTTATCAGGAATTTGCAAGGGAAACTTTTTATCTCCCCTCTGCCACCTTATCAAGCAGTCTTGCCGAGGTTCGTTTTGCCTCTCGTGAGGAATGTGCATAAATATTAAGCGTGGTATCCGCCTTTGCGTGGCCTAAAAGTTCCTGCACATCTTTGACCGATGCACCGTTGGAGATCAGATTGGTCGTGAACGTGTGCCGAAGCGCATGAAAGTGAAAATCATCCAAGCCAGGTACTTTCTTTTTTACCGTCCTGCACACAAGACCGACTGTGCTTGCACTCTCAAAGCTCCCGTCCATACGCAGACAGACGAAGGAAATACCAGTATAAGTCTCAGGAGCTTTCTCACTTCGTTGCAGTGTATAGAGATCGTAGTAGGTG
>CAVJGI010000069.1:0-11168 GCA_963649145.1 Ruminococcus bicirculans (ex Wegman et al. 2014) | reverse complement strand
TATTCACCATTTTATCCGCTTCTTGCCGCTTGACTTTGCATAGTTGGTCTCAGTTTTGTTCCTTCCTGCTCTCTCAGGTCCAGTCGGCCTGAATTTCTTCCGCGAGCTTCTTGTTGAACATCGCCAAAAAGCAGCGGATCGTATCGAACACGAGCGTTGCGCCGAAGACGAACATGGCGAGGCACTCGTAAGCGTAGAAGAAGTACATCGGCACATGCAGGGTGTTCGTCTGCATATTCTGCACGAGCGCCGCGCTGCTCTGGCGGATCGCCGCGAAGGAGATGGCGAACATGACCGCCGTGGTGACGAGGCTCATCAGCGCGTAGCTCAGAAAGCGCAGCTTCTGGGGGAAATACTGGATGAGCAGCGTAACGTGGACGTGGGCGTGCTTGGTCTGTGCGTAAGAGAAGGCGCTGAACGCGCTGATCGCCATCGCGATCTCGACGAGCTCATAGGAGCCGGGAATGCCGCCGGAGAAGAACCAGCGCTTGAACACGTCCGCAGAGATGAAAAACATCATAAAGACGATGCACGCCACGCTGATGATCGCGAAAATGAGCGTCAGCTTTTCAAAAAGCTTTGCCGCTTTTGCCATTTTGTCGTTCCTCCTCCCTTTTTTACATCATGCTCGGCAGCCATGTGGCGAGGCCGGGGATGAACACGATCAGCAGAATCGCGACGAAGATCGCCGCCGCGAAGGGCAGCGAGCCCTTGAAGATCGTTGAGAGCGGAACGCCCTTGCAGATGCCCGCCATAACATAGCAGTTGAGTCCGACGGGCGGGGTGATGAGTCCGAGCTCCATGACGAGGACCATCATAACGCCGAACCAGATCCCGTCGAAGCCGAGACCGAGGACGACCGGGCTGAAGATGGGAACGG
Organism: Ruminococcus bicirculans (ex Wegman et al. 2014); assembly: GCA_963649145.1. Taxonomy (GTDB): domain Bacteria; phylum Bacillota; class Clostridia; order Oscillospirales; family Oscillospiraceae; genus SVKR01. Next base: position 10,288 of record CAVJGI010000069.1, on the reverse strand, counting down.
TCAGCATCAGCATCGCCATCGCGTCCATGATCATGCCGAGGAAGGTATAGACCAGCAGGATGAACAGCAGGATGACGTAGCGGGAAACGTTCAGCGTCTCGACCCACGCGGCGAGCGCCATGGGCATTCTCGTGATGGCGAGGAAGGAGCCGAAGATCGTCGCGCCGATGACAATGAGGAAGGTCATGCCGAACGCCTTGGCGGTCTCCTCGGCGCAGAACTTGACATTTTCCCAGTTGAAATTCTTGGTGATGATCATATAGATCAGACCGAGCAGGCAGCCGATGGCAGCGCCCTCGTTCGGGGTGAACCAGCCGACGAAAATGCCGCCGATGACGACGAGGAACAGCACCGCGACGCCCCAGATGCCCTTGAGCGCGGCGAGCTTTTCCCTGGCGGTGTACTTTCTTCCCTCCGGCGCAAGGCTCGGATTGCGCTTGACGAGGATGACGACGACGAAGCAGCAGAGGACCGCCAGAATGATGCCGGGGATAATGCCCGCGGCGAACAGCTTGCCGATGCTCTCGCCCATCAAAACGCCGTAGACGATGAAGGCGGAGCTCGGCGGGATCATAATGCCCAGCGTGCCGCCGACGGAGACGCTTCCGGAGGCGAGGGAGTCGGCGTAGCCCTTCTCCTTCATTTCCGGGCAGGCGACGACGCCCATGGTCGCCGCGGTCGCGGTCGGGGAGCCGCAGATGGCGCCGAAGCCGGCGCAGGCTACGATGGACGCGCAGACGAGGGAGCCGGGGAGACGGCCGAGCACGCGCTCGGAGAGGTTAAATAGCCCTCGGCTGAGTCCTGAGCAGTAGCAGAACTCGCCCATCAGGACGAAAAGCGGCAGGACGGAGAGCGTGTAGCTCGCCGCAGTCGTGAAAAACTGGGTCTGGAACAGACCGAGCGCCGCCTGAATGTTGATGACGTAGGCATAGCCTACGAAGCCGACGACCAGCATCGCGCCGCCGATGTTCATGCCGAGAAACAGCAGCAGAAGCAGAACGCCGACACCGATCAGAGCAACTGCATTAAGGCTCATCAGATCATTTTCCTCCTATTTTTGGGAATAAAAAGGGCAGACGGGTTTTTTTGGAGGCGCAGCCCGCCCCGGTCGGGTCTTTGCTTTTATCCTTCTACCGTGTATTTCTGGAACAGCGCCACGAGGTGATCGTAGAACGCCTGCGCGTCGAAGTCGGCGGAGGTGTTCTTGGTGATCCAGTTCTGGTGGACCGGCTCGGCGGCTGCCTTCCACTCGGCGAGCTCCTCCTCGGTGGGAACGATCAAACGGTCGGTGGACTCAAACTCCGCGCGGGTCGCGTCGGAGGACTCCTGCGTGCGCTTGGCGAGGGTGATGGACGCCTCGCGTCCGGAGGCGGCCTCCAGCGCAGCCTGAACGTCCGCGGGCAGCGCGTCGAACTTGTCCTTCTTCATCAGCACGACCATGAACTGGTTGATGGTGTTCAGGTCGAGGGAGAAGTTGGTGACGTCCTGAAGCTTGAAGCCGGCGATCCCGGCGTAGTCGATGTTGTAGCCCTCGATGATGCCCTTATCCATGGAGGTGTAAATGTCGCCGGAGGGGGTCAGCACCGGGTTTGCGCCGATGGCGGTCATCAGCTCGGTCAGACCGCCGGCAGGCGTGCGCAGCGTTCGGCCCGCGAGGTCAGAGGGCTTGGAGCCCGCCTTCGCCAGACCGATGGGGAATCCGGGGGAGCCGTGCATGATGAGGACCTTGAACTCGCTCCACTCGTCGCGCAGCGCCTTGCCCATCTCCTCGTCCTCCCAGAGATCCCAGAGGGCCTGCGTCGCCTCGTCCGCAGTGGCGCCGTTATTGATCATCGGGAGAATGGTAGCGTCCGTCACGGGGAACTGACCGGGGAAGAACGCCATGTTCGTCCAGAGAATGTCGCAGACGCCGGTGCGCAGGGCGTTCAGTCCGTCGGTGGGCGCTGCCAGCGTCGCGCCGGCGTAAACGGTGATGTCGGTCAGGCCTGCCTTGTCGACCTCGTCCGCCCAGTCCTCGAAGCAAATGCCCCAGATACTGGTCGCGGCGTCGTGGTGGGAGAAGGACATCTTCAGAACGTCCTTGCTGCCGGTATTGTCGGAGCCGGGGTCATCGGTCTTGCCGGGGTTCTTGTCGCCGCCGCAGCCGGCGAGGAGACAAAGCGCCATAACGCACACGAGAGCGAGCGCGAGCACCTTGCACAGGGTCGGGTTTTTCATTTTGTTCCCTCCTTGTTCCTTTTTCTTCTCTTTCTCGAAATTCCGCCGGACGCAGCCGGGTCTCCCGCCGCGCCCCGCGCTTTCTGCATCCAACTTTAGCGCAAGAGCGCGGTAATGTAAAACACCGTTTCCGGAGCTCAATCCACAAAATGATTTTGTCTTAATTTGGCTATATTGCACAGTTTTCTCCCGACGTTTTACAGAAAAGACACAAATTCGGCAAAATCCGTGTGCCGAAACGCCGCGTGCTACAAAAAAAGAGCAGCCCTGCCGGGCTGCTCTTTGAAAAAGCGCGTATTCGGTTTTTCGCTTATTCCCGCCCCGCGTCCGCCACGTCGAAGGAGATCTCCGCAAGCTCGCGGGTCAGGGCGGCGATGTAGCGCTTGACCAAGCGCCCGTCCGCGTGCTCGTTCCAGACGGCGACGATCGACTCGCTGGAGTCCATCGGCAGCTTCGCGAACGAGGCGGAGCCGACGGCGCGGCTGATCTCCGTCGTGACGATCACGCCCGCGCCCTGCTCAACGGCGGTGTAAGCCGACTCGCGGTTGCGCTTGACCACCACGGTACAGGGGTCGAGCCCGACGCGGGCGGAAAACGCGCGTGCGTCCCGCTGGGCCTTGGCGGTGGAGCTCTCCTCCGCGGAGTCGAACACGAGCGGCGCGCGGCGCAGGTCCTGCCAGACAGTCTCGCGCGTGAGCCCCGGATAATCCGCCGCGGCGAGCATCACGTTGCGGGAATCGACGATCCGGCGGCTCGCAAATCCGCTCTGGCTGGGCTGGAAGCGCTCATACATGATTGCGAGCTCGATCCCGCCGCTGAGCAGCTCCTGCCGCAGCTCCGCGGGCGTGTAGCGCTCTACGCGGTAGCGGACGTCCGGCTCCTCGCGGTGCAGAACGCTGAGCGCGCGGTAAGGCGCGCGGCCGAAATCCAGCCAGATCTGGTAGCCGATCTGGAGCTCGCGGAAGGGGTTCTCCGCCCGCTGCACGTCCTCATGCAGCTCCGTGAGCTCGCTCGCAAGGCGCAGAAAGACCTCCTGATAGCGCAGGGCGAACTCCGTCGGCGTCGCGCCGCGGCTGCCCCGCCGGAAAAGCCGGACGCCGAGCTCCTCCTCCATCTTCGCGATATTGTGGCTCACCGCCTGCTGGGACAGAAACAGCACCGACGCCGTGTGCGTAAAGCTCCGCGTATCGCAGAGAGACAAAAAGCAGCGGATCATCATTTCATTGAGCATTTCCGATTTCCTCCATCCATCTTCCATTCCGCCCGGCAGGGCGCTTATCCCCCGCGCCTGCTGGACTCCCCAGTTAGTTATTTTACCATACAACGCCATAAGCGCACAAGCATTTTTGGTAAATATTGCAGAAAAATGGCGAATTGTCAGAATTTCCGGCTCCGCTTTTGTTCATATTCACCGAAATGCTATTTTACACGGATTTTACAATACCTCGCTTTTGCATTTTACCTCCGTTGGGTATCCTGAAAGCGTAGTCAGGAAAATCCGAAATGTAAAAAAGGAGAAACACGAAATGAAAAAGCTTTTGAGCATTGCACTGGTCCTTGCGCTCTGCGCGGCGCTGCTCTGCGGCTGCGGCGGGACGAAGACGGGCTGCAGCGTTTCCACGGACGGCTCCACCTCGATGGAGAAGGTCATCGGCGCGCTGGGCGAGTCGTTTATGGCGGAGAACAAGGGCGTCACCTTCACCTATAACCCCACCGGCTCCGGCTCCGGCATTCAGGCGGTCAGCGAGGGCCGCTGCGACATCGGGCTTTCGAGCCGCGCACTGAAGGACGCGGAGAAGGAGTCCGGTCTGAAGGAGACCATCCTCGCCTATGACGGCATTGCGATCATCGTGAACCCGGAGAACCCGGTCAGTGACCTCAGCATCGAGCAGATCGCCGCAATCTACACCGGCGAGATCACGAACTGGTCCGACGTCGGCGGCGCGGACGCGGAGATCGTCCTCATCGGCCGCGAGGCTGGCAGCGGCACGCGCGACGGCTTTGAGTCCATCACCGGCACGACCGACAAGTGTGCTTACCGGCAGGAGCTGACGAGCACCGGTGACGTCATCACCACCGTTTCCCAGAACCCGAACGCCATCGGCTACGCCTCCCTCGCCTCCGTCAAGGACAGCGTGAAGGCGCTCTCCGTCGGCGGCGTCGCCCCGACCGAGGCGACGGTGAAGGACGGCAGCTACGCCATCCAGCGCCCGTTCGTGCTCGTCACGAAGGAAGGCACCGCCCTCTCCGACACGGCGCAGAAGTTCTTCGACTACGCCACCTCCTCCGCCGCGGCGGACATCATCGCCAAGGCAGGCGCGGTGAGCGCGGCATGAGCGCCCGAAAGAAAGCACTGGAACACGCCGTGCATGGCGTGTTCCTCGTGCTCGGTCTCGTGACGGTCGGCTGCGTGCTGCTCATCACGGTTTATCTCGTGATCTCCGGCATTCCCGCGATCCGGGAGATTGGGCTCACGAACTTCCTCTTCGGCGAGGTCTGGGACTCCGCAAACTCCACGACCGGGGCGCAGTTCGGCATTCTGCCCTTCATCCTCACGAGCGTTTACGGCACCGCCGGGGCGCTCCTGCTCGGCGTGCCCATCGGGTTTTTCACGGCGGTCTATCTCGCAAAGGCGGCACCGCCGGGGCTGCGCGCCGCGGTGGAAAACGCCATCAGCCTGCTCGCGGGCATTCCGAGCGTGGTCTACGGTCTCGTCGGCATGCTCGTGCTCGTGCCGGGTATCCGCAAGGTTTTCGGCGTGCCGGACGGCGCGAGCCTGCTCGCCGCCATTCTGGTCCTCGCCGTGATGGTGCTGCCGAGCATCGTGAAGGTCTCCGTCACGGCGCTGGAGGCGGTACCGCGCGAATATGAGGACGCCTCCCTCGCGCTCGGCGCGACACCGACGGAGACTTATTTCCGCGTGTCCGTCCCGGCGGCGAAGAGCGGCATCGCCGCGGCGGTGGTGCTCGGCGTGGGCCGCGCCATCGGCGAGGCGATGGCGGTCATGATGGTCGCCGGAAACGTGGCGAATATGCCATCGCTGTTCGGCAGCGTGCGCTTCCTCACCACCGCGGTCGCGAGCGAGATGTCTTACGCGAGCGGTCTGCAGCGGCAGGCGCTTTTCTCCATCGCGCTCGTGCTGTTTCTCTTCATCCTGCTCATCAACGCCGCGCTGAATTTCTTCATCAAACGCAAAAAGGAGGGCTGACGCGCCATGCTGACAAAAAAGCTGTCCCCCCGCCGCCGTCTCTGGGCAGCGGGGATGAAGGTGCTGATGTGGTTCAGCGCAGCTTTGACTTGCGCACTCGTGCTGTTTCTGATAGGATATATTTTATATAAAGGGCTGCCGAACATCACGTGGGAGCTGCTCAGCACCGCGCCGAGCTATCTCTCCGGCTCCATCGGCATTCTGCCGGACATTCTGAACACGCTTTACATCGTGCTCGCCGCGCTCGTGATCGTGCTGCCGCTCGGCGTCGGCGCGGCGGTCTATCTGACGGAATACGCCCGCTCCCGCCGCCTCACCGCCGCCATCGAATACGCGGCGGAGACGCTCTCCGGCATTCCTTCCATCATCTACGGTCTCGTCGGCATGATCATCTTCTGCAAAAACGGCACGAATCTCTTCGCCGGCGCGCTGACGCTCGTCATCATGAACCTGCCGACCATTATGCGCACCACGCAGGAGAGCCTCAAAACCGTGCCGCAGAGCTACCGCGAGGGCGCGCTCGGCCTCGGCGCGGGCAAGTGGCGCATGATCTATACGGTCGTGCTCCCCGGCTGCGTCGACGGCGTCGTCACCGGCTGCATCCTCACCGTCGGGCGCATTCTGGGCGAGAGCGCCGCGCTGCTTTTCACCGCGGGCTTTGCCCACGCCTTAAACGGCATCTGGACCGGGCTGCACAGCGCGGGCGCGACGCTGACCGTTGCGCTTTACGTCTATGCCAAGGAGCAGGGCGAGTTCGGCGTGGCATTCGCCATCGCCGCCGTGCTGATGGTGCTCACCCTGCTCATCAATCTCGCCGCCGCGCTCGTCGGGCGGTATTTCAAAAGGAGGCGCGACCAGTGAACGAGCCCATTATCTCCGTCCGCGACCTCTGCCTCTGGTACGGGAAGCAGCAGGCGCTGAAAAATATCAATATCGACATCCCGGAGAACGCCATCACCGCGCTCATCGGACCCTCCGGCTGCGGAAAATCGACCTTTCTCAAAACGCTCGACCGCATGAACGACCTCGTCCCCGGCGTAAAGATCACCGGCGACGTGCGCTACTGCGGGGAGGACATCTTCGACAAGGCGGTGGACGTCAGCGAGCTGCGGCGCGAGATCGGCATGGTGTTCCAGAAGCCGAACCCCTTCCCCATGAGCATTTACGACAACGTTGCCTACGGTCCGCGGACCCACGGCGTCCGCTCCCGCGCGAAGCTTGACGAGATCGTGGAGCGCTCGCTGCGCTCCGCCGCGATCTGGGACGAGGTCAAGGACCGCTTAAAGCGCAGCGCGCTCGGACTCTCCGGCGGTCAGCAGCAGCGGCTCTGCATCGCGCGGGCGCTCGCCGTCGGTCCGAAGGTGCTGCTGATGGACGAGCCGACCAGCGCGCTCGACCCCATCTCCACCTCCAAGATCGAGGAGCTCGCCATGGAGCTGCGGCGCGACTATACCATCGTCATCGTCACCCACAATATGCAGCAGGCAGCGCGCATTTCCGACCGGACGGCGTTCTTCCTGCTGGGCGAGCTGGTCGAGTGCGGCGACACGGAGACGCTGTTCTCCCAGCCGGCGGACAAGCGCACCGAGGATTACATCACGGGGAGGTTCGGATAAATCATGAGAAGCCGTTTTGACGAGCAGCTCGCGCTGCTAAACCGCGAGCTCATCGAGATGGGCGCGCTCTGCGAGGAGGCGATCGCCCTTGCAGCCAAGGCGCTGACGGACGGCGACACGGCGCTCGCCGCGCGCGTCGCGCCCGTGGACAGCGAGATCGACCGCCGCGAGCGGAGCATCGAGTCGCTCTGCTTAAAGCTGCTGCTCCAGCAGCAGCCCGTCGCCGGCGACCTGCGCCAGATCTCCGCCGCGCTGAAGATGATCACGGACTTGGAGCGCATCGGCGATCAGGCGGACGACATCGCCGAGATCATCCGCTTCTTAAACGGACGCACCGCGGAAAACGCCGAGGACCTGCGCGAGATGGCGCGCGCCGCGATCCGCATGGTGACGGAAAGCGTGGACGCCTACGTCCGGCGCGACACCGCGCTCGCCGAGAAGGTCATCGCGGACGACGACACGGTCGACGACTGCTTCCTGCGCGTGAAGGGTCAGCTCATCGCGCGCATCGCCGAATGCCCGAACGACGGGGAGTATGCGCTCGATCTTCTGATGATCGCGAAATATTTAGAGCGCATCGGCGACCACGCGACGAACATCGCCGAGTGGGTGATCTTCTCCATCACCGGCGTTCACAAGACCGAGCATGAAAAGGAGGACCGGATATGATCTGGTGCGTTGAGGACGATGCGTCCATCCGCGATATCGAGGTCTATGCCCTCGGCTCGACCGGCTTCGAGGCGGTCGGCTTTGCCGACGGCACGAGCTTCTGGGAAGCGCTGCAAAGCGGGGAAAAGCCGGAGCTCGTCGTGCTGGACCTGATGCTGCCCGGCATCGACGGGCTGGAGCTGCTGCGCCGCATGCGTTCCCGTGCCGACCTCGCCGCCATCCCCGTCGTGCTCGCGACGGCGAAGGGCGCGGAGTATGACAAGATCCGCGGGCTGGACCTCGGCGCGGACTATTATCTTGCAAAGCCCTTCGGCGTGATGGAGCTCGTCTCCTGCGTCAAGGCGGTGCTGCGCCGCTGCCGCCCGGCGGAGACGCCCCGCGTCCTCCGCGCCGGAACGCTCGCGCTGGATACGGAGTCCCGCACCGTCGCAGTCGACGGCGCGCGCGTGGAGCTCACGCGCAAGGAGTTCGAGCTTTTGCAGCTGCTGCTCGCCCACCCGAACACGGTGTTCACACGCGAGCAGCTCATGGAGCGCGTGTGGGGCACGGATTTCTGCGGCGAATCGCGCACCGTGGATATGCATGTCCGCACCCTGCGCCAGAAGCTCGGCGCGGCGGGCGCGCTCATCGCAACGGTCCGCGGCGTCGGCTACCGGCTGGAGGCGCAGTCATGACGCGGCGCGTTTTCCGCTCGATCTTCGCCGTCGCAGCGGCGGTGCTCGCGGCGAGCCTCGTGATACTGCTTGCCTTCCTTTATGACTATTTCGCTGGCGTTCAGGAGCAGGAGCTCGGCGACCAGCTCGCGCTCGCCGCCGCGGGCGTGGAGCGCGAGGGCGCGGACTATCTCCTCGCCGTCGCCGCCGACCGCAGCCGTCTGACATGGGTCGGTGCGGACGGGTCCGTGCTCTTCGACACGGTCACGGACGCGGAGACGCTCGAAAACCACGCCGCGCGCGAGGAGATCCGTGCCGCGCTCGCCACGGGCGAGGGCAAGGCGATCCGCTATTCCGACACGCTGCTCGAGCGCACCATTTACTGCGCCCGCCGCCTGTCGGACGGCACGGTGCTGCGCATCTCCGTCAGCCGCGAAACGGCGGCGACGCTCGCCTTCGGAACGCTCCAGCCGCTGCTCATCGTGCTGGTGCTCGCGCTCATACTCTCCGCGCTGCTCGCCGGGCGGCTCAGCCGAAAGATCACGGAGCCGCTGAACGCGCTCGACTTGGAGCACCCGCTCGAAAACGACACCTACCCGGAGCTCGCGCCATTGCTGCGCCGTCTGGAGCACCAGCGGCAGAGCATCGACGCGCACCTGACGGAGCTGCGCCGCCGGTCGGACGAGTTTGCCCAGATCACCGCCAGCATGCGCGAGGGGCTCGTCCTGCTCGACGACCACGGCTGCATCCTCAGCATCAACCCCGCCGCGCGGCGGCTCTTCGGCGCGGAGGACACCGACTGCGCCGGGCGCGACCTGCTCAGCGTTGAGCGCGCCCCCGCCCTCAGCGAAGCGCTGCACACCGCCGCCGCGGAGGGCCACGCGAGCACCCAGCTGCGCCGCGGCGGGCGCGTTTACCGGCTGGACGTCAGCCGCATCGAGTCCGGCGGCTGCGTTGTCCTCAGCTTCGACGACACGGAGCGCGAGGACGCCGAGCGGCTGCGCCGGGAGTTCACCGCGAACGTCTCCCACGAGCTCAAGACCCCGCTTCAGGGCATCATCGGCTCGGCGGAGCTGCTCGAAAACGGCATGGTGCAGCCGGAGGACCAAGCGCGCTTTCTCGGCCACATCCGTGCCGAGGCGCAGCGCCTTGTCGCGCTCGTCGGCGACATCATCCGCCTCAGCCAGCTCGACGAGGGTGTCCCCATGCCGCGCGAGCGCGTGGAGCTGCTCTCCCTCGCGCAGGAGGCGGCGGCAGACCTCGCCCCCGCCGCCGCGGAGCGGCAGGTGGAGCTCACAGTCTCCGGCGCACCCACGGAGGTCGACGGCGTGCGGCGGCTGCTCTATGAGATCATTTATAACCTCTGCGACAACGCCGTGAAGTATAATGTCCCCGGCGGCAAGGTCTGCGTCGCGGTCGCCGCGGAGGGGAAAAACGCCGTCCTGCGCGTGAGCGACACAGGCGTCGGCGTCGCGCCGGAGGAGCAGGAACGTATCTTTGAACGCTTTTACCGCGTGGATAAAAGCCGCTCCAAAGCCGCCGGCGGCACCGGACTCGGTCTCTCCATCGTAAAACACGCCGCCGCCTACCACGGCGGCAAAGTAACCCTCCAAAGCACCCCCGGCAAAGGCACGATCATCACGGTAACGCTGCCGCTGGGGTGAAAAATGCAAAACAGCCCGGACACGAACGTGTCCGGGCTGTTTTGCGAGGTTGTCAAAAAAGTCTTATCAATGCGGCGAAGACGCACAATTTAAAGGTCTCCGAAGTGCAAGGGAGGCTGTCAGCCGAAGGCTGACTGGAGGGTTGTAAGCTTCTGAAATTGCCAAGCTTGGCGTTTTCGGAAGCTTGGTAACAACCCCTCAGTCGCGCTTCGCGCGCCAGCTCCCCTTGCACAGGGGAGCCTTTAAAATCGCAGCTCGCAG
>CAVJGI010000068.1:0-11184 GCA_963649145.1 Ruminococcus bicirculans (ex Wegman et al. 2014) | reverse complement strand
TCGGATTCAGCGATGAGATACACATTGAGAAAAACAATATCCGCCTTTGCGATACCTTGAAGTATGCAAAGAGCGGAACGATGGAAGAGGAAATGCGTAGGCTTTTTGAGCTTTAATGTGTACGGCTGCGAGTTCGTTGGCAATAAAGGCGGCGGCAGCATGGGTTGACGGAGGAAAGCCATGTTCGGAAAGAAAAAGAAGCAGCAGGAACCGATCTGTGATGTTACCCAGAAGGTAGCGAAAACTTGGTGGGGCGGCACAAAACTGGTTCCTACGACAAAATCAGAACAGAAAAAAATGAAGGCAGAAATTCTGAAACGAAATCCCAAGGCTACGGTTCTTGACAGTAAAGCCAAAAAGCAAAATGAGCTGGATTGGATTGACCGTATCGAGAAATTTGATGCTTTCATGAATGATTAAACAAGGGAGGCTTCTCTAATGGCATATGGGAAATCAATAGAGCTGTTCCTTGTAAACGGTACAGCAGACAGTTTAATAACAGCGGAATTATCCAACTGGAACGGTAAAGCCATAAAGATTCCTCGTATCGAAGTGGCTTCGTGCAGTCGCGATGACATTTCCCAAGCAGGAGTTTATTTTCTGTTTTGTAAAGAGGACGATGGTACAGATTCCGTTTATATCGGCGAGGCAGAAAATGTAAAAGAACGTCTCGTGCAGCATCTGCGTGATTATCAGTCTGAAAAAGAAAAGTTTTACTGGAATACAGCTGTAATTTTTGTGGGCAGAGACCTTAACAAAGCACTCATCAGATATCTTGAAAACCGCTTTGTTGAGATTGCAAGAAGCTGCAAGCGTTATGTAGTACTAACCAAGAATACATATCGCAATACGGTGATGAAAGAGTCCCAAGTTGCAGTAATGGAAGAGTTCGTGGATAATGTTAAAATTCTTATCAATGCATTGGGATATAAAGTTTTAGACCCGCTGCTGCAAATTGGTGCTGATGCCTCTACCGCTGATGACGAGGAACTATTCATTAACACCGGCAGTACATCTGCCGCCGGAATGGTGACAGCTGAGGGCTTCGTGGTTCTCAAAGGATCCGTGGTAAATGAAAAGACATCAGCAAAATCACTAAGTGCCGGAATGAAGAAACTCCGAGACAGAATTTTCGCAGAGGGTAAGATTGAGAATATGACCACAACGGAAGATATTTTATTCTCCAGTTCCTCCGCAGCTGCTGATTTTGTGCTTGGTTATAGCGCAAGTGGCCCTCGCACATGGAAAGCCAAAGATGGTCGTACACTTAAAGAAATCGAGGACAGCACTACGGTGGATTAAACCATTTAATTTTGCCATACCTTTTAATTATTCCAAAATCCATACACCGCAAGGCTTGCACCTCACGGTGCGGTCAGACTCTGGAACGGCAGAAATCAACAACTGAATAAAGCAAACAAGGGCTTTCAAAGTCGGCATTTGACCTCGAAAGCCCTTGTTTCAAGCCTTTTTCGGCGGCATTTGCCCCGGAGAAGGCTTTTTCTATTGTATCAAAATCATCAGGAACATTGAACCCACATTAGGCAGCAGCGGTTCCGTCGCACCTTTTAATTATTCCTCTGACCGGATGCACACCCTTCAAGACCTTTAATTAAAAGGTTTACCGACAAAAATGAAAAAAGGCTCTGCAGCACTCGTTTCTGAGCAGCCACAGAGCCTGTTATCGTTAAAAAGTATTGAGAAAGCCTTGTAAATCAAGGGCTTTGCCAAAAGAAACTGGACACCAATCGTGATACGCATTGTATCAAAATTGGTGTCCAGTTATGGTGCGGGAGAAGGGACTTGAACCCTCACGTCTATGGTGAAACACAGGCACCTCAAGCCTGCCTGTCTACCTATTCCAGCACTCCCGCGTTTTTTGAAGTGCGAGGATCATTATAGCAGATTCTTTTGATTTGTCAAGCCCGTTTTTTGCTCTTTCTCGAAAATTCGCAGGAAAGGGCGAAAATCAGGGTCACGATCACGACGAGCAGGGCGGCGGCGCCGTAGCGCATGGGCAGCAGGTAGCGCATGCGGAGATAGGCGTGGTAGCCGAGCAGGGAGGCGAAGGAGACGCAGACCGGCACGAAGCTGAGCCGGGGCCAGACGACCGCGAGGGCGACGGAGAGCGCGTCGGCGAGGAAGAAATAGCGGTCGTGCATGTGCGGGAGGAAAAACGGCACGGCGACGCAGATGAGCAGCGTCACGATGAGCAGCGCCTCGCGGCTCAGGCTGCGGCGGCGCAGGAAGCACCAGACGAAGATCAGCGCGAGGAAGCCGAAGGCAAAGACGATGCCGAGGCGGCTCAGCAGCGCCGTGTCCGCATTGCGGGAGGCGAAGGCGAAGACGGAGGAGGAGTTATAGTTCAGCGCACTGCCGACGGAGCCCGCCTGATCGAAATAGAGCAGCACGGCGTCGCGCAGGGGGCGCCCGGCGATGACGGCGGGCAGCGCCGTTGCGAGGTAAGTCGCGGGGAAGATGGGCAGGTGGTACCAGCGGAGCTTTTTTGCGAAGAGGAAGACCAGAAACACCGGCATGATAAACACCGCCTGAAGCTTGAACGCGAAGCTCAGCGCGATGGCGATCATGGAGCGCACGGGCTTGCCGTCGAGGGCGAAATAGACGCTCCAGACGGCGAAGGCGGCGTAAATGCTGTCGCACTGGCCCCAGTAAGCGCCGTTTAAGATCACGGTGGGGAGCAGGAGCGTCACGAAAAAGGCGGCGAGCGTCGCTGTCACCTCCCGGCGGTAAAGCCGCACGAGGCGCAGCATACCCCACGCGAGCAGCAGGTCGAACGCGACAGAGAGCAGCTTGATGAGATAAAGGTCGCGCGCGGGCAGGTAAGAGAAGAAGGCGAGAAAATAAAGATAGGGCAGGTTATAGTTCCCGACGCTGTTTTTCAGCGCGGCGAAGCCGCCGTGGTCGCGGAAATACGTCACCCAGACGGTCAGAAAATTCTGATAGTCCAGCGTCTCGTGGTCCATGCAGAGCCCGCGCAGCAGCATGGCGGCGAGCAGCAGCGCCGCGGAAGCAAAGAGGGAAGTCTTGCGCTTCAAAAGCCCCTCGCCCCAGAGGATGAGGAAGCCCAGCGCGCCGAGGATGAGCAGACCGATCGAAGCCGTCATAGGTGAAAAACCTCCGAAAAAACAAAAAAGCAGGGAAAATTTTCCCCGCCCCCGCACAAAAAGACTTGACAAATCAGGATAAAACTTGATATAATGACTTGCTATGTTTATAGGATGGGGTAAAATCCCCCACCCTCAAGCACGCCCTTAGTTTACACAAACTTCCGCGAAAAATCAAGTGTCTGCGGAAAAGAAGCAACAACCCAGCCGGGCGTATCACGATCAGCCGAATCAAAATCTTTATGCAAAATTACCATGCAAAGGAGTGGATGGCCGCAATGCCAAAGGACGTTATGTACGGCAAAACGCTGCGAAAGAGTTTTGCGCGCACACCGGAAGTTCAGGAGATGCCGCATCTGCTGGAGGTCCAGAAAAATTCCTATAAGTGGTTTCTGGAACAGGGCCTGAAGGAGGTCTTCGACGAGGTCGAAGCCGTCACGGACTATTCCGGCAATCTGGAGCTGAGCTTCGTCAGCTATTCCATGAACGAAAAGCCCAAGTACACCGAGCAGGAGTCCAAGGCGCGCGACGCCACGTATGCCGCGCCGCTCAAGGTCGGCGTCCGCCTCCGCAACAAGGAGACGGAGGAGATCAAGGAGCAGGAGATCTTCATGGGCGACTTCCCGATCATGACCGCGGGAGGCACCTTCATCATCAACGGCGCGGAGCGCGTCATCGTCTCCCAGATCGTCCGTTCCCCCGGCATTTATTTTGACAAAACGACGGACAAGACGCTCATCAGCACTTACGCTACGACCATCATCCCTTACCACGGCGCATGGCTGGAGTTCGAGACGGACGCGAACGACGTGTTCTATGTCCGCATCGACAAGAACCGCAAGATCCCCGTGACTTGGCTGCTCAAGGGCATGGGCCGCTACGAGGAGAACGAGCCGAGCACGTGGCTCAGCTGCTGCGACACCGTCGCCGGCTGCGTCACGAACGAGATGATCAAGGAGATCTTCGGCGACGATGTGCGCATGAACGCGACCTTCGAGAAGGACACCTGCCCGACCCGCGAGGAGTGCCTTATCGAGATCTACAAGCGCCTGCGTCCCGGCGATCCCCCGACGGTGGACAGCGCGGAGACGCTGCTGAACGGTCTTTTCTATGACCACCGCCGCTACGATATCTCCAACGTCGGCCGCTATAAGTTCAACAAAAAGCTCGCCATCGCCCCGCGCATCAGCGGTCACAAGCTGGCGCAGCCCGTCGCGGACCCGGACACCGGCGAGATCATCGCCGAGGTCGGCGAGGTCCTGACGCGCGAGCGCGCCGACGAGATCCAGCGCGCGAACGTCACGGACGTGATGCTCGACGTGGAAGGCAAGATCGTCCGCGTGTTCACGAACGGCATGGTCGATCTCGCCAAGTATGTCGACTTCGACCCTGCCGAGCTCGGCATCAAGGAGCGCGTGCGCGGCATTATCCTGCGCCCGCTGCTGGAGCAGTATTCCGGCGAGGAGCTCAAGGAGCAGATCCGCGAGCATCTCGACGTTCTGCTGCCGAAGCACGTCATCCTCGACGATATCTTCGCATCGGTCAACTATCTGAACTGCCTTGCGCACGGCATCGGCGAGCCGGACGATATCGACCACCTCGGCAACCGCCGCATGCGCAGCGTCGGCGAGCTGCTCCAGAACCAGTTCCGCATCGGTTTCTCCCGTATGGAGCGCGTCATCCGCGAGCGCATGACGCTTCAGGATCTCGACGTCGTGACGCCGCAGAGCCTCATCAACATCCGCCCGGTGACGGCGGCGATCAAGGAGTTCTTCGGCTCCAGCCCGCTGAGCCAGTTTATGGACCAGACGAATCCGCTCGCCGAGCTGACCCACAAGCGCCGTCTCTCCGCGCTCGGTCCCGGCGGTCTCTCCCGTGAGCGCGCGAGCTTCGACGTCCGCGACGTTCACTACAGCCACTACGGTCGTATGTGCCCGATCGAGACGCCGGAAGGCCCGAACATCGGTCTGATCTCTTACCTCGCGGCGTTCGCCCGTGTCAACGAATACGGCTTCCTCATCACGCCTTACCGCCGCATCGAGCGCATCCGCGACGAAAACGGCAAGATCATCGCGAGCCAGCTGACGGACGACGTGGAATACATGACCGCCGACATTGAGGACCGCTACATCATCTGCGAGGCGACCGAGCCCGTGGACGAGAACCGCTGTCTCATCAACCACCGTATCATCTGCCGCCACCGCGACGAGATCATCGAGGTCGACCGCGACCGCGTCGACTATATCGACATCTCCCCGCGCATGATGGTCTCCATCGCGACGGCTATGATCCCCTTCCTTGAAAACGACGACGCGAACCGCGCGCTGATGGGCGCGAACATGCAGCGTCAGGCTGTGCCCCTGCTCACCACGCAGGCACCGATCGTCGGCACCGGCATCGAGCATAAGTGCGCGGTGGACTCCGGCGTCACCGTCCTCGCCGAGGGCGACGGCGTTGTCACCAAGGTCTCCGCCACGGGCGTCAGCGTCAAATATGACACGGGCGAGATCAAGGACTATGAGCTCATCAAGTTCTCCCGCTCCAACCAAGGCACCTGCTTCAACCAGCGCCCCATCGTCGATGTCGGCGAGCGCGTCCACGGCGCGCGCGTCACGGCGGAGGGCATTTACGAGGACCCCACCGTTCTGGCGGACGGTCCGAGCACCGCGCAGGGCGAGCTCTCCCTCGGCAAGAACATCCTCGTCGGCTTTATGAGCTGGGAGGGCTATAACTACGAGGACGCCATCCTGCTCAACGAACGCCTCGTCATGGAGGACGTGTTCACCTCCCTCCACGTGGAGGAATACGAGTGCGACGCGCGCGACACCAAGCTCGGTCCTGAGGAGATCACCCGCGATATCCCCGGCGTCGGCGAGGACGCGCTGAAATATCTGGACGAGCGCGGCATTATCATGGTAGGCGCGGAGGTCCATTCCGGCGACATTCTCGTCGGCAAGGTCACGCCGAAGGGCGAGACCGATCTGACCGCCGAGGAGCGCCTGCTGCGCGCCATCTTCGGCGAGAAAGCCCGCGAGGTGCGCGACACCTCGCTGAAGGTCCCGCACGGCGCCAACGGCATCGTTGTGGACGTCAAGGTCTTCACCCGCGAAAACGGCGACGAGATGGGCCCCGGCGTCAACGAGGTCGTCCGCGTCTATATCGCCCAGAAGCGCAAGATCGGCGTCGGCGACAAGATGGCGGGCCGCCACGGTAACAAGGGCGTCGTCTCCCGCATCCTGCCGAAGGAGGATATGCCTTACCTGCCGGACGGCACCCCGCTCGACATCGTGCTGAACCCGCTGGGCGTTCCCTCCCGTATGAATATCGGACAGGTGCTTGAGGTCCATCTGGGCTACGCGGCGCAGGCGCTCGGCTGGAAGGTCGCGACCCCGATCTTCAACGGCGCGAACGAGGAAGCCATCCACGAAACGCTCCGTCTCGCCGGTCTGCGCGAGGACGGCAAGAGCGTGCTCTACGACGGACGCACCGGCGAGCGCTTCGACAACGACGTCACGGTCGGCTGGGTCTACTTCCTGAAGCTCCACCACCTCGTCGACGATAAGATGCACGCCCGCTCCACCGGCCCGTACAGCCTCGTGACCCAGCAGCCGCTGGGCGGCAAGGCGCAGTTCGGCGGCCAGCGCTTCGGCGAAATGGAGGTCTGGGCGCTGGAGGCTTACGGCGCGGCTTACACGCTTCAGGAGATCCTGACCGTCAAGTCCGACGACGTGACCGGCCGTGTGCGCACCTACGAGAGCATCGTGAAGGGCCACAACATCCCGCAGCCGGGCGTTCCGGAGAGCTTTAAGGTCCTTGTCAAGGAGCTCCAGTCCCTCTGCCTCGACGTCAAGGTCCTCGACGCCGACGGCGGCGAGATCGAGCTGAAGGACGACGAGGAGGACGATTTCACCGGCAGCTTCCGCGACGATGACGATTACCGCGCGGACGACAGCGAGCTTGAGGACGCCGGCTACGCCATCGAGGACGTCAACGACGAGCTCGACGACTATGACGATACCGCCGCGGAGAGCGACTATGATGATGACGAGGAGGAGGACTGATAAACTATGAGCTACACACCGTTTGACGCCATCAAGATCGGCATTGCCTCCCCGGAAATGATCCGAAGCTGGTCCTACGGCGAGGTGAAAAAGCCGGAGACCATCAACTACCGCACGCTCAAGCCGGAGCGCGACGGTCTGTTCTGCGAGCGCATTTTCGGACCCACCAAGGACTGGGAGTGCCACTGCGGAAAGTATAAAAAGATCCGCTACAAGGGCAAGATCTGCGACCGCTGCGGCGTCGAGGTCACGAAGAGCAAGGTCCGCCGCGAGCGCATGGGCCACATCGACCTCGCCGCGCCGGTCAGCCATATCTGGTATTTCAAGGGCATCCCGTCCCGCATGGGTCTCGTCCTCGATCTGACCCCGCGTATTCTGGAAAAGGTGCTCTATTTCGGCAGCTATATCGTTACGGACCCCGGCTTTACGCCGCTCCAGCGCTGCCAGATTCTGAGCGAAAAGGAATACCGCGATTACCGCGAAAAGTATGAGGACGACTTCTCCGCCGGCATGGGTGCCGAGGCGATCAAGAAGCTGCTTCAAGACGTCGACTGCGAAGCCCTCGCCCAGCAGCTGCGCGAGGAGCTGAAAAACGCCTCCGGCCAGAAGAAGGCGAAGATCGTCAAGCGCCTTGAGTGCGTGGACGCCTTCGCCGCCTCCGGCAACCGCCCGGAGTGGATGATCATCGACGTGCTGCCGGTTATCCCGCCGGAGATCCGCCCGATGGTCCAGCTCGACGGCGGCCGCTTCGCCACGAGCGACCTCAACGACCTCTACCGCCGCGTCATCAACCGCAATAACCGTCTGAAGCGCCTCATGCAGCTCAATGCGCCGGACATCATCGTCCGCAACGAAAAGCGCATGCTTCAGGAGGCTGTGGACGCCCTCATCGACAACGGCCGCCGCGGTCGCGCCGTCACCGGCGCGAACTCCCGCGCGCTGAAGTCCCTCAGCGATATGCTCAAGGGCAAGCAGGGCCGCTTCCGTCAGAACCTGCTCGGCAAGCGCGTCGACTATTCCGGCCGAAGCGTTATCGTCGTCGGTCCGGAGATGAAGCTCTACCAGTGCGGCGTCCCCAAGGAGATGGCGATCGAGCTGTTCCGCCCCTTCGTCATGAAAAAGCTCGTGGAGGACGGCGTTGCCAACAACATCAAATCCGCCAAGAAGATGGTCGACAAGCAGCGCACCGAGGTCTGGGACGCGCTGGACGTCGTTATCAAGGAGCACCCGGTGCTGCTCAACCGCGCGCCGACGCTGCACCGTCTCGGCATTCAGGCGTTTGAGCCGGTCTTAGTCGAGGGCCGCGCCCTCAAGCTCCACCCCCTCTGCTGCACCGCCTTCAACGCCGACTTCGACGGCGACCAGATGGCGATCCACGTCCCGCTCTCCGCGGAGGCGCAGGCGGAGGCGCGTATCCTGATGCTCTCCGCGAACAACCTGCTCCGTCCGCAGGACGGCAGCCCGGTCACGGTCCCGACGCAGGACATGGTCCTCGGCGCTTACTACCTGACCTATGTCCGCATCGGCAAGAACGAGAAGGGCGCGGAGAACGTCTTCTGCACGGACGCGGGCGACACCGATCTGCCCGTGAACGAGGTCGTCGACGGCGACACCTTCTCCGAGGCGTTCCACGCCGCCAAGCGCGAGGGCAAGAAAACGCCGAGCTACCGCCCGCTGCACTCCTACACCGGCGTCAACGAGGCGATCATGGCGTATAACGAGGGCACCATCAGCCTCCACGCGCCCATTATGGTCCGCGTGACCAAGACCTTCGGCGGCGTGCCGGAGTCCCGCCTCATCGAGACGACCGTCGGCCGCATCATCTATAACGAGCCCATCCCGCAGGATCTCGGCTTCGTCGACCGCACGGACCCGGAAGCCCGCTTCGACTACGAGGTCGGCGGCGACGCCTTCACCAAGGCGACGAACTCCTTCGGCGGCGGCCACAGCCAGCTCGGTAAGGTCGGCAAGAAGGCGCTCGGCAAGATCATCGACCGCTGCATCGAGAAGTACGGCTTCACCATCGCGACCGAGGTCCTCGACAATGTGAAGGCGCTCGGCTACAAGTACTCCACCCTCGGCGCGATCACGATCTCCATCGCCGATATGACCGTCCCCGCCGCGAAGTACACCCTCATCGCGGAGACGGAGCAGCGCGTTCTCGGCATTGAAAAGCAGTTCCGCCGCGGCTTCATCACGGACGACGAGCGCTATCGTCTCGCCGTTGCCGAGTGGGAAAAGACCACGAAGGACGTCACCGAGGCGCTGCAGAGCGGTCTCGACGAGTTCAACCCCATCTATATGATGGCGGACTCCGGTGCGCGAGGCTCCATGGCGCAGATCCGCCAGCTCGCCGGTATGCGCGGCCTGATCGCGAACACCGCCGGCCGCACCATCGAGATCCCCATCAAGGCAAACTACCGCGAGGGCCTCTCCGTTCTGGAGTACTTCATCTCCAGCCGAGGCGCGCGCAAGGGCCTGACCGACACCGCGCTCCGCACTGCGGACTCCGGTTATCTGACCCGCCGCCTTGTCGATGTTTCGCAGGATGTCATCATCCGCGAGCGCGACTGCGGCACCACGGACGGCATCTGGGCAAGCACCGTTTACGACAAGGGACAGGTGGTCCAGAGCTTCGGCGAGAGCATCCACGGCCGCTTCCCGGTCTTTGACGTTACCGACCCGGCGACGGGCGAGCTGCTCTTCTCCGCGGAGAAGATGCTCGTCAAGGGCGATGAGAAGGTCCTCGAAGCCCACGGCATCGACCGTGTGCGCGTCCGCTCCGTCCTCGCCTGCAACGCCAAGAGCGGCGTCTGCGCCAAGTGCTACGGCATGAACCTTGCCACGGGCCGCTTCGTCAACGCGGGCGAGGCCGTCGGCGTCATCGCCGCCCAGTCCATCGGCGAGCCGGGCACCCAGCTCACCATGCGTACCTTCCACACCGGCGGCGTCGCCGGCGACGATATCACGCAGGGTCTTCCCCGTGTCGAGGAGCTTTTCGAAGCCCGCAAGCCGAAGAAGATGGCGGTCCTCGCCGAGATCAGCGGCACCGTTTCCATGGAGGAGACCAAGCGCAACGCCATCTGCGCCCTTACCATCACGAACGAAGCCGAGGGCGAGACCCGCGTCTATCAGATCCCGTACTCCATGGGCATTCTGGTCGAGGTAGGCCAGCATGTCGACAAGGGTCAGGAGCTCACCGCCGGTGCGCTCAGCCCGCACGACGTGCTGCGCATCCGTGGTGTGGACGACGACGAGTTCGGCCGCCGCGGTGTCCGCACCTATCTCATTCAGGAGGTCCTGAAGGTTTACCGTCAGCAGGGCGTTGACATCAACGACAAGCACATCGAGGTCATCGTGCGCCAGATGATGCGCAAGGTCAAGGTCGAGGACCCCGGCGACACGGAGCAGCTCTCCGGCGCCACCGTCGACCGCTACGAGTTCCGCAAGGCGAACGACGCGGTTCAGGCGCGCATCGACGCCGGCGAGAAGAACGAGCTCGGCGAGGACCTGCGCCTTGCGACCTATGAGCAGATCCTGCTCGGTATCACGAAGGCGTCCCTCGCTACGGACAGCTGGATGTCCGCCGCGTCCTTCCAAGAGACCACCAAGGTCCTGACCGACGCCGCCATCAAGGGCAAGGTCGACCACCTCGTCGGTCTGAAGGAGAACGTCATCATCGGTAAGCTCATCCCCGCCGGCAGCGGACTTTCCATGTACCGCGACTTCGTTGCCGAGACGGACGAGAACATCGACGCCAGCGACGCCGACTACGTGGACCTTTCCGTCCTCGTCGGACGCAGCAACGCGCTGTAAACTTCAAAAGAGAGAGCGCCTTTGGCGCTCTCTCTTTTAGTCTGTCAGAGTAGCCGCGAACTGCGGATTTAAAGGCTCCCCTGTGCAAGGGGAGCTGGCATGCTATCATCTGAAGTGCAACCCACCGAAAAAAGCGGGACAATACGCCTTCCAAAGTGTATAATGTAGATACCACTCAAAAA
>CAVJGI010000067.1:0-11400 GCA_963649145.1 Ruminococcus bicirculans (ex Wegman et al. 2014) | reverse complement strand
TACACCCGGATATTCAATTTCTGCCATTATACCACGGCGGGGGAGAAAATCAAAGATTTTTCTGTCTGTGGTCTTTTATGTGGTCAAAGCCGCTTTTATACCGCTTTCGACAATTGAGAGAAGTCCCGCAAACGCAGGCGTCACAAGGCTTTGCGACGTTTCACTTTGCCCCGTCCCGGATACCGCCACGGCACTCCCAAATGTGGCGCCCTACCAACTGGGCTACACCCGGATATTCAATTTCTGCCATTATACCACGGCGGGGGAGAAAATCAAAGTTTTTTCTGTCTGTGGTCATTCATGTGGTCAAAGCGGTTTTTCAGCCTGATTTGACTAAGGAACAAAGTCCCGCTATCGCCCGTGTTGCAAGGCTTTCCGGGCTTTTGTCCAAATCGCTCATGGATAGGGTCTACGCGCTCCCAAAGCAGGCGCGCTACCAGCTGCGCTACACCCGGATGCTTTGCTATTGTACCATGGCTCCGCGAAAAAATCCAGAGAAAGTTTCACCGGGACGGGCGGGGGCGGATATGCTGGGGTAGGGCGGGGGAGCCGCCTTTAGAATGTTTTGGGGTGTGTTGAACTTGCTTCGATCGGTGATCTGGGCTGCGCTGGGGACGGGATTTGCGTTTTTGATGACCTCGCTTGGCGCGGCTGCGGTTTTCTTATTCCGGGGCGCGCCGCGGGCGGGGACGCAGCGGGTGCTGCTGGGCTTCGCGGCGGGCGTGATGACGGCGGCGAGCGTCTGGAGCCTGCTGCTGCCCGCGATGGAGCGGACGCGGGAGGCGGGCGCGCTTCCGGTGTGGCTCCCGGTGTCGGCGGGGGTGCTGGTCGGCGCGGCGTTTCTGGCTGTGCTGGACGACCTGCTGCCGCGGCTGCGGCGCAGGCGGGACGTCGATCCGGCGTGGCGGAAAAATGCGCTGCTGATGACGGCGATCACGCTGCACAATGTGCCGGAAGGCATGGCGGTGGGGCTTGCGTTCGCGCTTGCGGCGACGGGGGAGGGGCTCGCGGGCGCGGCGGCGCTTGCGCTTGGGATCGGGATCCAGAATTTCCCGGAGGGCGCTGCCGTGGCGCTTCCTCTGCGGCAGGAGGGGCGGAGCCGCGCACGGGCGTTCGGGCTCGGCGTGCTCTCCGGCGCGGTGGAGCCGCTGTTCGGCGTGCTCGTGGTGCTCGCAGCGGCGGGCGTCGCGCCGCTGATGCCGTGGCTGCTGAGTTTCGCCGCGGGCGCGATGCTCTACGTTACCGTGGAGGAGCTCATCCCGCAGGCGCACTCCCGCGTCGGAACCTGCGGCTTTGTCGGCGGATTCCTGCTCATGATGGCGCTGGACGTCGCGCTGGGGTGAAAAAGAAAATATTTGACTTTTTCGTCGAGTTCTGGTAGTGTTAAAACAGCGCAAGCGTTGACGGCTATATAAAGGAACTATCTCCGCTTCAAAAAGCGGATCGTCCTTTCGATGCCTAACCTGCTTTCAATTCGCTAATTATATTCCCATTATATCCCAATTTTCGAGGCGTTACATTTCTGGCGCGTTACTGAGGTTTCGCTTTTTAACAGACTTACAGGAGGAAAAACACATGAAAAAACTGATTTCGCTTCTGCTTCTGGTCACTTTTCTGTTCGCACTTGCGCCAGCTTCGTTTGCTGCAAATGCAGCGGCAAACGCGGCAGCGGAAAGACTCAATGAACTCGGTCTGTTCAACGGAGTTGGGAAAAACACAGATGGGACTCCAATTTATGACCTCGATCGGGTTCCGACCCGTGAAGAAGCAATTACGATGCTCGTTCGACTCCTTGGCAAGGAAGAAAGCGCTCTCCAAGGAACGTGGGAAACTCCGTTTTCTGATGTTTCTCCGTGGGCGCGTCCGTATGTCGGATATGCATATGCGAATGGTCTTGCGGCAGGAATATCATCCACTACGTATGGCGGTGATGCTTCGGTTTCTGCAACCCAATATATTACATTCGTTTTACGCGCACTCGGCTATAGCGACAAAAGCGGGGATTTCGCTTGGGATAGCGCGTGGACACTCTCGGATAGGATCGGTCTGACAAACGGAGAATACAACGCGATGACATCTGGCTCCTTTTCGCGTGGGGATGTTGCAATCATTTCTTCGCGCGCTCTGGACTGCCTTATTGTAGACTCGGAACAAACTCTTCTTCAACGGGTGCAAGGAAATGCCACGTCGGGTGAAAAGACATTAAGCGCAACAGAGATTTCGCAGAAATGTTCTCCGGCTGTGTTTACTGTAAGCGCTTTTTATAACAACGGCACCATGCGCGGCACCGGAAGCGGATTCTTCATTTCTTCAGACGGATATGCTATCACGAATTTTCATGTCATTGCAAACAGTACTGATATTTTTGCCGAAACGACGGACGGTATTATGCATAATGTCAGCCTTGTAGATGCAAATCAGGCAAACGATTTGGCTTTGCTAAAAGTAGAGGGCGCTGAATTTCCATATCTGGAGATAGGGAATTCGACCAATCTTGAGCAAGGACAGACAGTCTTCGCAATCGGCAGTCCCAAAGGCTTGGCAAACACAATGTCAACAGGCATTATTTCGAACCCTCTTCGTATCGTGGATGGGGAAGAGTTTATCCAGATTTCTGTTCCCATTACGCATGGCAGCAGTGGAGGAGCCCTCATCGACGAAAGAGGGAAGGTGATCGGCATCACCTCCGCCGGATTTGAATCAGGAGATTTAAATCTTGCAATAGCCATCGAAAAAATCAAGTCTTTGGACAAAGAAAGAGAAGATTTGTTCTTTGCTTTTGACCAGACCTGCTATCCAAGTTTCGAACACGTGATAGACTTTGGCGAGTTTTCCGGGGTCAATATCGTCAAAGGAACTTCAACACCTGTCGGCTATACAATTGCCTATGACATGGACGATTTCAAGAGCATTTTTGGAAGAGATAACAGCCTTAGATATGCTGAAACGCTTGTATATTACGGGCAGGAGCTGGAAAAATGCGGTCTGAAAAAATTGGAAACTTTTGATAACGGCACACTTTACGGAAATGGTACCGAGTGTGTTGCCGTTGAGCTGGACTACTCTGCGCGAACAATCACAGTTTACGCGGGACACGTGGTCACTTTTTACACGGAATTCCCGAATCTTCCGGATCTAGGGTGGTATTTGGGCTTGGAGTGTTCGGAAGAATACTACATTAATGGGTCAAAATGCTACAATTATCGCTGGACCCAATCTTACTCGAATTCTTCAATCCAAGAAGGCTTATACAACTATGCTCTTTTGCTATCATACGCTGGCTTTTCTTACAAGTACGCAGACAGTGCAGCGATCCTGTACGAGGGGAAAGGCTTGTCTATTGTGGTCCAAATAACAGGAAATCTTGTTAATGTCGATGTGCGCTATCTATGAGTGATTGAGTCCTGCACGCTCTCAAGTGAGACAAAGGGGAGCGACAATTGATCTCTTAGTTCGATCAAAGTTATAGGCTGTCTACAACTTCATTATTCAAGCTTCTGCGCTCCGTCTGCTAAATGCCGGCGGAGCGCTTTTTTCCATTGAAACAAAACTACGCCGGAACCTGCGGCTTTGTCGGCGGCTTCCTGCTCATGATGGCGCTGGACGTCGCGCTGGGGTGAGGCGGGAGACGAAAGGGCTCCGTCCGCGCGGTGCGGACGGAGCCCTTTCGACGCGTTTTTTCAGCCGCTCGTTTTCCTTCCACAGCGCTCTCAGTTCTGCTCAACGACAGACTATTCTTCGTTCCGCCTCCGTCGTCGTGGTAGTCCGGGTCATATTCTTCCTTTGCGATTTCGCGGTAGTATGCCAGCCATTTCGCCCGTCCGCCGCGGCAGGGACAAGCCTTCACGCTTTCCTGATCGGGTGCCGGATGACGGTTTTCCATTTCTCCGGCGCGACTTTCCTCGCGTCGGACAGATAGATCTCATGGTGGAGCCGGTGTGTGTTCAGATCGTTCACGCAGCCGTTTTGCGCGATATACTCATCCATCCGCGCGACGGTCGCGGGCTCGTCGTCGAAGGGTCCCAAGTGCATGATCTGGACACAGAGCCCCTCGTCGACGGTCAAAAATTCTGCGGAGGAGCAGTCCAGCTTTTTCTTTTTTCCGGCGGTCTCCGCCGCCCAGACAACGTCTTTTTCCGCAATAAAATCCGGCAGGCGGATCACGGACAGCCAGCGGAACGCGGACTTGTCCGCGTAGTCGATGCCGCCGTCCTGCCACCAGAAGCCCTCCAACGGCGGAACGACGTAATCGAAGAAGCCCTCGATCCGGTAGTCCGTTTTATAGCTCATTTTCAGGGTGTATGCCACGGCGTACAGAACGCCGATCGCCTGCCGGTACGCGCCGTTTTCCCCGTTGGGGTCGCCGTGCCCTCTGACCGCAATATAGTTCGCCGGCGGAACAGTCACGATCTGCGGCGTGTTTTTCGGCAGGTAGAATTCCTTGTACTCCTTCTTGAAATCAAATGCCATGGCTTGCCTCCTGAATCCGGTTTATGCGGGTCGGGAAAGGCTCAGTTTATCTCGATCCAATAGCGCTTTATGGTGTGCCCGTCCACTTCGAGCGTGCTTTCAAAAACGCCGCCGTTGGCAAGGATGACTTTCTCGCTTGCGGTGTTTGTCTCATCGCAGGTCAGAAGGAGCTTTCCGATCCCGCGCTCTTCGGCGTTCCGGATATTCAGGCGGAGCATCTCCTTCGCATAGCCCTTCCCGCGTTCGGACGGTCTTACGGAATACCCGCAGTGACCTCCCCAAGTGCCGAGAATGGGATGGCCGATGTGGTGGCGCAGGTCTCGCAGAGCGCGATCCATTCCCTTGCGGTCCGGCTTTCCCGCAGACCCATGCAGCCCGCAAATTGATCCGCATTGCCGTCGTCGCAGCGCAGGACCTCGTCCTTGAACCGCTCCAGCTCCTCCGCGTATTCCGCGTTTGCCTCGGTCAGACTCAGCATGTGTTCTTCCGCCTTCCGGTTTTTCTTCCACAGCAGTATAGCAGGTTTCAGACGTTCATGCAAGCGCCGCTACATCCACATCCACGCAAAACGCCTTGGGTCACTGGGCGGGCTGTTTTCCCACTCGGTGAGCTTGGCTTCTACGGCTTTGGTCATTTTTGCGAGGAACCTCGCGTTCGTCGGCGTTCGCGCGGAGCAGGCGAAGGCTCTGCCGAAGAAGGCGCGGCGGCGGGGCTCGTTCTGGGACTTCCACGCCTTTTCGATCGCGCTGCGCATTGCGCGCTCGACGCCGGAGGCGGTGGCGGAATACTGCCGTGCGACCTCCGGGTAGAGCTT
This sequence comes from Ruminococcus bicirculans (ex Wegman et al. 2014), assembly GCA_963649145.1. Taxonomy (GTDB): domain Bacteria; phylum Bacillota; class Clostridia; order Oscillospirales; family Oscillospiraceae; genus SVKR01. The sequence goes on along the minus strand of CAVJGI010000067.1, from coordinate 6,116 downwards.
TTTCGTCACGCCGTCGAGCAGCGTGCGGTCCGCGGTCGTGCAGCGCAGCGCCGTGGCGAGGTAATCGTAGCCGATGAGCCGGTCGGGGATGCCGAACGCCGCCAGCGCCGCCGCGATCGCGGCATTCGTGCCGTGCCGCGGGCGGCTGGGTGCCGGGTCGACGCGCTCTTCGCCGACTTCATCCTCCCTGCGGACTGCGTTGTGGATGCTTCGGAGAATATGATGAACGCCGCAGGGCTTCGGCAGAAGACTGCCGCCGCAGCTTTTCGCGCGGGCGGTGAGCCCCTGCCCGCTGTATGCGGATAAAAAAATAGCCGGGAACTCCGAACCGCCCCCGCGCGCCGCCTTCGCGAGCGCAAAGCCGTCCAGTCCCGGCAGAAAAACGTCTGTTAAAAGCACATCCGGCGTCGTTTCGCGCAAAGCCGAAAGTGCCCCCTGTCCATCCGCCGCGGTCCCGATGACCTCGACTTCGCCCAGTGCCTCCAGCTCCCGCTGCAAAACCCGTAAAACCAAAGCAGACGGGTCCGCCAAAAACACCTTGATCTTGCCTTCCATTTCTCTCTACACCTCGGAAAAATATTATCGCGTGTCCATACACACGTATGGCCATATTAGCATGGACATGCCAAAAATGCAAGGTCTTGAAGAGAGAATTATTTCGACATTTTTTGTCGAAAATGCACAGGCTGCCAGAGCGCAGCGGCTTGCAGCGTGGAGAAAAGAGAAAATTTTCCCGGAGCGAAGCTCACAGCTTCCGGACCAGAACGGTCAGACCGTCCCCGTCCTCGCGGAGCTCCCACGCTGCCCCCGCGGGGATGAGCGCGGCGAGCCCGGCGCGGTCATAGGCGTGGAAGACCATCCCCGCCCATTTCCCGGCGGTGTAAACGCGGTCGCCGTCGGCGTTCAGCGTGTGTATCTCCCGGTCATACTCCTCGTCCGCGGCGTCCACGGTGAACAGCAAAAGCCCGCCGGGGCGCGTGATGCGGAGCAGCTCCGCCGCCGCGCGGCGGGCATCGGCGAGCGGCATGTGGTCCAGCACGTCCCGGCAGACGACGGCGTCGAACGCATCCGCCGCATAGCCGGTATCGCAGACGTCCGCCGTTTTGAGCGCCGCGCCCGGCGCGGCGGCGCGTGCAAGCTCCACCGCCGCGGGTGCGGTGTCGAAGCCGGAAACGGCAAAGCCCGCCCGCAGCAGCGCGGCGCTGAGCGCACCGCAGCCGCAGCCGGCGTCGCAGACCGTATGCGCTCCCACGTCCCGCAAAAGCGCGATCAGCGGGGCGCACACCGTCTCCGCCGCGGCGAGGCACGCCGCGACGCGCGAGCGGTCCACACGCTCCCACGAGCTGCGCCAGAAATCGCGGTCCATTACATCTCCCGCCTGCCCTCAAGGGCGCGGAGGAGGGTGGCGTCGTCGGCAAATTCGAGGTTGCTGCCGACGGGGATGCCGTAAGCGAGGCGCGTGACCTTCACGTCGAAGGGCTTTAAGAGCCGGGAGACGTACATCGCGGTCGTATCGCCCTCGGTATCCGGGTTTGTCGCCATGATGACCTCGCTGACGCCGTCGGCGGCGACGCGCTGGACGAGCTCCGCGATGCGCAGATCGTCCGGTCCGACGTGGTTCATCGGGCTGAGCACGCCGTGGAGAACGTGGTAAACGCCGGAAAACTCGCGGCTGCGCTCGATGCTGGCGACGTCCTTCGGCTCGGCGACGACGCAGATAACGCTCTTGTCGCGCCGGTCGCTCGCGCAGATGGGGCAGAGCTCACTGTCCGTGAGATTCTGGCAGACCGGGCAGGTGTGGACGCTCTGCCGCGCCTGCATGATCGCGTCCGCGAACTGCTCCGCCTCGCCCTGCGGCAGGGAGAGCACGTGGAACGCGAGCCGCTGGGCGCTCTTGCGCCCGATGCCGGGCAGCGCCGCGAAGCGGTCGATCAGCGTTTCAAAGCTGGGCGGAAAAAAAGACGCCATAGCTGCTTACCCCTTCTTCAAGCCTCGCGGATGGCGCGGATGGCGGCGGCGCGGTCCGGCTTGCCGAACACGGCAGAGCCCGCGACGAGCACGTTTGCCCCCGCCTCCTTGACGAGCGGCGCGGTCACGGGGTCGATACCGCCGTCGACCTCAAGGTCGCAGTCCGGGTTCAGCTTGTCGAGCATCTCGCGCAGCATGCGGATCTTCGGCAGCTGGTCGTGCATGAACTTCTGACCGCCGAAGCCCGGCTCCACGGTCATGACGAGCACGAGGTCGAGCAGGTCCAGATAAGGCAGCAGCACGGTGCCGGGCGTTTTGGGCTTCACGGCGATGCCGACCTTTTTGCCGCAGTCGAGCACGGTGCGCAGCGCCTCGGCGATATCCTGCGGCTGCGCCGCCTCGACGTGGAACACGACGAGGTCCGCCCCCGCGTCGCAGAACGCCTTGACGTAGCGCTGCGGGCGGTCGATCATCAGGTGGACGTCCAGAAAGGCGTCCGTTGCTTTGCGCAGGCTCTGGACCACGGGGATGCCGATGGAGATGTTCGGCACGAAAATGCCGTCCATCACGTCGACATGCAGCCAGTCCGCGCCGCCGGCGACGGCGTCCGCGCACTCGCTTCCGAGGCGGCAGAAATCAGCAGAGAGAATGGAAGGTGCGATCTTCAGCATAAGTTTTGTTCCTCCGATTTTTTTGTTGTCACGGTCTTGCTTTCCGACATAGATTGCTATGGAGCGGCGCCGCTTTTTTAGATAGGGGCTGCCGCGGGATCTCTCGCGGCGGTCCCAAGTGGAAAGCCGGGGAGCGCGGGGGCTTTTTTTATCAGACATCCGTCTCCCCGGTCTCCATTCCGGAGCGGTAGCCCGTTTCCTGAAGGCGCTCGATGGCGTCCGGCTTATGCAGCAGCCGCCGGGCGCAGACGGCGAACAGCACCGTCGCTGTCAGGGCGCTGAGCCCGTCGGCGATGGGCTCGGCGAGATAGAGCCCGTCCGTATCGAGGAAAAGCGGCAGAATGAGCGCGAGCGGCGTCATCAAAATGACCTTGCGCAGACAGGCGATGAACAGCGAGACCTTCGCCTGTCCCATGCCGAGAAACGAGCTCTGCACGCTCATTTGCAGTCCAAAAATGGACATGCCCGCGAGATAAACGGGCAGCTTCTGCGCCGAGAGGTCGCGGAGCGCGGCGTCCGAGGTGAAAAGCGCGGCGAAAAACGCCGGGAAAAGCGCCACGAGCGCATAAAAGAGCGCGGTGTAGCCCAGCGCGGCGGCGACCATCAGCAGAAAGCAGCGCTTCACGCGGGTGTAATTCCCCGCACCGTAGTTATAGCTCACGATGGGCTGCGCGCCGTTCGTGAAGCCGCTCGCGGGGACGTACATCAGCTGCATCACGCTCTGCAAGATCGTGTAGCTCCCGACGTAGAGGTCCCCGCCGTAGCGCTGGAGCCCGTTCGTGAACACGATGGCGATGAGGCACTCCGTCACCTGCATGATAAAGGGCGAAACGCCGAGCAAGGCGATCTCGCCGATGACGGCGAGGTCCGGCTTCATCTCGCGCAGGCGGAGCGGCAGAACGGACTTTTTCGAGAGCAGAAAGCGCAGCACCCACACGGCGGAGATGGCTTGGGAGATGACGGTCGCGAGCGCCGCGCCCTCCACGCCTATATCGAACAGAAAAATGAAGATGGGGTCCAGAATAATGTTCGCCGCCGCGCCGATGACGACGGAGAGCATCGCGGTCTTCGCCTGTCCCTGCGCGGTGATGAAGGTGTTCAGTCCGAGCGCGAGCTGGACGAACACCGTGCCGCAGAGATAGATGCGGATATAGCGGTCGGCGAAGCCAATCGTGTCGTCGCTCGCGCCGAAAAAGCGCAGCAGCGGTGCGCGCAGCCAGAGCAGCAGCGGCGTCAGCACCGCGGCGGAGACGAGCATCAGCAGAAAGCTCTGGGCGAGGTAGCGCCCCGCCTTTTCGCGGTCGCCCCTGCCGAGCTCCATCGCCGCGCGCGGTGCGCCGCCGGAGCCGGCGAAATAGGCGAAGGCGGCGACGATCAGGATGAGCGGCGTGCAGAGTCCGAGCCCCGTCAGCGCCAGCGCGCCGGTGTCCGCAATGTGACCCACGTAAACGCGGTCGACGATGTTGTAGAGCAGATTGACGAGCTGCGCGAGCACGCTCGGCAGCGCGAGGCTCAGCACGAGCTTGCCGAGCGGCGCGGTGCCGAGGCGCGATTCCTCCCGCTCAGGCATCCGGCGTCACCTCCGGCAGACGGCAGACATCCACCCATGCGCGGGCGTTGGAGACGTTGTAGAGCTCATCGAGCGTGAGCTCAATGGCGCTGTTGCCGCTGCCGACGGCGGGGAACACGGTGGTGAAGCGCTTCAGGCTCTCGTCGAGGTAGACGTCGATCCCCTCGTTGATCCCGAAGGGGCACACGCCGCCGACCGGGTGGCCCACCAGCTCCAGCACCTCGTCCGGCGTCAGCATCTTGGCTTTCATGCGGAAGAGCTCCTTGAACTTGTGGTTGTCGATCCGCGCGTCGCCCGCCGCGACGATGAGGAGGCAACCGTCCTCGCGCTTGAACGAGAGCGTCTTCGCGATGCGCGCGCCCTCCACGCCGAGCGCCGCCGCCGCAAGCTCCACCGTCGCGCTCGAAACCGGGAACTCCAAGATCCGGTCCTCCATCCCAAACCGGGCGAGATAAGCCCGACCTTTTTCAATAGACATAGTAGAAAAAGCTCCTTTTCGCTTGTTAACCTTGTTATTTTACCGCGTTTTTTGCGGAAGGTCAAGGAATATCGGCGGCGCGTCGGGTTTCGGAAATGACAAAAAAATATCCGCTTTTTTTCAAACCGCGCAAGCCCTTGCGTCCCAAGGGCTCGCGGTCGTTTTTCGACGGTTTTTGTCGAAAAATTCAGCGTACTAAAGTCTTGCATTTTTGACATGTCCATGCTAATATGTCCATACGTGTGTATGGACACGCGATAATATTTTTCCGAGGTGTAGAGAGAAATGGAAGGCAAGATCAAGGTGTTTTTGGCGGACCCGTCTGCTTTGGTTTTACGGGTTTTGCAGCGGGAGCTGGAGGCACTGGGCGAAGTCGAGGTCATCGGGACCGCGGCGGATGGACAGGGGGCACTTTCGGCTTTGCGCGAAACGACGCCGGATGTGCTTTTAACAGACGTTTTTCTGCCGGGACTGGACGGCTTTGCGCTCGCGAAGGCGGCGCGCGGGGGCGGTTCGGAGTTCCCGGCTATTTTTTTATCCGCATACAGCGGGCAGGGGCTCACCGCCCGCGCGAAAAGCTGCGGCGGCAGCCTCCTGCCAAAGCCCTGCGGCGTTCATCATATTCTCCGCCATATCCACAACACCGTCCACGGCGAGAATCCGGCTGACAAGACGGCTGGCAGCGCCGACGCCGGGACCATAGCGGACGCTTCCGCCGCGGAAGCCGCCGCCAGAAAGTGCGCCGCGGATGACGCGATCGCCGCCGCAGGCGCGCTCCTGACGGGCGGGCTCGACGCCGAGGAGTACACCGCCGCGGCAGCCCACGCCGCAGGGCGTCCCCGGCACGGCACGAACGCGGCGATCGCGGCGGCGCTGGCGGCGTTCGGCATCCCGGACCGGCTCATCGGCTACGATTATCTCACCACCGCCCTGCGCTGCACGACCGCGGACCGCGGGCTGCTCGACGGCGTGACGAAAAAGCTCTACCCGGAGGTCGCGCGGCAATACTCCGCCACCGTCGCAGGCGTTGAGCGCGCAATGCGCAGCGCGATCGAGAAGGCATGGAAGTCCCAGAACGAGCCCCGCCGCCGCGCCTTCTTCAGCAGAGCCTTCGCCTGCTCCGCGCGCACGCCGACCAACGCCCGCTTTCTCGCAAAAATGACCAAAGCCGTAGAAGCCAAGCTCACCGAATGGGAAAATGACCCGCCCAGCGACCCAAGGCGTTTTGCGTGGATGTGGATGTAGCGGCGAAAAGGCCGCCCGGACACTGTGTGTCCGGGCGGTCGGAGCGTGTCAAAGTACTCTGCGAGCTGCGATTTTAAAGGCGGCAGAAAGTCAACCAAGTGCAACCCCCGCAAGTTCGGCTGGGGAGAGCCAGTCGAAGATTTTTCTCGGCCTCTGGTTGATGAGGTCCACGACCTCCTGAAGG
>CAVJGI010000066.1:0-11642 GCA_963649145.1 Ruminococcus bicirculans (ex Wegman et al. 2014) | reverse complement strand
TTTTTGAGTGGTATCTACATTATACACTTTGGAAGGCGTATTGTCCCGCTTTTTTTCGGTGGGTTGCACTTCAGATGATAGCATGCCAGCTCCCCTTACACAGGGGAGCCTTTAACCCAAACGATCTCAAATACAAAAGGAGGAAAACACATGAGCAAGGTCCAAGCGCCGTTCAAGTATGATGTGATGGGCAGCTTCCTTCGTCCGGAGGGGCTGAAGCAGGCGCGGAGCGACTTCCGGGAGGGCAGGATCCCGCGGGAGGCGCTGACTGCCGTGGAGGACGAGGCGATCCGTGAGCTGATCGCGAAGCTCGCCGCCCATGGCTACAAGTCCGTTACGGACGGCGAATACCGCCGTGGCTGGTATCATTCCGACTTCCTCGCCGGGCTCGGCGGCGTGAAGTTCACCACCTACACGATGAATCTTTTCGGCGCGGACACGCTGGTGGGCAGCACGGCGATCGTGGACCGCATCCGCTGGAACGACGACCACCCCTTCCTCAGCCACTTCCGCTTTGCCAAGGCCGCGGCGGACGAGCACGGCGTCGTCGCGAAGCTGGACATTCCGGGTCCGAACATGGTCTTTCTCGACACCATGACCACCGCACAGGAGAATTTTTACGGCAAGGACATCCAGCGCCTCTCCGCGGATTTCGTCGAGGTCTACAAGGCGGCGATCCGCGCCTTCTATGACGCCGGCTGCCGCTATTTGCAGCTGGACGACCCGGTCTGGGTCGCGCTCTGCGACAGCGCGTTTCAGGCGAAGATCCGCGACGCCGGCTTCGTGCTGGACGAGGTGCGGGAGGTGTTCCGCCGGACCGCAGCGGAGATTCTCGCTGCGAAGCCGGAGGATATGGCGATCACGCTGCATATGTGTCAGGGCAATCTGCGCTCCAGAAAGTTTTACGACACGACCTATGATGAGATCGCGGACACGATCTTCAGCCTGCCCTTCGACGGCTTCTTTATGGAGTTCGACGACGAGAAATACTGCAACTTCGAGCTGCTGTGCAAGCTGCGCGGCCAGCGCGTCGCGCTCGGCGTGGTGTCCACACGGAGCAGCGAGATCGAGGACAAGGCAACGCTCGTGGCGCGCGTGCGCCGCGCGGCGGAATACTGCCCCGCGGAGCAGCTCTGCGTCTCCACCCAGTGCGGCTTCGCCTCCACCGCCGAGGGCAACCTGATCACCGAGGAAGCCCAGTGGAAAAAGCTCGACCTCGTCCGCGAAGTGGCGATCGAAGCGCTCGGCGCGGACTGAAAAAACAGAAAAGCGCAGAGACCAACAGCCGGTCTCTGCGCTTTTTCCGATTTTTTCTGCACCGGAATCTTGGCGCTTGGGCTTGCAATTCCGGGAGCATCGGATATAATATATCTTACCATCGGTTGGCAAGGGGAAACACGGTTTTTCGGGGCGGATTTGACGCCTGACCGCGTTATCCTCGTCGCTGGGCGCCAGCCCAGCTTCCTCGTCTGCCTTGTCAGGCGCCAAATCCGCTCCCGAAAAACTCCGGAGGGCGCGTTTCCCCTTGTCAACCGATGGTATCCGATCTTCAAAGGAAAAGGGGCGCTGGCTATGACATATCAGAGGCAGGAACACGAGCAGAAGCGGCCGCAGACCGCCGCCACGCGGCAGCTTATCCGGGATGCGTTCATCGACCTTTATCTGCAAAAGCCGCTCTCCAAGATCTCCGTCAGCGAGATCACCGGCGCGAGCCACGTTTCGCGCGGGACCTTCTATCTCTATTTTGAGGATATCTTCCGGCTTCTGGAGAGCGTGGAGGACGAGTTCCTCTCCGGCGTGATGACGCTGAACGCCGCGACGATCCTCGAAGCGCTCAAGCGCAAGCCCTCCGTGGACACCTATGTGGAGTCCTATGCCCAGATGCTGGGCTATATTCTGGAGAATAAGCGCATTTTCCGCGCGCTGCTCACCGGCTCGGAGTCCGTCCACTTCCGCCAGAAGTATATCGCGAACATCAAGCGCAGCATCTGCACCATGCTGGAGATCGACAAGCGCGTGCCGGAGGACCAGTGGGACCTCTCCTGCGCGTTCCACGCCGGCGGCGTGATGAATCTGTTTGAAAACTGGATGAGGAACGATTTCCGCGACTCCCCGGAGGAGGTCGCCGGGATCGTGTATAAGGCGCTGTTCCGCGGGCTGATGAATCTGTCCTGAGCCCCGCGCCGAAAGGAAAAACAGTCCTGCCGCACCGCTTGAAAAAAGCAGGGGCAGGACTGTTTTTGTTTTCACAGGGAAGTGTTCTGCTCCGGCTCAACACTTCGCGCCGCGCTGTTCAGGGAAGAATAAACGCGGCGGGCACAATTGGAAATTGTTTTGGCGATTTTCTTGTTTTATACTGTGTTTAATGTCAAAAAGTTAGGACTTTTGCACGAAAGGCGGAAAAAGGATGGGAAAGCAGAGCACGCGCGCGGAAATTCTGGAGCGGCTGCACAGCCAGATGGAGCAGGGCAGAGCCCTTCTCGTCGCGGCGACCGGCAGCGGTCTGAACGCCAAGGCCGCCGAGATGGGCGGCGCGGACCTCATCATGATACTCCACACCGGCCTGATGCGCCAGCGCGGACTGCCCAGCATCGCCGCGCCGGAGCGTCCCACGAACGAGATCGTGAAGGACATGTTCCGCGAGCAGTTCGCGGCGACGGAGTCCATTCCCCTGCTCGCCGGCGTGGACGTCGGCCAGTTCCCCGCCGACGGCGACTTGAACGAGCTCATCGACTCGTTTATGGACCTCGGCTTTTCCGGCATCGTGAATTTTCTGAGCGCCGGCGAAGCGGACAGCCCCGAATTTGTCGCGAATGCGGCGAAGGACGTGGCGGCGGACGGCTTCGGCGCGCTGCGCGTGGCGGGCGAGCGGCAGATGTTTGAAAGCTGCCGCGCCAAGGAAGCCGCGGGCGTCGGCTTCGACCGCGAGGTGGAGATGATCCGCCTGTGCCGCGAGCGCGATATTTTCACCATCGTTTACGTCTTCACCCCGGAGCAGGCGGCGAAGATGGCAGCCGCGGGCGCGGACGCCGTCTCTCCCCACTGCGGCGGCACGGCGGGCGGACTCGTGGGCCACGCCTTCGCGCTCGATTACGACGCGGCGTGCGCACGGCTCCAGTCCATGTTCGACGCGGCGCGCGCGGAGAATCCGGACATCATCCTGCTCGGCCACGGCGGTCCCTTCGCGACCCCGGCGGACACCGCGGAGATGTATCGCCGCTGCAATGCGCAGGGCTTCACCTCCGGCTCCGGCATGGACCGCATCCCCATCGAGCGCGCGCTGATCGAAACGGCGCAGGCGTTCAAGACCGCAAATCGGTAATACCGGCGCATCGCCGCGTGCTCCGCGGCTGCCGTTATTCAAAAAACAAAATCAAAATCTGGAGGACATCATGAAAAAAGTACTGTGCATCGCCCTTGCTCTTGTAATGGTGCTCGGACTCGCCGCCTGCGGCGGAACGACCCAGCCGACTGAGACCAAGCAGCCGGATCCCACCAAGACCCCCGCCACCGAGCAGCCCTCCGGCGGAACGGAGAGCCCGACGCCCGCCGAGCCGACCGTCACGAAGGCGGACCTCGGCATTGAGCCGCTCATCCCGGACGGCGAGACCATCCTGAACTACAGCAACAGCGAGTGGGCGACCGTGTCCGACCTGCTGGACATCCTGACCGACGAGGATCTGGAGACCGTGAAGAGCCAGAACCTCACCGCCGTCATCTGCATGCATGAAAACGCTTCCTACTGGTCTCAGGCGTTCATCGCCGGTATCACCAGCGTGTTCGAGAAGCTGAACATCGAGATCCTGAGCGTCACCGACGCGGGCTTTGCCGTGGAGAGCATGATCACGAACGTGGAGAACGCCGTGTCCTTAAAGCCGGACCTGATGATCGTCTACGTTCTCGACTCCGGCGCGATGCAGTCCTGCGTCCAGTCTGCGATCGATGCGGGCATCAAGGTCGTCTACTACGAAGCCGCCGTGGACGGCACCGAGCACGGCACCGACTACATCGGCACCGTCGTCGCCGATAACTACACCATCAGCTACACCTGCATGCGTCTGATGATCGAAAAGGGCGGCATGGGCCAGTACGCCATCTGCAACATCGACGCCTCCGTCACCGACGAGAATAGCCGCACCGTGCAGCGTCTGCGCGGCGCGCAGGCGGCGGCGAAGGACGCCGGCGTTGAGGTCATCGACTCCTTCACCACGGGCGCCACGCCCGACACCGGCACTGCCGTCGGCGAGGCGATCGTCATGGCTTATCCCGACATCCTCGGCATCTGGGGCGGCTTCGACGAGCTCGGCATCGCGCTCGGCAACGGCGCGAACGCCCTCGGCTTCCACGTCCTCTGCACCGGCCCGGACATGATGGACGCCAGCGCTTACTCCATGGCGACGGACGGCGCCTTCGCCGGCTGCGGCACCCAGAGCTCCTTTGAGTCCGGTCTCGCTTGCGCCCTCGCCGCCGTCATCGGCGCCGCCGGCAAGGACTGCCCGGAGCGCATCAACACCCCCTGCATCGTCGCCACCAAGGAAAATCTGAAGGAGGCGTGGGAGCTCTCCTTCCGTATGGAGCTGCCGAGCGAGGTCGCCGCGGCGCTCGCCAAGTAAGAAACAATTTGATCTGAGATCATCAGGGCGGCACCGTCGGCACTCCACCCCTCGGACGGCGCCGCCCGCTTTCTCAAAAAGCGGGCAAAGGAGCGTGAAACAAAGCATTGGAACCGGTGAATGACGTCCTGCTGGACATGCGGGACATTGAAAAATCCTACGGCAGCGTGCCGGTCCTGAAAAAGGTCAACTTTACCCTGCGCCGCGGCGAGGTCCACGCGCTCGTCGGCGAAAACGGCGCGGGCAAGAGCACGCTGATCAAGATCCTGATGGGCATCGTGCCAAAAAACGGCGGGACGGTCGTCCTCGCCGGCAGGGAGCTGAAGCTGAGCTCTCCCCACGAGGCGGCGCAGAACGGGATCGCCGCCATCTTTCAGGAGCTGAGCCTCGTCCCGACGCTCACGGTGGCGGAGAACGTGTTTCTCGCCAAGGAGCCGACGCGCGGCGGGCTTCTGACCGACCGCCGCCGCATGCGCGAGGAGACGCAGCGCATTCTCGACCGCTACGGCATCGACCTAAACCCCGACGAGAAGGTCGCGAACCTCTCCATGGCGCGCAGGCAGATCGCCGAGGCGGTCAAGGCCATCGCCATCACGCCGAAGCTGCTCGTGATGGACGAGCCGACCTCCACGCTCTCCAAGGCGGAGGCGGACGCCCTGTTCCAGATCATCGGCCAGCTCCGGGAGGAGGGCACCAGCATCATCTATATCTCCCACCGCATGGACGAGATCTTCCGCCTCGCCGACCGCATTACGGTCCTGCGCGACGGCGTGTCCGTCCTGACCGACGAGATCGCGAACCTCGACTTCGACAAGGTCGTCACCGCCATGGTCGGCCGCGAGATCAGCCACGACGATTACGCCGCGCGGCGTCACCGCGATTTTTCCGACGCGCCGGTCGTGCTGGACGTGCGCGGTCTCGGCGACGGAAAGCGCTTTTCCGACGTCAGCTTCCGGCTCCGCCGGGGCGAGATCCTCGGCTTCGCCGGACTCGTCGGCAGCGGGCGCACGGAGCTGATGCAGCTGCTGTTCGGCATCGAGCGCTTCAAGACCGGGCAGGTGCTGCTTGAGGGCGAGGAGCTGAAAAACCTGACCGTGGACCGCGCCATCGCCCGCGGCATCGCCATGGTGCCGGAGAGCCGCCAGCTTCAGGGCATCGTCGCCATCCACAGCATCGAGGACAACATCGCCCTCTCTGTGCTGGACCGCATCAGCGACCACGGCGTGGAAAACCGGAAGAAAAAGAGCGCGCTCGCCCGCCACTTTATCGACGAGCTGCGCATCAAGACGGAGAGCGAGCGCAAAAAGCTCAGCCAGCTCTCCGGCGGCAACCAGCAGAAGGTGGTCATCGCCAAGTGGCTCGCCGCGGAGCCGAAGGTGCTCATCCTCGACGAGCCCACCGCCGGTATCGACGTGCAGGCCAAGGACGAGGTACACCGCCTCATCCGCAGCCTGAGCGAGCAGGGCATTTCCATTCTTCTCGTCTCCTCCGAAATGCCGGAGCTGCTGAACAACAGCGACCGCATCGTCGTCATGAACGATTTCCGCATCATCGCGGAATATCAGGAGGCGACGCAGGAGGAGATCATGAGCACCATCATGCGCGATAAGGCAAACCGCAGAAAAGAGGTCGGCTGATCTATGAAAAACAGATCCTTTTTCCAGAGCAAATTCTGGCAGGTCATCAGCAACAACTTCATGCTCGTTGTGTTCATCCTGATGATCCTTGTCTTCTCCATCGTCGAGCCGAAGTTCCGCACGTTCCAGAACGCGCTGGTCATCGGCCGTCAGGTCGCGGTCATCGCCATTCTGGGCTTTGGCCTGACCTTCTGCATCACCGCGGGCGAGATCGACTTTTCCGTCGGCTCCATGACGGCGCTCGCCGGCATGGTCGCGGGACTCATTATGAACAAGACCGGGCTCGGCATCTGGATCGCGGCGGCAGCCGGCATTGCGACGGGCGTCGCTTGCGGGCTGCTGAACGGCATTCTCGTCACCAAGCTGAAGCTGCCGAGCTTTCTCGTCACGCTCGGCACGACTTACGTCTATTCCGGCATCGCCACGACCGTGACGAGCCAGAAGGCGCTCGTGCTCTATTCCGACACCTTCAGCAAGGTCTGGGGCAACGCGACGTTTCTCGGCGTGCCGCTGCTGCTCTGGTGGATGCTGCTCGTCGGCGCGGTGTCGTTCTTCTTTTACCACCGCACGCCCTTCGGCGCCAAGGTGAAGGCGCTCGGCGGCAACCGCACCGCGGCGCGCTTTTCCGGCATCCGCACGGAGAACGTCGTCGTGAAGGTCATGACGGTCTCCGGCCTGCTCGCCGGGCTCTGCGGCCTGCTGATGATCGCGCGTCTGAGTCAGGCGCGGCCCGACGTCGGCGGGGACTACGCGATGGATGCCATCGCCGCCGTCGTGCTCGGCGGCACCGCCTTCAACGGCGGCAGCGGCTCCATCCCCATGACCGCCGTCGGCGCGCTCATCCTCATCTCCATCACGAACGCGCTGATGATCATGGGTATCTCCACCACGGTGCAGTCCATCATCAAGGGCGCCATCATCGTCGTGGCGGTCGCCATGAGCACGCGGACGAAGAAATAAGCGGAGGAACGCTTATGAACAAAATAGCCATCATCGGTACGCTCGATACCAAGGGCGCGGAGTTTCGCTATCTGCGCGACCGCATCCGCGCGCTCGGCTGCGATTGCTGCGTCATCGACTGCGGCGTCGTCGGACCGGCGGGCTTTCCGGCGGACTATCCCGCAGACGCCGTTGCGCGGCGCGGCGGCAGCACCACGGCGGAGCTGCTCGCGAAAAACGCACCCGCCGACGCGCTGGCTGTCATGGCGCGCGGCGCCGCCGCCATCGTGGGCGAGCTCTTCGCTGCCGGCGAGATTCAGGGCGCGATCTCCATGGGCGGCGGTCAGGGGACCTATCTCGGCATGACCGCCATGGCCGCGCTGCCCATCGGCGTGCCCAAGGTCATGGTGAGCACCCTCGCCCGCGCCGTAAGGGAGCTGTTCGTCTCCGGCGGCGACACGGTCGTGCTCGACCCCGTCGTGGACATCGCGGGGCTGAACGCCCTTCTGCGCTACGCCATCGACAGCGCGGCGGAGACGATCTCGGCGCTGGTGTCCGGCGCGCGGCTCGGCGCGGCGGAAAAGCCCGTCGTCGCCGTCAGCATGTTCGGCATCACGACCCGCTGCGCCGACCGCGTCCGCGCGCGTCTGGAGGAGGCGGGCTACGAGGTCTGGGCCTTCCACAGCAACGGCGTCGGCGGTGCGAACATGGAAAAGCTCATCCGCACGGGCCGCATCTGCGGCGTCGTGGACCTCACCACGGCGGAGGTCGGTCAGACCTATATGGGCGGTACCTGCGCCGTGGCGGGCGAGCGCCTCGCCGCCGCGGGCGACATGGGGATCCCGCAGGTCGTGAGCGTCGGCGGGCTGGATATGGTCAATTTCCTCGGCCCGGAAACGGTGCCGGAGCGCTACCGCGGCGGGGAGCGCCGCTTTATGATGCATAACCCCAGCACCACCGTCATGCGCACGGAGGAGGCGGAAAACCGCGTCATCGGGCGTCTGCTCGGCGAGCGGCTGAGCGCCGCCCGCGGCAGCACGGAGGTGCTGCTGCCTCTGCGCGGCATTTCGTCTTATGACCGCGAGGGCTCGGACTGGTACGGTCCGGACGCCGATGCCGCGCTCTTCGCCGCGCTCCGCGGCGCGCTGCGCCCGGATATCCCGGTGCGCGAGCTGAACTGCCACATCAACGACCCGGAATTTGCCGATATGCTCGCCGCGCGCATGCTCGCGCTGTTGGAGCGCAGCGCCCGGCGGGTCGGCTGAAGCTTCTGAGAGGAGAGTTTGAGAGACTATGAAATTTGAACGCAGCGCCATCCGCGCCAAGCTGCGCGCGCAGGTCAGCCGCCATGAGCCGATCATTTTAGGCGGCGCGGGCATCGGTCTTGTCGCCAAGGCCGCCGACCGCGCGGGCATCGACCTTATCATGGCATATAACACCGGACCGTTCCGCATGGACGGCGCGGCGTCGCTTTGCGGCTACCTGCCTTACGGCGACGCCAACGCCATCACGGAGCAGCTCGGCAACCGCATGCTGAACGTGGTGAAGAACACCCCGGTCATCGCCGGCGTCGGCGCGAGCGACCCTTACCGCAATATCCCGATGTTCATCGACCGCCTGATGGAGATGGGCTTTTCCGGCATCACGAACGTGCCCGCCCTCGGCTCGTATGAGGGCGTCATCCGCGACCAGATCGACGCGCTCGGCTGCGGCGTTCCCGAAGAGGTGAAGATGATCGCCGGCTGCGCGAAAAAGGACATCTTCACCGTGGCTTACGCCTTCACGGAGCAGGATGTGCGCGACTTCGTCGCCGCGGGCGTGGACATCGTCGGCGTCCATGTGGGCGGCACGACGGGCGGCATGATCGGCTCGCGCACGAGCCGCAGCATCGCCGAGGCGTGCGAGATGACCCAGCGCTATTTCGACATTGCGATGCGGGAAAACCCGGACGTGTTCGTCGTGACCCACGGCGGACCCTTCGAGGACCCGGAAAGCGTGCGGCAGGTGTTTGAAAACACGGACGTCCACGGCTTCATCGGCGCATCGAGCATCGAGCGCATCCCGGTCGAGCGCGCCGTGACCGAGGTCGTGACGCAGTTCAAGGCGCTGCGCCTGCGCTGACGAAACGCCCCAAGGAGGAAGCAGACTATGAAAAAAACGATCGTGATCGGCTGCGACAACGCCGCCGTGGCGATGAAGGAGCAGCTCGCGGCGTTCATCGCCTCGCTGGGCTACCCCGTCGAGAATATGGGCTGCGACAGCAGCGACGACCCCACGACTTATCCCCGCGTCGCCGAGCGCGTCTGCGAGGAGATCATCGCGAGCGGCTACGAAAAGGAGGGCGTGCTCATCTGCGGCACGGGCCTCGGCATGGCGATGTGCGCCAACAAATTCCCCGGCATCCGCGCCGGCGTCTGCCACGACAGCTTCTCCGGCGAGCGGCTGAAGCTCAGCAACAAGGGCAACGTCATCTGCTTCGGCGCGCGCGTCATCGGACCGGAGCTCGCGAAAAAGATCCTGAAGGAGTGGCTGGAGCTGGAGTTCAAGGACGGCTCGTCCACCCCCAAGGTGGCGGACATCCGCCATCTGGAGGAAAAGACCATGAAGGCGGTCTGAAGGGAGGAAAAGCTTATGGCGCGCTGCGGGAGCTTTTATTTCGGGACCAACACCAAAATGTCCATGACGGACAGGGAAGCGCTGGACTATCTCCGCGCCCTGCGCGCGGAGACGGCGGACATCCCCGCGGAGGAGGCGAAGCTGTTCGTCATCCCCTCCCACACGGTGCTCTCCCGCGCGCGGGAGGTGCTGGAGGGCAGCGCCGTCGCGCTCGGCGCCCAGAACATGAGCTGGGAGCTGCGCGGCGCGCTCACGGGGGAGATCTCGCCCCTCAGCCTTGTGGAGCTCGGCGTGGAGATCGCGGAGCTCGGCCACAGCGAGCGCCGCCATATCTTCCGTGAGACGGACGATGAGATCGGCAGCAAGGTGCGCACGGCGCGCGCTCTCGGTCTGACGGCGCTGCTCTGCGTCGGCGAGACGGAGGAGGAAAAGCGCGACGGCGCGGCGGACGCCGTGCTGGAAACGCAGCTGCTGCGCGGCACGGCGGGGCTTTCCGCGGCGGAGGCGGCGGGGCTGATCGTCGCCTATGAGCCCGTCTGGGCGATCGGCACGGCGGGGACGCCCGCCCCGGCGGACTATGCCGCGGCGCGCCACGCCGCGCTGCGCCGGGTGCTCGTCTCCCGTTTCGGCGAAGCCGGTGCGGACGTGCCCATTCTCTACGGCGGCAGCGTGAACGCCGCAAACGCCGCGGACTATGTGCGTCAGGCGAACGTAAACGGCGTGTTCGTCGGCCGTGCGGCATGGACCGCGGCGGGCTACGCCGCGCTCGTGCGCAGTCTGCTGCCCGTGTTCCGCGCGAAGGAGGTGCGCTGACCATGGCGGGCTTTATCCCGCGGGAGGAAATTCTCGCGCGGCTCCGCAGCCGCACGGAAAGCGGCTGCGCCCTGCTCGCCTTCGGCGCGGGCAGCGGGCTTTCCGCGCGCAGCGCGGAGGCGGGCGGCGCGGACTATATCAGCATTTACACCGCCGCTGCGCGGCGCATGGAGGGGCTCCCCAGCCTGCTCGCGTGGCTTCCCTACGGCGACGTGAACGAGGAGATGCGCGCGCTCGGACGGACGATCCTGCCCCTCGTGGACCATACCCCCTGCGTCGCCGGGCTCGGCGTCCACGACCCGCGCATCAGCATCCCGGCGCTCGTCAATGAGTTTATCTGCATGGGCTTTTCCGGTGTCAGCAACGAGCCATTTTGCAGCACTTACGGCGCGGAGCTGCGCGCGCTGCTGGACCGCGCCGGGATGGGCACCGCCCGCGAGCTCGCGCTCATCCGCTGCGCGCGGGAGCGGAACGTGTTCTCCGCGGCTTGGGCGGCGGATGCGGCGGAGGCGGAAGCCTTTGCCGGGGCGGGCGCGGACGTTGTCGGTCTGCTCGCCGGATTTCCGCGCGAGGCGGGCGAGAGCGCCGCGGACCACTTCGACCGCGTGCTGCGCCTGCTGCGCGGCATGACGGAGGCGGTGCGCCGCGCATCGCCGGAGGCGCTCGTGCTGGTCCACGGCGGCGTGCTCGACACGCCGGAGGCGGTGGAAAAAGCCCTGCGCACCACGGGTGCGGACGGCTGCGCCACCGGCAGCGGCGGCGAGCGCATCCCCGCCGAGACCGCCATCCGCAGCATCGCGGAGAAGTACCGGGGTCTGAGGACCAACGCCCCATAAGGATGCTTTTGGCAGAAAAACGGTGCAGCCCCGCGGTCGGAGCTGCACCGCTTGAGCGTGTCAAAGAACTCCTGCGAGCCGCGGATTTAAAGGCTCCCGAAGTGCAAGGGGAGCTGGCGCGCGAAGCGCGACTGAGACCAACTATGCAAAGTCAAGCGGCAAGAAGCGGATAAAATGGTGAATAGACT
>CAVJGI010000065.1:0-11813 GCA_963649145.1 Ruminococcus bicirculans (ex Wegman et al. 2014) | reverse complement strand
GGGATAACTCCATTTTCCAGCCCATATTCGCTTGTTTTTCGCTAAGTTGCAAGAGAACCCCCGCCTTCGCTGCATGAAAGCGGGGGTTCTTTGACGGGCTGAGCGCCCCGTCGGGGCGCTGTTTCACTTTGTCAAAAAGCCTCGCAGAGTTCGCCGTCGCAACGGCGAATAGAGTTCAATCATTTTTCGGCGCGACACGCGCGTGCCGAAAAATACTCTGCGCGGAGGGAACGTGCGCCCCGAAGGGGCGTGCGCTGAGCGGAGCGTTCCCTTTTCAACCGAGAGCCCAGCGTCAGCGGGTCTCGGTTGAGATCTTTTTCAATATCTTGGCAGCTTGACCTTCATCAGCCCGCCGCCGCAGATCAGGATGGGGACGAGGAGGATGGCGCTCATGACGAAGATGCTCATATAGTCGCCGCCGTGGGCGTCGAGGACGATGCCGGAGAAGGCGGAGATGAGCGCGCCGAGACCCATGGAGAGGTTGGCGAAGCCGTAATTCGCGGAGTAGTATTTGCCGCCGTAAACGCGCTTGATGGCGGCGGAATAGGCGCTGGAGCTGCCGCCGTAAGACACGCCGCCGAGGACGAGTCCGAGGATGATGAGCAGCGCGGAGTTCACAAGCGCGCCGACAATGAGCAGCGCGACGCCCGCGAGCATCAGCAGGCAGATCGTCAGGATATTGCGGCGCAGCCCGGTCTTGTCGAGCAGCGCGCCGAGCAGCAGACTTCCGCCGGCGTTTGCCGGGGAGATGAGCATGCCCGCGAGCGCCGTGGCAGCGAAGGCGACGGCAACGCCCGCCGCGTGGTCGAGCAGGATAAAGCCGATGGCGCGCAGGCAGCCGTTCCAGATGAGCAGCAGCCAGAATGAGAGCTTTTTCGCCATCTCGCCGGTCTTGATGCCGCCCTCGTTCGTGAGCACCTTGAGCTCGCCGTTCGCGGGCAGGCAGAGGGACTTGCGGTCGCAGAGAATGCCCATCGCGATGATAAAGAGCCCCGCGCCGATGACGGCGAGACTGTTCAGCGCGCCGAGCAGCGGCAGGATGCGCTGGCTCACCGCTGCGAGGACAAAGGAGCTCACGCCGAGGGACATAAAGAGCGCGCCGGAGACAAGCCCCGCGTGGTCCGGGAACCACGGCAGCGTCGCCGACTGGACGAGGTTGATGCCCATGCCGACGCCGAAGGACGAGAGCATGCCGAACAGCACGAGCACCATCAGGTAGCTCAGCGTGGGGTTGCCGAGCGGCAGCAGCGCGTAGCTGCCGAAGCCGATGCCCATCATGCAGGCGAGGGCGAAGAAGAGGCGGCGCATCGGGATACGCTGGGCGAGCCGCCCGCCGATCAGAATACCGAGGCAGACGAACACATTGTGGCAGCCGAACACGATGGAGAGCATGCCCTCCGTCCAAGCCGGAAAGAGCGCCAGCAGCGGCGCGCGGTAGACCGACCATGTGAACATGGCGCCGAGCAGGAAGTTTGCCAGAATGCCCTCCACAAGGACGGGCCAGAGTTTTTTACGCTTTGTCATTGGGTCTCCTTTTATCTATCTCTACGCAGGATAACGGCGCTGCCTTTCAGCAGCGCCGTTTTTCATTTCTTTATTGTACCGAAAGATTTTAAAAGATGCAATCATTTTTTCAGCGTGGAGTTTTGCAGCAGCTCCCGCGCCTCGGTCTCGCTCAGCTCGTAGTGCCAGAAAAGGCGGTAAAACGCTTGCGTTTCGACGACCATATCGTAATCGAAAAGCTCCGGATAGAGCAGATTCCCCAGCCAGCGGACGGCGAGGATGCGCTGGACGGAGGGCGGGCGGTCCATCCAGTTATAAGGTCCCATCGGGGCCTCATAGACCGCCCCCGTCTGCACGGCGCGAACGCCCGCCCATGCGGGATCGTCGAAAATTTCGCCATAGTTGCTCTCCGGCGCCAAGATGACGACCTCCGGGTCCCAGAGCAGGATCTGCTCCAGACTGACCTCCGTGCCGCCCTTGGAGGCGATGGCGGAGAGTTCGGCGACATTTTCCGCCCCGGCATAGTCCAGCACCTCGGCGTGGAGACTGCCGACGCCCATGACCTCCGTGCCGTATTCGCCCTGCGAATAGAGCACGCGGCGCTTTTCCGGGATGGCGGCGGTCTTCTCCGCCGCGTCGGTGAGCACGCCGCGGATATAGTCCGCGCAGGCGCTCCCCTGCTCCTCAGCACCGAGGAGCTTGCCCAGCGTTTCGTAGGCGTCCGCCATAGTCGCGATGCCCGCCTCGACGAAGATGACCGGGATGCCGGTCTTCTGCTGGAGCTCGTCCATGTCGGCGGCGACGGATTCCTTCGCCTCGCCGATGTCGATGATGACGTCCGGCGCGAGGGCGACGATCGCCTCGTAGTTCACGGTGCTGCCGCCGCCGTAAAACTGACCCGTGACGGGCAGCTCGTCCAACCGGTCGTCCAGATACTGCTTCTGGGTGCGCGTCAGCGCGGCGGAAAGACTCGCGAGCTTTTCCGGGCAGAGCGTGCTCAGAATGATCTGGGCATAGGAGCCGGAGGGGACGACGGAGCCGATCTCCGCCGGGAGCGTCACAGTGCGGCCCGCGGAGTCGGTAAACTCGCGCGTCTCCCCCGCCGCCTCCGGCGCGCCGACGGCGCAACCGCAGAGCAGGAGCGAGAGCGCGAGCAGAAGCGTTATCAGCCGTTTCATGTCTTCTCCCTCTCAAACTCGATGCGGACGACGGAATAAGCCCATTTGCTGCTCTCCGCCTCCGGGATGAGCACGCGCAGCGGGCGCTGCGCCTCCGCGAGCGGCTCGCTCCCGGCGGAGACGGCGAGCACGATCTCGTAATCCGTCAGGTATTCGCCGCGGAGCACGACCTTGTAGCCGTCGGCGCAGAGGAAGCGGATCTTGTGAAAATCCGCCGCGGTGCAGCCGTACTGGGCGAGAAAAGTGTTCAGCAGCGGTCCGTAGGCGTTCACGGTGCCCGCCTTCGCCGTCGCGCCCGTGGCGATGCGCGAAACGCAGTCGAGCGCCGCGAGCTCCGCCGGGGTGACGGAAAATTCCTCCTCCGTCAGTCCCGCGACGGCGATGGGCGTTTCCGCGTAAGCGGAGATGTCCGCCGTTTTTTTGCCGCAGGCGCTCAGCAGCACCAGCAGTGCCGCGGCGAGCGCGGTGAGCTTAGCCTTCATTTTCCGTCACCATGTAGAGCTTTCCGGTCGTCGGGTCGCGGTAGACCTTGCCGACCTCCTCAAACTGGGTATCGTTGTCGCTGTCCTCGTCGTTTTTCTGCTCGCCGAAGCCGCCGACGTCCTCCGTGATCTCCTGCCCCTGCTCGACCGGGTCGATGCTGCCGGTGACGCCGGAGACGTCCACGTTCCAGTAAGTGATGAGCGCGAGCATCAGCCCGCAGGCAAACACGAGCATCACGTCCGCAAGGTTCGCCACGCCGTCCATCGGGTTCACATCCTCGCCGTCGAAGGACGAGACTGCGCCGAAGCGCCCTGTTCTGCGCCGTCTCATGCCCCTGCCTCCAGCGTTTCGAGCAGGCTTTCCGCCGCGGCGGAGAGCTGGCTCATATAGCGCGCGTACCAGCGGCGGCGGATGGCGGAGAGCAGCGTCGCGAGCGCGGCGGCGATAAGTCCGGCGATGGTCGTGTCGAACGCGGTCAGCAGGCTCGCCGAGAGCGTGTAGGTGTCGCCGCGGCCGAGGGCGATGATGCCGGGGCCGAGGGGGATCAGTGTGCCGAGCAGACCGAACATAGGTCCGAGCTTCATCACAAGGTCCGTGATGCGCACGCGCAGGGCGTAGTGTGCCTTTTCCGCCTCCAGCAGGTCGCCCGCGAGCGCCTCGCGCTTGAGCGGGGAGAGATCGCGCTTTTCGCAGAGCGTCAGCAGCAGCCGCGTCTGGCGCGGGAGCAGCTTTGCATTGCGGATGGCGTCTTCGGGCTTTTCGCCCGATTGCAGCGCGCTCAGCAGCGAGGGCAGCTGGCGGCTGAGGTGCCGCCGCTCTGTGAAGATTTCGGCGATGAGCGTGCCGAGCATCACGAGCGAGACGCCGATCAGCACGAACAAAATGATGATCACCGGCGTTTCCATCGCCGATGCAAGTGCGCGAAGCGCATTGTTTAAGGCAGTCGTGTTCATTTTTTCCTTCTCCCAAGCTCAAGATAAAATACCGCGGCGAAGCCCCCGCCGCTCAGCAGGAGCAGCGCGAGGGCGGAAAGCCCCACGGCACGGAGCGCGCCGGGAGTCTCGATGTTGCCGAGCTCCGTCGCGGTCTCGCTCATTTCATAAGCGCGCCAGTTCTGCACGCCGCCGGTGTTGGGCGGCGTCGTGACCTCCGGCTCGCGGATCTGCTCCTGCGGTGGCTCGATCGGGTCCGGGTCCGGCTGCTGTACCGGCTCCACGGGCGTCACCTCCACAGGCGCTTCGCTCGGCGCGGGCGCAGTGCTCGGCTCCGGCGGCGCGGTGGGCTGCTCGATGGGGGTGTCCGTGCCCTCTCCCCCGCCGCCGATGGGGTCCACGGGACCCGCCGGGGTCCCGGCGATGCCCGTGACCTCGATCGTGGTGGTCGCGCCGGCGAATTCCGCCGTGATGACCGCCATGCCCTCGCCGACGAGGGTGATGTTGCCCTCCCCGTCCACGGTCGCGACGGATTCGTCGCTGCTCGACCAGTGAACGGTCTCGTTCGCGAGCACGGTCTCGTCCGCGCTGACGCTCGGCTGGGTGCGGAGCACGCTGCCGATCTCGCCCTCCAAGACGCTCTCGTCCACCGTGATCGTCGGCGCGCCGCCGAGCTCCACGACGATCTCGTGGATCCACTTGGCGCTGCGCGACGCGGTGCGCTCCCAGCCGTTCGTCTGACCGAAGATGAGACGGAAGCGCGTGTTGGTGTTCAGATTCGTGTAGTCGCTGCCGAAGGTCGCGCCCGCGATGCGGCGGTTCCAGTCGTCCGCGAGGGCGATGAGCGTGTCGACCAGCTCGCCGTAGCTCGTGGCGAGCTCGTTGCCGACGCCCTCCTCGTCATCCCAGTTGTCCGGGAGCGAATAGAAGCAGTAGCGCGGCGTGTCGATGAGCGCTTCCTTCGTGTAGCTCGTGTAATAGTCGGACTGCTTGTCGCGCGTCCAGAAATAAAACGTGCGGATGCTGCCGAGGTCGATCCCGGCGGCTGCCATCAGGTCGGAAAGCCGCACACCCGCAACGTGGTCGATGACGACGTCGGGCATATTGTCGATGAACGTATAGTCGGCGTATACGACGTCCATCGCCCAGAGCTCTTCGAGGGTGAACACCGCCTTTTCGTAATACGGTCCGCCGAAGTAGCCGACCTTGATGGTCAGCGTGTCGGCGGCGTAGCCGTTGAAGGCGTCCTCGTCCTCCGCCGCGGCGGGGAGGGCGAGCAGCAGCATCAGCGCCGCGAACAGCGCGAGTATCCGTTTTTTCATGGTCTGCTCCCCTCCTCTCCGTTCAGCCAGTCCGCAAGGGCGTCCGCCGCGGCGAGCGCGGCGGCGTCCTCACGGGCAGGGAGCGTGTCCGTCCGGCCTGAGAGGACCGTGTGGTCCTCCCAGCCGGAGGCGTTCAGCATTTTAAATAGCGCGATGGCGTGGCGGCGCGCGCCTTCCTCCTTTCCCTTGCCGCCCGCTGCCAGAACGAGCGCGGCGCGCTTCGGGCGCAGCGTCAGCGGCGTTTTCAGGAAATACGTCGCCGCGTGCCACGGCTGCAATCGGCTCATCAGGCTCAGCACCGGACCGGGAAAGGTGCCGAACCAGACCGGCGCGGCGAGGACGACGTTGTCGAAATCGTCGGCATACAGCCGGTCCATATCGTCGCGCACGGCGCATTTTCCGGTCGTCCAGCAGCTCCGGCAGTCCGTGCAGGGCGCGATGCGTGCGCGGAACGCCGAGATGACCGTGACCGGGCCGCGCAGACGGCGGCGGAGCGCGGCGATGAGCGCCGCGGTGTCGCCGTCCGTGCGGGGCGAGCCGTTTAAAATGAGGGTGGAACGCTCCAAGGGTGATTGCTCCTTTTTGCTGTTATTTCTCCGCGAACTTCTCGATGAAGCGCATCAGGATCGTCGCGACCTCGGCGCGGGTGGCGTCGCCCTGCGGGACGATCGTGGTCTCGGTGCGTCCGAGGATAAGACCCTCGGCGTTCGCCCATTCGAGCGCCGCCGTCGCCCAGCCGCTGAGCTCGGCGTAGTCCGCATAATCGCTCAGGGACTTGCCCGCAGTCGTGTCATACTGCTTCCAGACCGCGTAGCGCAGCAGAATGGTCGCCATCTGCTCGCGGGTCACAAGGTCGTCCGGACCGAAGGTGGCACCGTAGCCCTTGACGATCTCATTTTCAGCCGCCCAAGCGACAGCCTTCGCGTACCACTGGTCCTCGGCAACGTCGCTGAACTTCGCGTTCGCGGTAACGGCGGGCTCGCCCTCAAGACGGTACAGCACCGTCACGAGCATACCGCGGGTCATTGCGGTGTCCGGCGCAAAGAGCGTCTCGGAAACGCCGTTGAACAGCTTGTTCTCGTAGGCGTAGCGGATCGCGTCAAGCGCCCAGTGGCCGTCCACATCGGTGAACGGAAGCTCAGCCGCGATGGGCTCCTCCGGGTCGGGCTCTGAAGCGCCGGGGCCCTGCCAGTAGAGGACCGGGTAACCGTTATTGATGTTCGCGGTGTCCGCGGCGAAGGCGGAGCCGAGCAGTTCGAGCATTTCGGCGCTCTTCAGCTCCGCGGCGCTCTTCTCGGTAACGGAGGCAAGCGTCTTGTTGTAAACGCCGACGTCGGCGCTGCCGGTGAGCCAGTAGCAGTTTTCGTAGGTATCGCCGCCGCTCGCGGTCGCGATAGCTGCCGTGGTGTTGCCCGCGGGTCCGGTGATCGTGCCGACATTGTAGCAGTTGATGATCGTCGCCTCGTTGCTGCCGGAGATACCGCCGGTCGCACCGGTTCCGTAAGTCGTCTCGACCGCGCCGGCATTGTAGCAGTCACGGATGCTGACGCCGTTCCAGCCCGCGCCGACGATACCGCCGACACCCTTGGAGTCGGTGCCCTTCACGGCAGCAAAGTTGGCGCAGCGCTCGATGAGCTTATCCTCGCCCTTACCGGTCTTGCCGACGACGCCGCCGACGGAGCGGTTGGCATACACGCTGCCGTAAACCGCGACGTCGCGCACCGTCGCGCCCTTGTTGGGAATGGTAGTCTCCTCGTTGTCATGAACGCCGAGACGTCCGATGAGACCGACGGAGCTGCCGTCGCCGTAGTTGCCGTTGGAGCAGTGGCGGTCGCAGTAGATGGTCACGGAGTGGCCCTGCCCGTCGAACACGCCGCAGAAGGAGGCGTCGATGCGGGTGGTGCTGTCGTTTTTCTCCATAAGGTACTGACCGCCGATGGGCATGTAGTTGTTGTCCTCGCCCATGTCGATGTCCGCCGTAAGGTAGACGATCTTGTCCGCGAAGTTGTCTGCGCCGTAGTGATAGGTACCGGTGGATTTGTTGTTGCCGTTCGGACCGCTGTCCTCGCTCTCGACCTTGTTGGCGACGATATAGCTCGTGTCGCCCTTGAAGGTGTCGATCTTCTTATTATACAGCCCGTTCACGATCGCCGCAAGACCCGCGAGCTGCGCCGGGGTGGAAATGTAATACTCCGTCGCGTCCGGATCATACCAGCTGACGTCGATGCTGCGGCCGTCCCAGACCGGGGCGTTGACGTCGCCCTTATCGGGAGTCGACGGCGTCGGGTCGTCCCCGCCAGACGTGCCGCCCGGCTGCCAAGTCAGGACCGGGAACCCGCCGTTGACAGGCTTCGTGTCCGCCTTGAACGCCGCGCCGAGCAGGGTGACGAAGTCCGTGGACTTCATCTCGTCGGCGGTCTTGACCGTGCCGATTGTGAGCGGCTTGGTCGCGTCCGTGGTGTCACCGGCGTTCAGACCTTCGAGGGAGTAGTTGTTGCTGACAGTGGAGTAGGCACTGTCCACATGTCCGATGATGGGGTTCCAGTTCCAGCTGTAGCCCTTTTCGATGGTGCCGACGTTATAGCAGTTTTTGACCGTCGCGGCACTGTCGGCCATGCCGACGATACCGCCGTGCCAGCGTCCGTTGTTGTTGCTGATCGTACCGGTGTTGTAGCAGTTGGTCACGCTGTTGGCATAGGTGCTGTCCTTGTCGCCGGCGATACCGACGATACCGCCGATGCCGTCCTTCCCGCCGCCGTTACCGGTGATATTGCCGGTATTATAGCAGCTGTCGATCTTGCCGTAGCTTCTGCCGCAGACACCGCCCGCAGCCTTGGTTGCCTCGATGTCCGCGGTGTTGGCGCAGTTTTGGATGACGCCCGTCTGCCCGTTCTGGCCGACGATGCCGCCGACGGCGTAGATGTCCTTTGTGTTGACGTAAACCGTCACATTGCCGGTCACGCCGCTGACGGTGCCGTCGTTATAGCCGACCGCGCCGCCGATGTTGTCCGCGCCGGAGGTGATCTTCGACTCTGCGGTCCCGATCGTGCCGACGACGGTGAAGTCCTTCACCGTACCGGTGATACGACCGAAGAGACCATGATAGCCGCCGGTGACGTCGGTGATGGTGAGGCCGCTGACAGTCTTGCCCGCGCCGTCAAAGGTTCCGGCGAAGGGGTGCTCCGCGCTGCCGACCG
Organism: Ruminococcus bicirculans (ex Wegman et al. 2014); assembly: GCA_963649145.1. Classification (GTDB taxonomy): domain Bacteria; phylum Bacillota; class Clostridia; order Oscillospirales; family Oscillospiraceae; genus SVKR01. The sequence goes on along the minus strand of CAVJGI010000065.1, from coordinate 3,198 downwards.
GCGTCCAGTCCGCGATGGAGCTGAGGTCAATGTTATCAGCAAGGGTGACGGTCTTGCCGGAGAAGTCATCACCGGCGTTGACCGCCGCGGCAAAGGCGGCGAACTCGGCTGCGTTTGCGATGGTGCTGCCGTTCCACGGATGCTCGATCGCGATTGCTTTGATCCATTTGAGCTTTCCAAGCTTGGCGATCAGGCTTCCCGCCGAGGGGCTTCCGTCTGCATTCGCGGAAAGCTCCGCCATGCTCAGGCCAAAGACAAGCGCCGGAGTATTCAGCGCAACAGTCCCTGTGTTTTGCACATACTCACCGCTGAGGGCGATCTGCGGCAGAACCGCGAGCTTGCCTTCCATGCGGCTCTCAAGATTGCTCCCGGTGACGAGTGCCGGGAAATAGTAGCGCTCCGTGCCAAGCAGCTCATCATAAGTCAGGGTCACTGCGGTACCGCTCCTCGGGGTAAGTGTGATCTTATCCCCAGAGGAAAAAGAAACACCGGCGGCTTGCAGAACCTTGTCGAGCGGCGCTGCGACCGCTGCCTTCCCTTGAAAAGCGGCGGGCGTGTCAAAGAAGCCGCTGTAGAGGAAATCGCCTGCCTCGTCCATTTTAGCGAGCTCATCATAAGTAAAGCTCTTTTTTTCCACGCTTGCTGCGCCGAAATTCTTCTCGTTCAGCGCAAGAGTGAGGTCCGCCGTAACACGGATCGCCACATTTGCGGAAGGCATGGGAAACTTATAGTATATTCCGCTCTTTGTGATCTCCGTCCAAGCGATCCCATCTGTGCTGTATTCAACCTTGATGATCTGGAATGTGCCGCTCGCTGTTACCCGGAAAGAAACCTCAGCCCCCTCCGCAACGGCAGATGAAAGGCTCGTGAAAGTCACCGCACTTGCGTTGGGCAGCACGGTTGGCGTGATGTTATAGAGCTTCGCGAACTCCATCCAGACGGTCACGTTGCCGTCCGGCATTGTGAATTGATTGGTGTTCGGCAGACGGACGATCTCATCGCTGCCTTCCACCTGATAGCAAAGGGTGCCCTTGCCGTAGCCGGTGTCGGGCGTGAAGGTAACTTTGCATTTATCCCCGACGATGCAGCTGCTCGTGGCGCAGCTGATCGTTCCGTTGGTGCTTTTCGTATTATCTACGGTAACAGTCTTCGTCGCGGCGAAGGTAGGAACAATCGTGCTGTCCTCCTTCATTGTCCAAAGACCGACAGTATAGGTCGCATTGACTGAAAGCTTTTCACTCGTGCCGCTCTTGCTGACAAGCGTCAGCGCCTTCAGTGCGTAGCCCGCGTCCGGCGTAGGTACGACCTTGATGTTGCCGCGCTTTATCGACAGACTGTTGCTCGGAACCGCACCTTCCTCCGTGGTTGCAAGCTGGATAGAGCCGTGCTCAGCTGCCCCGGCGGTGATCGTAAGCAGATGCTCGTCGGTCCCGACGATGTTGGCGCCTGTGAGCGTTACGGCGGGAGACGGCAGCGCGGTGCCGTCCTCATTCAGAAACTCGATGGTCTCCAGCCCCAGCGGATATTTGTGTTCACCGCTGTAATTGGAATTGTTGAGGATCTCAACAAAGAGCGTTCCAAGCTCGCTGGCGGTGATCTTTTTTCCGCTTGCGGCAGTGATCGTAAGGGTGTCGCCGCTGACGGCAGCCACCACGCCTTCCGATGCCAAAGCCTCGGAGAGTTCGAGCTTATTGAGCTGAAGATCAAAATAACTCCCCCGTGTGGCGGCAGGAAGCACAAACTTCAGCGTCATCCGGTAGAAGCCGCCCGGCACGGTGTTCTTATCGAGTGCGATCGCCAAATCGACGATTCCGTTCCGAACCGTTTCCGCATCCGCAAGCGTGAGCGCCATGTTCTTGCTCTCATCGAAGACCGGCTCCGTCTTTTTTCCGCCGCACTTCTTGCAGGTGTATTCCTTCACGCCGTCCTGCTCCGGCTTGGCAGGAGTGACAACGACGCCGTCATCCCAGACATGGTCACAGGAACCGGGCTCTCCGTCAAGCCCGGCTTCCGCGAAGGTTTTGTTCAGCGTAAAGGATATTCTGTCAATATTATAGACGCTGTTGAAGCCCAAGTTTGGGTCGACGTCTTTTAACGCTCCCCCCTGCTGCTGACCCTGCATGGAGCGAAGCGCATTAACGGCGTCGGGTGTAACAGCAGAAAGGTCCGGCTTGCCGGTCCCGTGGTAGCCAATCACGGCAAGCGTACCCGGTACGACTCTGCCGCCGGTCTGGTCCGCCTCGCTCACGGTGCCCTCTGACTGGGTCTTTTCCAGCCACGCCGGGTAATAATACTTGGTAAGGCCCCAATAGGCGCTGTAGGAATAGGCGTCGGAATGCGACGCTCCGCAGTAAACGGCGAGCGTTACATCGTCGGATTTCAAAACAGCCGTACCCTTCTCGGCGTTCAGGAGCGCTCCGGCGTAGGTAAATACATCTTCGAGCAAGATTCCCTTCGCCGTCACCGCCCAAGCACGGCAGTCCGGCTTTTTGTTTGCGCCGGAATAGACAAGCATACCGAGATCTGCAAAATCATACGCGACGCCGTTGACAGTCCCCTTCAGGTTCTCCGCCTTGGTAAAGTCTTTTACCAGCGTAAGCTCTTCACCGGTAGCGCTGTCGATGTAAGTCGTGTTTGTTGCATCGTAAGTCCAAGTTGCTAATGTGCGTGTCTTCCCGGCTTTGTCGGTGATCTCGATCGTCACTGTCTCCACCGCCGCCGCGCTCGCGGGCACGGTCATTCCTGCGAAGAGGGAGATGATCATGCAGAGCACGAGCAGCAGGGACAGGGGTTTTCTGGTTTTCATTGTCGTAGAGTTCTCCTTTCAGAATTTTGGGTATTTCGCGCGGTGGTGGGTCTGGTCTTTGCGGTCTCAGCCTCCTTTTTCCGTAATACCCAAAAATCGAAAGTCCCCTTTTCCAAGTGCGGGAAGCGCTGCCGTTTCCGGCGGCGCCGCGACCCCGGACCGTGACGAAGCTTCGTTTTAGGTCCGCGGGTTTTTCAGGGCATTACGTCAGTATTGAATTATCTGAAAGCCTCCGGGGAAAGCAGAAAATTCCCCCGGAATGCTCATTCAGCCAATATAGCGCGCGAGGCGCTCGAGCATAGCGGCGCACTGGGCGCGCGTGGCGGTGCCGTCCGGGGCGACGGTGGAGTCCGTCATGCCGGTGATGATCCCGGCGGCGACCGCCCAGCGCA
>CAVJGI010000064.1:0-11981 GCA_963649145.1 Ruminococcus bicirculans (ex Wegman et al. 2014) | reverse complement strand
CTCATTATACATCTTTTATCCAACCTTTCCTTCGTTGGGTATTATACAAGGGGTTGTTACCAAGCTTCCGAAAACGCGAAGCTTGGATATCTCGTAAGCTTACAACCCTCCAGTCAGCGCTTTGCGCTGACAGCCTCCCTTGCACAGGGAGGCCTTTAAATTGTGCGGCTTCGCCGCGCTGATAAGACTTTTTTGACACGCTCTCAGGAGCGGGGCACGTGCCCCGCTCCTTTTTTCTGTCCGCTTTCATTTTTTCAAAGGAACAACGGCGGCTCGGAATTGCATATTTTTAGTTTACACACTATGCAGTCGGCATATTGCCTTTGGAATTTGAAAACTGTAAAATTATCAGACGGATGAAGACAATCGGCAGCTATTCCAAACGCGCACAAAAAGAATTGATCAAGTAAGGGAGATTTGTCTATGAAAAAACGAATTATCAGCTTTGCTCTTGCGGTCATGATGATCCTGACCGTGCTTCCCGCCGCATCGGTGTACGCCGATGCAGACGAAACCGACACGCCGAAGCTCTGCTTCTGCTATGCGGAAAACAATGGCGATGACTGGACGCTTCGCGAGGACATGCAGTCAGAGCTCAACTGCACTCCCGGTTATGACCACATCGGCTGCTTCTATTATGTCGATGGCAGCAGTCAAGAAACCGTCAGCGCCGATAAGCTCATTTTCCCGGACTACGTGACCGTAAAAGAGGACAACCGGCTTGGTTTGCCCGAAGGCTTCGTCTGCATACACGTCAGCGACTTTGCGCCGGACAACGGCGGGAACGTGATCACATATAACCGTGAAGATGGCACCGCCACATTCCCTGTAAATACCATGCTCCCCGAACTCGGCTTCTACACCGAGCCGACGGCGAGCAAGGAAGCGTATATCTATGAAGACAAGCCGTTCACGGTCACCGCGGACGACCGCACGGTCTATCTCTGCGCGAGGGACCCCGAAATTGAGATCATCGAGCTCTCCGGATGGTATAACGCCGAGCAGGATCTTTTCGAAGTAACGCGCAGCGATGGCGCCGCCTATCTCCAGTTCACGCTGAAAGACGATGCAAGCGTTCCGAGCGGCAACATCGGCGTGGAAGTCAAGTTCAGCATGAGCCACAACGACCAAACGCTGACGAACAATGCATGGCTTTCCCTCAAAAACGGCGTTCCTTCGCTGATGGCGCGCAATCTCTATTGGGATCAGGAGAAGGGATGGACCCCTGAAGAAAACGGGAGAGCCCAGACTTCCATCACCCTCGCAAGCGGAGCTGTCTATTTCACCGCCTTCTACTACGGGACCGAGGATAGTAATGAACCTGTAAACTTCAGCGACCTCAGCTTCACCGGTGTGATCCGCGGCTCTGAGGAAGACGGCGCTGTCAGGCTTGAAGCCACTGCCTATGAGGGTACCGGCGCTGTGACCTACACAACCGGCGGCGTTTCCGCGTCGCTCCCCGTGACCGTTACGCCGCCCCACTTCGGCATTTACAGCAGCAGCACCGCAAGCGCCGCGGCTTATCTGAACGGTGTGGTCGAAGTCGGCGGTGAGAAGGATATGTTCTACATTGTTGCCGCTGAGGAATATTTTAAAGGCTTTGAGGTCACAGAGATCTCGTTCAACGGTCCGTCGGGCATCGTCGATGCAGTGGCAAACTTTGGTATCACCTATTCTGAAGACGGCTCCTATGCAGCGCTTACGCCCAACGCGGACAACTTGCCGCCCGCCGGTAGCTACAGAGTCTCGCTCAGCGGCAATGGCGGCAATAACTTCAACTATACGTTCGAGTTCGATCTTGTGCGCACCGACCTTGCTAAGCTGACGACGCCGTCAGACCTTTCGTGGAACACGGAATACACGTATAGTTTTGACTATGACGAAAACGGAGAAAACTACCGCATCACGGAAGAATCCCAAACGCGCATGGGCGTCATGTCCTATGCGACCGACGAAACAACGCAGAACCATTTTGGAATCGAGCTTTACTCCGCCGCCGATAACTACACAACGCCGATTCTGAACCCTATTTGGAATTTCGGCGATCAATTGAGAGTGACACACTTCAGCGTCACCAGCTTTATCTACGCTGACCTTCCCGGCGGCACCTATAAATTCCGCGTCCGCGCCCTCGGTGACGGCACCCAATACAGCGACAGCGATTGGAGCGAACTGTCCGAAGCATGGACCTATACGCGCCCGTCCCAGTATTTGCAGGCACCAAACGCCGATGAGTTCGATTGGGTAAAGCAGTCCGGTCAGTACGCCGCTTCGTGGAAGGGCACCGGCGAGGAAGCCGCGGGCTACTACCAAATCGAATGGTACATCGAGGATGGGCAGGAGGAAATGCGGAGCGGAGGCGACAACTTCGACATCCGCGTGGAAGGCTTTGCTGACGGCGTGTTTACCGAGCGTCTTCCGGACTACCTTCTGGAGGAGAACGGCAACAACAACATTTTCTTCCGCGTCCGCGCCATTCCGAGCGACATCACCGTATACTGTGCCAGCGCGTACTCCGATTACAGCGAAGCGTTCGACGTAAGCAAGGTCACGGTTTCCGTGAACGACAAGCTGGATGAAATCGATAAGAACGCCGAGCCCGAAGCGATCATCGATGAGGTCCAGAGCTCTTTCGAAAATGATACCGGGGATCTCCGCACCGCAATGGCGGCAGATCTTGACGGCACAGGCGGTCCGTCCTCCGGTACGCTGGGCAGGATCGCGGAGCTGGAAAGCGCGGTCTCTGACGCCGTCGAATCGGACGTCATGGTAGCGGATGACGCGCCTCAGAAGATAAAGGACATTCAGAATGGCATTACGATGATCGGCGCGAAGCTCAACGTCGATACCGCTTCCGAAGAAACGTCGTCCGTCACGCTCGTGATCGGCGAGGCGGATGAGGGCAGCATTATCGATACGCAGAAGCACAACGCCATTCAGTTCTCCATGAAGCTCAGCGGCGCGGTCGATCGCGACAACGATGGCGCGAACGGGCAGCAGCTCATCGTCCCCATTGTCATCGACATGCCGATACCCGATGGTATCAATCCCGGCTTCCTTGTGATCCTCCATAAGCTATCAGACGGAACGATCGAGCAAATTCGCCCGTACATTTACGAATACAACAACTGCTGCTATGCCAGATTCATCGTCAGCAGCTTCAGCGACTTCGCTCTGGTCGAGTACAGCTTCGGTTTCGAGACGGATGCTCTGACAAAGTACACGGACAGCGAGCCGTTCACACTGGCAGTAAGCGGGAACGCCGAGGGCAGCACTGTGCGCTACGAGAGCAGCGATCCGGAGGTTGCAAGCGTTGACCCGGAAAGCGGTCTTGTGACCGTTCACAAGGCGGGCACAACGACGATCACCGCCACTGCCTCTTCGACGGACATTTTCCCTGAAGTCAGTGCCAGCTGTGAGCTGGCCGTAAAGACGGCGCAGAGCGGCACCCCCGATACGGGGCACGGCACAAAGCCCGACACGAGGCCCGACACAAAGCCGGATGACGAGGACAAACCCAGCTTCTCCGACGTACTGAGCGGCGCGTTTTATGCGGATGCCGTCAAGTGGGCGGTCGAAAACGGGATCACCAAGGGCACCGGCGACGGAACGACCTTCTCGCCGGACGACTTCTGCACACGTGCGCAGATGGCGGTGTTCCTGTGGCGCGCAGCCGGAGAGCCCGAACCGAAGCGCGTCGGCAGCTTCTCCGACGTTGCGGAAGATACCTACTACGCAAAGGCTGTCGCGTGGGCGGCCGAAAACGGAATCACCAAGGGCACCGGCGACGGCACGACCTTCTCGCCGGACGACTTCTGCACACGCGCGCAGATGGCGGTGTTCCTGTGGCGCGCAGCCGGAGAGCCCGAACCGAAGAGCATCGGCAGCTTCTCCGGCGTTGCGGAAGACACCTACTACGCAAAGGCTGTCGCGTGGGCGGTTGAAAACGGCATCACCAAGGGCACCGGCGACGGCACGACCTTCTCGCCGGACGGTCTCTGCACCCGTGCGCAGATGGTAACGTTCCTCTATCGTTATTTCGTAAAGTGATCAGAGAATAGACACAGGATCCGGATATCCGGACAGAGAAAGACAAATTTTCCGCCTTGGAAGATTTGAAAGTTCCATGATTTGCAGGAAAAGGACACGGTCCCGAACGGGACCGTGTCCTTTTCCGTTCATTCTCCCTCCGCGTCGCCGTCGGGACGGTACTCGGCGATGTCCTCCAGCCGACAGTTCAGGATGGCGCAGAGCTGGGAGAGCGTGTAGGTGCTGACATTTTCGTTCTTGCGGAGGCGGTCGAGCTGACCGCAGCTGACCTTGTATTCGCGGATCAGGCGGTACTGGCTGACGCCGCGGGACTTCATGGTCTCCCAGAGCTTGTCGTAAACGATCATAGCGATCTCCTTTCCAATATCAATATGAAAAGATTATTGCCATATTTGTATATTGACAATTGCCCGAAAACGGGCTATAATATGCTAAAAAAAGAGAAAGGGGAGATTTCTATGTTCTGCAAAAGCTGCGGAAAAGAGATCGACAACAATGCCAAGGTCTGCCCGGAGTGCGGTGCGCCGCAGGGGAAGACAAAATTCTGCAAGCACTGCGGTGCGCAGATCGACGAGGACTGCGTGATCTGCCCCAAGTGCGGAAAGCAGGTCGAAAAGCTGGAGGGCGCGGCGGCGCAGCCGCAGGTCGTCATCAACAACAGCAACGCCAACGTCAACTCGAACGTCAACAATAATGGCGGCGGCGCGCGGGCGAGGAACAAGTGGACGGCGTTTTTCCTCTGCCTCTTCCTCGGCGGGATCGGCGCGCACAAGTTCTATGAGGGCAAGACGGGAATGGGCATCCTTTATATCTTCACCGTCGGGCTTTTCGGCATCGGCTGGATCATCGACCTGATCTCGCTGCTGTTCAAGCCGAATCCCTATTACGTATAAAAAAAGATCGCTCCGGAGACATTGCGTTTCCGGAGCGGTTTTCTGCCTTTTCCCCATTGACAAACGCAGCGGGGGAGGCTATACTATACTCACGTTTTTATCACGAACGGGCGAGAGGATCAGCTCTGCGACCCCGTACCAACCTGCGCGCGGCGTAAGGTGGTCCTGCTGATAGCGATAAAGAGAAATAAGCTCGGAATCGGAAGCTCTCTGCATCGCAGGGAGTTTTTTCTTTTTTCACAAAAATTCTTTATTTTATCGGTAAAGCATGATAAAATGATATCTTACAACAGAAAGGATCAAAAAATTAGCCATGAGTCTGAGAAAAAACCGTGTTTTCACCTCCGAGTCCGTCACGGAGGGACATCCCGATAAGATCTGCGACCAGATCAGCGACGCCGTGCTGGACGCCATTCTGGAAAAAGACCCCGCCGCGCGCGTCGCCTGCGAGTGCTGCACCACGACGGGTATGGTGCTCGTGATGGGCGAGATCAGCACGAGCTGCTATGTGGACATCCCGTCCATCGTGCGCAAAACCGTCTGCGATATCGGCTATGACAAGCCCGAATACGGCTTCGACGGCAACACCTGCGCCGTGCTCACGAGCATCGACGAGCAGAGCGGCGATATCGCCCTCGGCGTGGACCATTCGCTGGAGGCCAAGGAGGGCAAGGCGGACGAGGGCGACACCGGTGCCGGTGATCAGGGCATGATGTTCGGCTTCGCCTGCGACGAAACGCCGGAGTATATGCCCGCGCCCATCGCCTTTGCCCACCGCCTGACCCGCCGTCTCGCCGAGGTGCGCAAGAACGGCACCTTCGACTGGCTGCGTCCGGACGGCAAGGCGCAGGTGACGGTCGAGTACGGTCCCGACGGCGCGGTGAAGCGCGTCGACACCGTGGTCATCTCCACCCAGCACGCCGCGGACGTGGACCACGAGACGATCTGTCAGGGCATTCTGCGCGAGGTCATCCGCAAGGTCATCCCCGCCGAGCTGCTCGATGAGGAGACCCGCTATTTCATCAACCCGACCGGCCGCTTCGTCATCGGCGGACCCGCGGGAGACTCCGGTCTGACCGGGCGCAAGATCATCGTCGACACTTACGGCGGCTACGCCTCCCATGGCGGCGGCGCGTTCTCCGGCAAGGACCCCACGAAGGTGGACCGCTCCGCGGCGTATATGGCGCGCTATATCGCGAAGAACATCGTCGCCGCCGGGCTCGCGAAGCGCTGCCAGATCGAGCTGGCTTACGCCATCGGCGTCGCCGAGCCGGTCAGCGTCATCGTGGACACGCAGGGCACCGGCGTCCTCTCCGACGACGAGCTGGACGACATCATCACGGAGAACTTTGACCTCCGCCCCGCAAAGATCATCGAGCGCCTCGACCTGCGCCGCCCGATCTACCGCCAGTGCGCCGCTTACGGACACTTCGGCAGAGACGACATCGACGTCCCTTGGGAGAAGCTCGACGCCGCGGAGACGCTCAAAAAATACCTCATCAAGTAAGGAAAAACTGAAACTATGCCGTTTGAAAATGACAGAGAGGACCTCATCGAGGGCCGCAATGCGGTGACGGAGGCGCTCCGCGCCGGCCGCAGCATCGACAAGATCTATATCGCGAAGGGTGAGGTGGACAAAACCCTCGGCCACATCGCGTCCAAGGCGCGCGATCAGGGCGTCGTCGTCGTGGAGACGGACCGCCGCAAGCTCGACGCGATGAGCGTCACCCACGCGCATCAGGGCGTTATCGCGCTCGCCGCCGTGCGCGAATACTGCTCCGTGGAGGATATCCTCGCTATCGCTGCTGAGCGCGGCGAGCCGCCCTTCGTCATCCTCTGCGACGAGATCAGCGACCCGCACAATCTCGGCGCGATCTTGCGCACGGCGGAGTGCGTCGGCGCGCACGGCGTCATCATCCCGAAGCGCCGCAGCGCGGGACTCACCAGCATCGTGGACAAGACGAGCGCCGGAGCCGCCGAGCACATGGCGGTCGCGCGCGTGCCGAACCTGCCCGCCGCGATCCGCGAGCTCAAGGAGCGCGGGCTCTGGGTCTACGGCACCGCCGCGGACGCGCCGAGCGGCATGTGGGACACGGACCTGACCGGTCCGCTCTGCCTCGTCATCGGCTCCGAGGGCGACGGCATGGGCCGCCTCGTCGCGGAAAACTGCGATTTTCTCCTCAGCATCCCCATGCGCGGCAAGGTGAGCTCCCTGAACGCCAGCGCCGCCGCCAGCGTCGTGATGTATGAGGTGTTAAGACAACGTCAAGTGAAATGACTTCGTCATTCCACTTGAAAAGGATTCACTCCGCTCAGCGCACGCCCCGTTGGGGCGCACGTTTGCTCCGCGCAGAGAATTTTTCGGCACGCACAGGTCGCGCCGAAAAATGATTTGACTCTGTTTGCGCCTGCGGGCGCAAATTCTGCGAAGCAAACAAAGAATAAGCCAAAAAATTTTGGGTGATTCGATGAACGAAAACAACAAGACCCACATATCCAGCGCGGAGGTCCCGGAGGAGTTTGACCTTGAGGACATCCTCGCCGAATACGCGGCGGAGCCGAAGGCTGCTCCAACGGCGGAAACGCTGGGGGAGCGCAGCCGGCGCATCGCGATGGAGACCATCGACGATCCCGCAGGGGAGACCGGCGTGCGTCTCGGCGGCATCATAGACGACGCCGCAGCCGCCGAAGCCGCGGCGCAGCCCGCGCCGCAGCCGGAGCCGGAGCCCGAAACGCTTACGCCGGAGGACGAGGCGCTCATCGACGCGCTCGCCGCGGAGGAGATCCGCGACAGCGCCGAGGGCGACGCTTACGCCGCGCCGCTGGACGAGTCCGAGCTGCCGCCGGAGGAGCCCAAGGCGCGCCGCGGCACACCGCCCAAAAGCGCGCGGGAGCGCTTTCTCTCCCCGCTCGTGGCGCTGCTCGCGCTCGTCGCGATGCGCCGGGAGCGGCGCAGCACCGGCGAGCGCAACCGCCCCACCGCCGAGACGGAGGACGCGGACGCGCCGGAGATGGAGCCGAAAAAAGCGGCGAAGCTCTACGGGGCGCAGATGGCGTCCCTGCGCCGCCGCGGGCGCATCGCCGCCGCGCTCACGCTCGTGATGATCTATCTCTCCTTCGCGTGGTCCTCCGCCGCGCTGCCGCTGACCGGCGCGCTGAACGGGAATCTGCGCGTCGTGAGTCTGCTGCTGCTCGTGATGGAGCTTAGCGTCTGCATCGTCGGGCTCGATATCTTCACTGGCGGGCTCGTCGGGATCGCCCGGCGCCGGATGGGGCCGGAGTCGCTCGTCGCGGCGTCGTGCCTGCTGAGTATGCTGGACGCCGCCGTAATGGCGGCGGCGAGACCCGAAGGGCTCGGCATCCCGCTGAGCGCCGTCAGCGCCGCGTCCATGACGGCGGCGATCTGGGGCGAATACTTCGGCTGCAAGGGACTGCGCACCGGCTTCCGCGTGCTCTCCGCGAGCAAAACGCTCTACACCGTCACCGGCGAGACCGGCATCGCGCAGGACGACGTCGCCCTGCTCAAGTCCCGCCGCAGCGTCAAGGGCTTCATCCGCCGCAGCGAGGAGGCGGACGCGGGCGAGTATCTCTACAGCGTCTTAACGCCGATCCTGCTCGCCGCGTCGCTCATTTTAGGGCTGCTCGCGAGCGTTGCCCACGGCCACGCGAACGCCGTCGTCCACTGCATCTCCATGCTCTGCGCCGCCGCTGCGACCTTTTCCTGCACGCTCTGCTTCGCGTTGCCCTTCGCGGTCTCGGCGAAGAAGCTCTTCGCCTCCGGCGCGGCGATCGCCGGCTGGTCCGGCGTGCGCGATATCGGGCGCGCGCGCCACGTCGTCATCACGGATCAGGACGTCTTTCCCCGCGGCACCGCGGAGATCAGCCGCGTCCGCATTCTGGAGGGCGCGTTCACCGACAAGGTCATCTCCTACACCGGCTCCGTCATCGCCGCGAGCGGCTGCGGGCTGGCTGCGCCCTTTTCCGAGCTCATCCGCCGCAACGGTTACACCATCAGCCGCGTGGAGGGCTTTGAGCCCCACGACGGCGGCGGCATGACCGCGGTCGTGAACGGCGAGACCGTCTGCGTCGGCAACACGGGCTTTATGAACCTCATGGGCATTCGCCTGCCCCAGAAGCTCAGCACCCGCAGCAGCGTCTATACCGCCATCAACGGCTCGCTCGTCGGGATCTTCACCGTCGAGTATAAGCCCGTCAGCTCCGTGCAGGACGCGCTCGTGCTGCTGCTCCACTCAAAGCTTGAGCCCATCTTCGCCATCCGCGATTTCAACATCACGCCGATGATGATCAAGACCAAGTTCAAGATGCCGACGGACTCCTTCCGCTTCCCGGCTTACGCGGAGCGCTACCGCATCTCCGGCGCGGAGCCGGACGGCGCGAGCCGCGTCGCCGCGGTGCTGGCGCGCGAGGGCATGGGCCCGCTCGTGGACGCCGCGGAGCGCGGACGGCGCACCTATACCGGCGCGCGGGCGGCGGCGATCGTCTCCGCCGTCGGCAGCGTGTTCGGCGTGCTGCTGCTCTTCCTGCTCTGCTGGCTCGGCGCGTTCGAGAGCGCCTCGGCGAGCAATGTCCTGATCTTCATGTTCCTCTGGCTCCTGCCGCTCATTCTGGTGGTCTTCGGGCTGGAAAGATAAAAGATACGGTACCGTCCCGGCGGACCCTTTGGGTCAGCCGGGACGAATTTTTGCTTTCTTCGTCGAACTGCACAAAAAAGAAGCCAAAAAATTAGCTTGTGCGGGGAAAAGATATAGTGTATAATTGATTCGTTCGGCGGCGTTAAAGTATTAAAGCACCGTCGGGAGGTAAATTTTTGAAATCTTAAAGATTTCGATATAAGGAGAGAAACCCCAAATGAGCTACGAACCCAAAAACATCCGCAACATCGCGATCCTCGGCCACGGCAACAGCGGCAAGACCACGCTGGTCGAGAATATGCTCTACATGACCGGCGCGATCGACCGGCAGGGCAAGGTCACGGACGGCAACACCGTCTGCGACTACGACGCCGAAGAGATCAAGCGCCAGATCACCGTGTCCTGCGCCATCGCGCCCGTCGAGTTTGGCGGCTGCAAGATCAACGTGCTGGACTGCCCCGGTTATTTTGACTTTTATGGCGAGGTCGCCTGCGCCCTGCGCGCGGTCGAGGCCGGCGTCATTCTCTGCACCGCGAAGGACGGGCTTTCCGTCGGCGCGGAGCGCTGCTGGAAAATGCTGAAGGCTGCGAACAAGCCGACCTTCTTCTGCGTCTCCAAGATCGACGAGGAGCACGGCGACTTCGCCGCGGTCGTTTCCGCCCTGCGCGAGAAATACGGCAGCATCATCAGCCCCGTTACCGCCCCGCTGAGCGACGGCACCGGCGTCATCGACCTCGTCCATAACGTCGCTTACCGTCCGAACGGCAACAAGCGCGCCGAAATCGCAATCCCCGACGCGGACAAGGCCATGGCGGAGGAGATGCGCGCCGCCCTTATGGAAGCTGCCGCCGGCGCCGACGAGGAGCTGATGGAGAAGTATTTCGAGGATCTGGAGCTCTGCGAGGCGGACATCATCAAGGGTCTGAAGCTCGGCGTCAAGGACCGCAGCGTCGTCCCCGTCGTCGCCTCCTGCGCCCTCACCGGTATCGGCACCGGCGCGATGCTCACCGCGATCGTGGACTATGTTCCCGCCCCGATCGACGTCGAGGGCATCGACCCCGCCGCCCCGGTCTCCGGCTTCGTGTTCAAGACCGTTTCCGACCAGTTCGGCAAGTATTCCATCGTGAAGGTCATGACCGGCAAGATCACCTCCGATCTCTCCCTGCGCAACATGCGCACCGCCTCCACGGATAAGCTCGGCCGCCTTTACACTATGTGCGGCAAGAAGACCACCGAGGTCAAGGAGTGCTGCTGCGGCGATATCGTCGCCATCGGCAAGATGGAGTGGAAGACGGGCGACACCGTCTGCGACCCGAAGCACGAGGTCGAGTATCCCGCCATCGAGATCGCCGAGCCCTGCTACTCCATGGCGATCGCGCCCAAGACCAAGGGACAGGACGATAAGGTCGCCGGCGGTCTCACCCGTCTGAACGAGGAGGACATCTCCTTCACGCTCGCGAACAACGGCGAGACCCACCAGCTCGTGCTCTCCGGCGCGGGTGATATGCAGATGGACGTCCTCTGCGCCAAGCTCAAGAGCCGCTTCGGTGTCGATACCGAGCTCGTGCCCGCCCGCGTCGCTTACCGCGAGAAGATCAAGGGCAAGGTCGAGGCGCACGGCCGCCACAAAAAGCAGTCCGGCGGCTCCGGTCAGTTCGGCGACGTGTGGATCCGCTTCGAGCCGCAGGACGAGCAGGATGACCTCATCTTCGCCGAGGAAGTCTTCGGCGGCTCCGTCCCCAAGAACTTCTTCCCCTCCGTCGAAAAGGGCCTGCGCAACGCCGTCCAGAAGGGCGTCCTCGCCGGTTACCCGCTCGTCGGCCTGAAGGCGACGCTGTATGACGGATCTTACCACCCCGTCGACTCCAACGATATGGCGTTCCAGACCGCCGCGCGCCTCGCCTATCAGGAGGGCATCCCCAACGCCAAGCCGACCATCATGGAGCCGATCGGCCTCCTGAAGGTCACGATCCCCGATGCGAACCTCGGCGATATCATGTCCGATATCTCCTCCAAGCGCCGCGGCACCGTGCTCGGCATGAGCGCGGACGACGGCATGCAGACCGTTGAGGCGGAGGTCCCCCTCGCGGAGATGGGCTCTTACACCATCGACCTGCGCTCCATGACGCAGGGCCGCGGAAGCTTCTCCTGCAAGTTCGTCCGCTACGAAGAAGCCCCCGGCAACGTGCAGCAGAAGGTCATCGAAGAGGCCAAGAGCCGCGCGGAAGAGGAATAAGGATAACATACGATTCAAAAGCGCCCGAAACCGTCGGTTTCGGGCGCTTCAGCCCGTCAAAGAACCCCCGCTTTCATGCAGCGAAGGCGGGGGTTCTCTTGCAACTTAGCGAAAAACAAGCGAATATGGGCTGGAAAATGGAGTTATCCC
>CAVJGI010000063.1:0-12226 GCA_963649145.1 Ruminococcus bicirculans (ex Wegman et al. 2014) | reverse complement strand
AGAGGGTTAAGCGTACCGCTTGCCGCTCCGACGAACAGGCCCTGTTTCAAAATTTGCAGAGGCAGGGCTTGGGTTGGTGTTGCCTTTTTACAGCCAACACAGTTCTTTTGCTCCACTTTTCTTCAAAATCTTATTCCATCACCTACTTGACTTCATACCATTGGACTTTTATAAGATTATACGCAAATCTTAGGAGAAAATCAACCTAAAAAATATTGGATTTTTTCACAGCCCAAACACCCACATATGCACGACGCCGAAGGCTTCTCGGATAAAGTAGTTCAGGCGCAGGATGGGCTTTGTTGTTTTCGCGGCGACGCCGTGGAGGGTGACGCCGAGGGCTTCGCCCATTCGCTCGGCGCGGTAGAGATGGTATTCGCTGCTGACGACGGCGAGGGTCTCGCCCTCCGTGCCGCCGATCATGGCGAGGGAAAACTCCAGATTTTCCGCCGTGCTGGTGGCTTTGTCCTCGACGAGGATGCGCTCCGGCGCGATGCCGGCGCGGATGAGCCAAGCCGCCATGACGGACGCCTCGGTCGCGTCCTCGCCGGGGCCCTGCCCGCCGGTGACGACGGCGGTGCAGTCCGGGTGGGCGAGCAGGTATTCCTCCGCCGCGGTCAGGCGGTTGCGCAGCGAGAGCGAGGGCACGCTGCCGCGCAGCCCCGCGCCGAGGACGATCAGATAGTCCGCGTCGCAGTCTGCGTCCCCGCGCGACGCGCGCACGACGGGAATTTCCGCCGCCGTGAACAAGGCGACGCCCGCGCAGAGCAGCGCCGTCAGCACGATGCGCAGCGAACGCGGCAGCAGGAGGTAGAGCGCGATGCAGAGCGCAGCCCCCGCGAGCAGCGCCGCGATATAGGTGTAACCCACGAGCGCAAAGCGGAAAAACGCGGCGACGGGAATTAAGGCGAGCGCCGCAATGCACCAGCCGCGGCGCGGGGCGGTGCCCCATAGCTTCTGCTTGATCATTCGCTGAGCGCCTCCCATTCCGCGTAAAGCGCTTCGAGCGCTTCGTTGAGCTTATCCCGCTCCGCGCCGAGCTCCAGCAGCTTCTGATAGTCGCTGGCGTTTTCCTCGCAGGCGCTGTCCAGCGCGGCGAGCTGCTCCTCGGTCTTCGCGATCTCCCGCTCGACCTTGGCGAGCTGGCGGTCCGTGCGGGGCGCGGCTTTTTTCTGGACGGCGGGCTTGTCCTTTTCCTTTTTCTGCTCCGGCTTCTGCGCGCGGGCGAGCTGCTCCTGCCGCGCCTTATACTCGCGGAACTGGGTGAACGTGCCGCGGAAATCCGTGATCTCGCCGGCGTTCAGCTCCCAGATACGGTTTGCGAAGCGCTCGATGAACCAGCGGTCGTGGCTCACGAAGAGCAGCGCGCCGCCGTAGTCCGCCACGGCGTCCTCGATCCATTCGCGCGAGGCGATGTCCAGATGGTTCGTCGGCTCGTCGAGGATGAGCAGGTTGATGTCGTGGCGCATCAGCATACAGAGCCGCAGACGGCTGAGCTCGCCGCCGGAGAGGGCGGAGACGGGCTTGAACACGTCCTCGCCGGGGAACTGGAACTGGGCGAGGCGGTCGCGCGCGTCCTGCGGCGTGCATTTTTCCTCGTAGAGCATCGTGTCATAAAGCGTGCGCTCCGGGTGAGCGAAGCGAATGATCTGGGGCAGGTAGGCAATCTTGACGCTGGGTCCCTTGCGGATATAGCCCGCGTCCGGCTCCTCCTCGCCCATCAGAATTTTCAGGAAGGTCGATTTCCCACTGCCGTTGTCGCCGATGAGGGCGATGCGGTCGCTGCCCTCGATGAGCAGGTCGAGGTCATGGAACAGCCGCTTTTCGCCGAAGGACTTCATAACGCCCTCCAGCAGAAAAATTTCGTCTCCATGAAATTCGCGCTGGGCAAACTTGACGTTCAGCTTTTTCTCCACGCGCGGCTTTTCCGTCACGGCGAGCTTTTCCATGCGCTTTTCCATGGAAAACGCGCGCTTATGCAGCTTGTCGGCGCCCATGAACGCCCAGAGATGCATCTGCTCCGCCGCCTTTTTGAGCTGCTCGTATTTCGCCTGATCCTTCTCGTATTTCTTGAGCTGCTCGGCGAAGCGGTGCTGGCGCTCCTCAACGTAAAAGCTGTAATTCCCGGCGTAAAACTCCGCCTTGCCGTTCTGGATCTCGATGCAGCGCTGGGCGACCTTGTCGAGGAACCAGCGGTCGTGGCTGATGGCGAGCACGGTGCCGTGGAAGCGCTGCACGTAGTCCTCCAGCCACTCCGTGGCGTGGAGGTCGAGGTGGTTCGTCGGCTCGTCGAGCAGCAGGATGTCCGTGTCCTCCAGAATGAGCCGCGCGAGATTGACGCGCGTTTTTTCGCCGCCGGAGAGCTGGCTGAAAAGCCGTGCGCGCATCGCCGCGGGAATTTCAAGGCCATTCGCCACGCGGTCGCGTTCAAAATCGACGTCGTAGCCGCCGAGCCGCTCGAAATCGGCGTTCAGGCGGTCATACTCCCGCATCGTCTCCGGCGAGGAGTCCTCCGCCATGCGCTCGGCAAGCGCGGCGAGGCGCTCGCCGATGGCATAAACGCGCGCGTGGGCGGTCTTGAGCACGTCCTCGGTCGTGTAATGCTCCGGATAGACGGGAATTTGCGAAATAAGCCCCAGCCGCTTGCCGGAGGCGACGGACACCGTGCCCTCGTCATAGCCGATCTCGCCGGAGAGGATGCGGAACATGGTCGTCTTGCCGCATCCGTTGCGGCCTAAAATGCCCACATGCTCGCCGGACTGGATGTCGAACGAGAGTCCGTTTAGGATGTTCACCCCGTCGTCGTATGCCTTGACGAGATCCTTGATCGAAATGTCTACCATATCTTTCTAAGCTCCAAGTGCTTTGATTTATTTTGATACCGCCGCCTGCAGAACGGTGTTCGCCACCGGTCCCGCGTTCGCGAGCCCGCCGCCCGCGCCCTCGATGACCACGACGAAGGCGTAGGGGTGCTCCTCGTCGTCCAAAAAGCCGGTGAACCATGCGTGGGACGTGCCGTCGCCCTGCTCGGCGGTGCCGGATTTGGCGCAGAGGTTCAGATTCGGGAAATTCCATGTGCCGTAGACCGCGGCGACGTTATAGTGCATCATGCTCTTCAGCGCGTCCGCGGTGTCGGCGGAGAGCAGGCGCGTTTTGCCGCCGCTCTCGCCGAGCAGGACCGTCGGCTCGCGCGCCGTGCCCTCGTTCGCGACGGCGCAGACATAGCGCAGCAGCGCGATGGGGGAGACAAGGTCCGTGGACTGCCCGATGCCGGACCACGCGAGGGCGGGGGAGCCGTCCGCCGCGGCGTCGAAGCTGCCCGCCGCGGTCGCGATGCCGCTGACGGAGAGCTGCTCCGTGAAGCCGAGCTTGTCCGCGTATTTTTTCAGCGTGTCGCCGCCGAGCTCCAGACTGAGCTCCGCAAAGGCGCAGTTGCAGGAGTTCGCGAGCGCCTGCTCGACGGTCTGCTGCCCGTGGACGCCGGAGCAGTTGAGCACGCTGCCGTCCACCGTGACGGAGCCGGAGCAGTAAAACGTCCGCTCATAGAGATCGTCAATATTTTCGAGCGCCGCCGCCATGGTGACGAGCTTGAACACGCTGCCGGGGACATACGCCGCGCCGAGCGCACGGTTGATGTAAACGCTGTCATAGTAGGGGTTCGCGCTGTCGAAGCCGACGGTTGGGTCATAGCTCGGAGAGCTCGTCATGCAGAGAATTTCCCCCGTCGTGTAGTCGGCTAAAAGCACCGCACCGCGCCTGCCCGCGAGCGCCTGATACGCCGTGGCGCAGAGGGAGGCGTCGATCGTGAGCTGCACCTCGCCGCCGCCGGTGGAGACGCCGGTGACGGGGTTATAGCCGGAGAGCCGACCCGAAAACTGGCGCAGCGCGCCGGTGCCGATGTTGCCCTCCGCGTCGCCGACGGCGTGGAGACAGGCGGTGCGGACGAGCGCGTCGTCGGCGAAGCTGCGCTTGCCGCCCGACGTGCCGGCGAGCTCCAGCCCCGTGCGGTCCGTGACCGTTCCGGCGATGAGCATGCCGTTTTTGAAGATGCTCTGGTTCGCCGAATAGCTCACCCACTCCCCGCTGTGGCGCGCGAAGCGCACGACATAGACCGTGAGCCCCAGCAGCACGGCGGCGGCGACGATCAGGGCGGAAAACGCCCGGCGTGTCAGCTTTTTCATGCCTCCGGCACCTCCTCCCCGGCACCCTCATCGGGCTCGTCGTCCGTCCCGCCGCGCTCGCTGTAAGCCCAGTCGAGCGCGCGCCGCCGCGCGCTGCGCTTTACGAAGGCGCTCGCCGCGGGGCGCGTGTCCGCCGCCTTGATGAACGCCAGCAGCGCCCAGCAGGAGATGAGGCTGCTGCCGCCGCGCGAGACGAAGGGAAATGTCACGCCCGTGAAGGGCAGAATGTCCGTGCTGCCGAAAATGTTGAGCGCCATCTGCACGGTCATCATCACCGCCGCGGCGCAGGCGGCGATGACGTAATAGGCGCTGCGCCCCCGCGCGGCGGTGCGCACGGCGAAAAACGCAGCGGCGACGATCGCGAGCGCGGCGCAGAGCGCCGTGATGAGCCCCAGTTCCTCGCAGAGCAGGCAGAATACCATGTCCGTGTCCGCCGCGAAGATCGTGTGCAGCCAGCCGCGTCCCGCGCCGACGCCGGTGAGTCCGCCGCTCGCGGCGGCGGAGAGGGCGCGCGTCTGCTGCCAGCCTGCGCCGTAGGGGTCCTCCCAGACGTGGCCCCACGCGGCGAAGCGCTGGGCGATATAGGGCTTCACCGTCAGCACGAGGAAGCCCGCAAGCGCCGCGCCCGCCACGGCGAGAAACACCGTGGCGAAGCTGCCGGAGCGCATAAACGAGATGACGAGGAAGGTCAGGAAAAACACGAGCGCCGTTCCGAAGTCGCCCATCAGCGCGAGCGCGCCGACGCAGACGGCGGAGAAGGCGATGAAGAAAAACAGGTTCCGCCGCCGGAACAGCCTGTCCAGCGATGCCGCGCCGACAAAAACGTACATGACCTTCACAAATTCCGAGGGCTGGAGCGTAAAGCCGCCGAAGCTCAGCCAGTTCGCCGCGCCGTTGCGGACGTCGCCCGCGGCGACGTTGAGCGCCAGCAGTCCCAGCGCCGCGACCGCGAGCGGCCAGCGCAGCGCCACGGTGCGCCGCAGGTCGCGCAGCCACCAGCCGAGCAGCAGATAAACGAAAAAGCCTGCGAGCAGCAGAATGATCTGCTTCACCATCTCGTCCGGCGCGGACGAAGCCGTTACCGAAACGCCGAGGGTGCAGAGGAAAAACGCGAGCGTCTCCACCTCAAAGCCGCGGCGGTCCGCCGCGCGCAGGATGAGGTAGCAGCACCACTCCATCGCCATCAGAACGCCGAAGCCGAGCACGGCGGTGAGCAGCTGCTCGCCGGTCAGAACGGCTGTGTATTGCAGGGCGAGCAGCGCCTGAAACACGGTCAGCAGAAGCAGCGTCGCGCCCTGACTGATGTTCTGACCCGGCTTTTCGCGCCGCTGCTCGTCCAGCGCGCGCTGCTCCTCGGTGAGATCGTGGAAGGTGAGCGCTTCGGGACCGAAAAAGAGCGTGTCGCCGTCGGCGACGGAGAGCCCCGCGCCCTCGTCGCGCAGCGCGCCGTTGCCGGTCTCGCCCGTGCCGCTGAGGTCGCGCAGACGCCAGCCGCCGCGGTCCGTGCGCTCGATCGCCGCGTGGACGCGGGCGACCTCCGGGCGGTTTAAGACGACGTCGCAGCTCCGGCTCCTGCCGACGATGCACTCCCAGTGCTTCAGCGCCGCGCGCGTGCCGTCCGCGCCTTCGAGATATGCCCAGATCTCCGGCTCATAGCGCTCGGAGAGCATGCTGCGCACGCAGCGCAGCAGCAGCCAGAGCGCAAGCGCCGGAAGCGCCCAGCGCGCCGCGGTCATGATAATGTCAAGGGCAGCGTCCATGGGCGGCTCCTTTCCTCATAAAGTCTGGGCCTATATTATATCAGAGTTGCATCAAAATTACAATCGCTCTCTTGCTGCGCTTTTTCGGTTGAAATCGCGGCGTTTTGGGTGTAGAATGGGGAAAAATCCCGCCTTGGGAGGAAGAGAAAACTATGAAGATCATCATCATCGGCGGCGGACGTGTCGGCTTCGCCATCGCCTCGCAGCTCACGGGGGAGGGCCACGACATCACGGTCGTGGACCGCAAGAGCACGGTCGCCGACCGCATCAGCGACCGGCTCGACTGCATGGCACTCTGCGGCTCCGGCTCCAGCGCCGCGCTGCTTCAGGAGGCGGGCGTCGAGAAAAGCAACCTGCTCATCGCCTGCACGGGCGAGGACGAGCTCAATCTCCTCTGCTGCATGTTCGCGAAAAAGCTCGGCTGCGCAAGCGCCATCGCCCGCGTGCGGACGCCGGAATATGCCGGGCAGATGTATCTCCTGCGCGAGGACCTCGGACTTTCCATGACCATCAACCCGGAGCAGACCGCCGCGAGCGAGCTGTTCCGCCTGCTGGAGATCCCCGGCGTGCTCCGGCGCGACAGCTTCGCGAAGGGTCGCGTGGAGATCGTCGAGATCGTCCCCCAGCCGGGCAGCATCATGGACGGCACCCAGCTGATGGACCTCCAGAAGAAGATCAAGTGCCGCGCCCTCGTCGGCGCGGTCCAGCGCGGGACGGAGACCATCATCCCGGACGGGCGCTTCACCATTCAGGCGGGGGACAAGGTCTATGTCTGTGCCCCGGCGACGGAGATCGTCCGCATCCTGCGCGCCGTCGGCGAATACCGCCGCCGCGCCCGCAACGTGATGCTCATCGGCGGCAGCCGCGTGGCGAGCTATCTCATCCACATGCTGCTGAAGGCGGACGCCAAGGTCAAGCTCATCGAGCTCGACCCGAAAAAGGCGGCGGACCTCGCCGAGCGGTTTCCGGAGGCGAGCGTCGTCTGCGCCGACGGCAGCCGCGAGGAGGTGCTGCGCGAGGAGGGCGCGGCGGAGATGGACGCCATCGCGGTGCTGACGAATCTGGACGAGGAGAACCTCATCCTCGCCATGTACGCCGCGGCGCTCGGCGTGCCGCAGGTGCTCGCGAAGGTGGACCACACGGACTTCGGCAGCCTGGTCACCGACCCGCGCATCCGCCTTATCAGCCCGAAATTCCTGACCGCGGACGCCATCGTGCGCGACGTGCGCGCGATGCAGAACAGCGGCGGCAGCTCCGTCGTGACGCTCCACCACATCGCCTCCGGCAATGCCGACGCGCTGGAGTTCAATGTGACCGACTCCTGCGCCCACCTCGGCGAGATGCTGCGCGACGTGCGCTTGAAGCCCAACACCCTCATCGGCTGCATCAACCGCCGCGGCAAGGTCATCATCCCCGGCGGCGCGGACACGCTCGAAGCGGGGGACACCGTTGTCGTCATCACCGGCAGCAACCGCGTGATCTTGGACTTGAACGACATCTTTGCCGAGAGCGTCTGAGGGGGTAAGGCATGAATTACCGCATGATCTTCAGCATTCTCGGAAAGGTGCTCTGCGTGGAGGCGGCGTTTATGCTGCCCGCGCTCGTCATCTCGCTCTGCTGCGGCGAGCGCGCCGCCGTGTTCGGCTTTGCGCTGACGGTGCTGCTCCTCGCCGCGCTCGGCGTGCCGCTCGCGCTGCTGCGCGTGAAGCGCAAGGAGATCTTCGCCCGCGACGGACTTGTGACGGTCGGGCTCGTGTGGCTGACGGTCTCGCTGCTCGGCGCGCTGCCGTTTTTCTTCAGCCGCGCCATCCCGAACTATATCGACGCCCTCTTTGAGACCGCCTCCGGCTTCACCACGACGGGCGCGACGATCCTGACCGAGATCGCCTCGCTGCCGCGCGGCATCCTCTATTGGCGCAGCTTCACCCACTGGCTCGGCGGTATGGGCGTGCTCGTGTTTCTGCTCATCCTGAGCCCCTTCGGGCAGGGCTCCGGCGGCGAGGCGATGCACCTGCTCCGCGCGGAGAGCCCCGGCGTCAAGATCGCGAAGCTCGTGCCGCGCATGCGGCGCAGCACCGGGATTCTGTACCTCATCTATGTCGGGCTCACGGTCATCATGTTCCTGTTTTTGATCGCCGGAAAAATGCCGGTGTTCGACTCCGTCTGCATGGCGCTCAGCGTCGCCGGAACGGGCGGCTTCAGCGTTCTGAACGACTCCGCCGCGTCCTATTCGCCCTATTGCCAGTGGGTCATCACGGCGTTTATGCTGCTCTTTGCCGTAAATTTCAACATCTATTTCCTCCTGCTCCTGCGCGAGGCAAAGCGCGCGCTGCGCAACGAGGAGCTGCGTGTTTACGGCGCGATTGCTGTCGTTTCTACGGCACTGATCACAGTCAATCTGCTCGGACGCTTCGCCACTGTCGGAGAGACGGTGCGCCACGCGCTCTTTCAGGTCGCAGCCATCATGAGCACCACGGGGCTTTCCACCGTGGACTTCAACGACTGGCCGGAGCTCAGCAAAACGATCCTCATGCTGCTCGTTTTCGTCGGCGGCTGCGCGGGCAGCACCGCCGGCGGTCTCAAGGTGACGCGCATCGCGATGATCTTCAAATCCGCGCGCTGCTCCATCCGCAAGGTGATGCGCCCGAACGCCGTCTGCCTGATGCGCATGGACGGCGAGGTGCTCGACGAGGAGACAGTCCGCTCCGTGAACAGCTATCTGGTCGTCTACTGGCTCGTGCTGCTCGGAACGCTCCTGCTCGTCTCGCTCGACGGCATGGATTTCGCGACGAACTTCACCGCCTCGCTCACCTGCCTCAATAACGTCGGACCCGGTCTGAACATCGTCGGTCCCGCCGGAAGCTTCGCGCCCTATTCCGGATTCTCCAAGCTGGTGTTCACCTTCACCATGCTGACCGGAAGACTGGAGCTCTACCCGATGCTGGTCCTGCTCTGCCCGTCGGCGTGGAAAAAAATCAGCAGTTAAAAACAAAACTCCCCGTCCGCGGACGGGGAGTTTTGCTTTGCTTATATCAGCCAGCGCTTCACAAACGGGATCTTCCGCAAGACCGCGTAGACCGCGAGGGAGCAGGCGAGCAGGGCGAGGGCGAGGAGGGGGACGGCGGCGAGGGGGAAGAAGCTCGTTCCGGTGAAGCCGTGCTCGCGGAAAATGTAGAGAAACAGCACGTGGACAAGATAGATGCAGAACGAGCCGGAGGAGAGAAACTCCACGGCTTTGCCGCGGCGCAGGCGGCTCCCGGCGCTGTGCAGCAGGCAGAACGCGCCCGCGGAATAGAGCATCACGCCGAGCGTCATGCCCTCCCACCAGTGCTCGTCCGGCGCGCCGGCGCGCAGTGAGCACAGCAGCGTACCGCCCAGCGTCAGGGCAAAGCCGGCGAGCAGCGCGGTCCACGCGAGCCATTTTTTCGGCGGATATGCCGTAAGGTACCAGCCGAGCAGCCCGTAGCCGATGGAGGCGTAGGTTTTGCTCATCAGATAGCGCTCATAGCCGCTCATCAGCGTGAAGGGCCAGTAAGTGAGCACGGTGGGCCAGAGAATGCCCGTGACGAACCAGAGAAGCAGCGCGTATTCCACCTGCCGCCGGTTTGCCGCGCGGACAAAAACGCGCGTGACGGGCAGGGCGGCGTAGACTAAAAGCATGATCTGGAGATAGTAAAAGTGGAACTCCTGATTGAAGCAGAGGACCTCCTTCGCCGCCTGCCAGAGCGCGGGAACGGAGAGCGCGCTCTGGCAGGCGATAGACCTTATACACCATCGCCCAGACGAGCATTGACGCGAGCAGACGCGGGAAGTGGCGGAGCCTGAGGCGCTTTGCCGTGAGCTCCCGCTCCGGCGGGAGCATCAGCGCTCCGGAGCACATCAGAAAAAGCGGCACGGCGGGCCGCACGAGCGAGCCGAGCACCGCCGCGCTGCACCAGCGCGCGGAGCCGACCGGGTCGGTAAAGGCGCAGCTGTGAATGACGAGCACGGCAAAAATGGCGGCGGCTTTGATGAGATCAATGCCGCGGTCGCGGGATTTCGGCATGGGGGGGAAAACACCTCCGGTCACAAGTAAAATGCCTCCCCACATTTAGCCGGGTGGTCGTAAAACAGTAAAATCAAAAAATGGCGAAAACCTTGTGTTTTCAAGGGGTGCGGCGTGACTTCGGTCACGCCGTTTCCTTTTTCATCAGCTCATTCAGAGGGATAAAGCCCAGCCCGTCGTACTTGATATGGATGTGCTGTACCCGCTTGCCGCTGGACTTGTCCGGTGCGTCCACATAGATGGCAGACACCAGCTCACGCAGCGCATAGCCGTCCAGTTCTTCAATGCCGACATACTTGTGCGCTTTCTGAATGAACTTTTCAATGTTTTCGTTCTGTCGTTCCTGTACTTCGATCTCCTGCTGCAAGGTGATCGCTTCCGCTTCCAACTGCTTCTGCTCCGCTTCATAGGTCTGGCTCAGCATATCGTAGCGTTCATCCGTCAGCCGCCCGCTGGCGTTGTCCTCGTAAATCTTGATGAACAGCCTTTTCAGTTCGGCAATGCGCCGCTCGTTGCTTTCCAGACGCTTTCTGCGGATGCGGACTTGCTCACAGCTTTCCACGCGGAGCTGTTCCTCCATGATCGTGCGGAAATAATCCTCGTGGCGCAGGATATACCCCATAACTGCCTGAATGTGCTTGAGAACCAGCCGTTCCAACACCTTGACACGAATGAAATGCCCATTGCATTTCTCTTTGTGCTTGCGATGCAGGGAGCAGTCAAAGAAGTCCTGATCGAAATCGCCGTTGTTGGATGAACCATACAGCATTTTGGAGCCGCAGTCCGCACAGTAGACGAGCCCGGAGAAAATGCTGCTTCTTCCCGTGCGGGTCATCCGGTGCCGCTGCTGGCGGATCTCCTGCACCTTTTCAAACACATCATCGTCAATAATGCGTTCGTGTGCGTTGGGAAAGATCGCTCGTTTTTCAATGGGATTTTCTCGCTGCTTCTTGTCCCAGATGGAGTTGGTGTAGGTCTTGAAGTTGACCGTGCATACGGGTTTGGATTGGAGAAGTAATATTCCGCTGGCTCGTCATGGTCAGCCTTTTCCCATTCCTCAATTTCTGTCAACAGATCAGGGTCGATTTCGTGTTCAAATTGCTTATCAGTGTTCATAAGTACCTCCTGATTTTTCTGTTCAAATTAGTGTTCAATTTTCTGCCTTTTCTGCCGCGTTTCGGCGTTCTGGCGCTCCTGCTCGTGCTGCACCTCGTAGATGTTGTAATGGATCGCCCAGAGCTTTTTTGCGTCGGCATGAAGCGGCGAAAGCTCCGTCTGAATGTCCTTATATTCCTGCTCCAACTGCTCGCGCTCCCTGCGCCATGCAGTAATGGGCAGTTTGCCATCCTTGAAATGCGGTTTCAGCTTGCGTTCTGCCATATAAAACGTCCGCAGCGTATCGTCATGCTCCGACTTGTATTTCTGTCTGGATTTTTCAAAACGGATACTTCCCAGCTTATCCGCAACTGGTTTTCCATCGACATAATACTGTGCCATGCGCAGCAGCTCGTCCAGCTCCTTGATGCGGGATTGCTTTTCATTGGCAGAGGCTTTCATCGCGTTGATGCTGTTCTGCATGGAATGCAGCGCAGCATCCAGATCATCGGTGGTAAAAAGCTGCTTCTCCTGCAAAAAGCGAAATGCATCCGCATACTGCTGTAAGTTGGCTGTCTTGGCCTTTGTGCTGTATGCGCCTTTATTACGGTTATTGTAATAAGTCATCAGCAGATCGTTCAGCATGGGCGGCTGCGGCTTGGAGAGTTCTTCCTTAACCGCTTTCAGCCATTTCAGCAAAGAGGCGATTTTATTCTTTGCTTCCCGCAGCATGGCGTTGGTTTTGCGAACCCAGCGGTTGAAGTCGCCCTTGTCGGTGCGGATGCCCTTCGCTTCCATTGCTCGGACAGACGGTCCCTCATGGACGGTAGGAATCTGTTCAATGCCTTGTCGTTCATAGCTGCGGTGGTCAATGCGGCATGATAAGCCTTTTTCGGCAAACTTGGCGTTGCACAGGTCAGCCCATGCCTGACGCCATGCTTCCAGCGTTTCAGGCTTGCCCCAGTCCGTTGTAGGAACGGCGTTGAACACATAATTGCCAGCCTCATCCAGAACACGTTCCCCATGCTCATCCAGCACATATTCCCGCCGCTGTTTGTTGCCCCATTTGCCGTTCGGCTCGATGGGACGAATCGGACACATGACGTGAAAGTGCGGGTTGGAAATGCCGCCGTCCTCCTTGTCCG